>JAZSPL010000005.1:0-7022 GCA_045537435.1 Acutalibacteraceae bacterium
TTCAGGTACATATTATTTAACCGTAAAAGATACAAGCGGAAATGTTTCTGAAACCAAATCAGTGACATTCTATAAAACAACACTCAATGCAAATGGAGGTAGTGTATCTCCGACATCAGTTTTGACTGCAAGCGGAAATACATTTACATTCCCGACACCGACAAAGAGCAGTAATATCTATAATGGATGGTCAACATCTAGCTCGGCAACAAGTGGAGTTAAAACACTGAAGCCGACAGGTAACAGTACTTACTATGCTGTGTGGACATATGTAGATACAACAAAACCGACAGGTTCAATCAGTTCAACAAACAACGTTGAATCAAGCCAGAAAGTTACGTTGAGTTTTAGTGATAATGTTGGTGTTGCAGGTTACTATTGGGGAACATCCTCTAACTATGCAAACAACACATACACATCAACGAGCTCAACAAGTACAACAAAAACGATTTCGTCTTCAGGCACATATTACTTAACTGTAAAAGATACTAACGGAAATGTTTCTGAAACCAAATCGGTAACATTCTACAAAACAACGCTTAATGCAAACGGCGGTAGTGTGTCTCCGACGTCAGTTTTGACTGCAAGCGGAAATACATTTACATTCCCGACGCCGACGAGAAGCAACTATACCTATAACGGTTGGTCAACATCCAAATCGGCAACAAGTGGAGTAACAACATTGAAACCGACAGGTAACAGCACCTATTATGCGATTTGGTCATACGTAGATACAACAAAACCGACAGGTTCAATCAGTTCAACAAACAATGTTGAATCAAGCCAGAAAGTTACGTTGAGTTTTAGTGATAATGTTGGTGTTGCAGGTTACTATTTGGGAACATCCTCTAACTATGCAAACAACACATATACATCAACAAGTTCATCAAGTACAACGAAAACGATTTCGTCTTCAGGCACATATTATTTAACTGTAAAAGATACAAGTGGAAATGTATCTGAAACCAAATCGGTAACATTCTACAAAACAACACTCAATGCAAACGGAGGCAGTGTGTCTCCGACGTCAGTTTTGACTGCAAGCGGAAACACATTTACATTCCCGACACCGACAAAGAGCAACAATATCTATAATGGATGGTCAACATCCAGCTCGGCAACAAGTGGCGTTAAGACACTTAAGCCGACAGGTAACAGCACTTATTATGCGGTGTGGAGTCGCGATATAATTGAGATGATTGCAAATGCTTCTTATGAAGCTGTTGTTTCAGAAGGTGGAGAGGAAGTTTATTATACATTCACTCCCTCTGAAACCGGTAACTATGTAATATATTCTACAAGTAGTTCTGATACACGAGTTTATTTATATAATGCTTCAGGCTCGGTAATAACAAGTGATGATGACAGTGGAGATGGTAACAACTTTAGATTGCAATACAACCTGACTGCCGGAGTTACATACAAGTTTGGGGTTAAGTATTATAATTCATCAAACACAGGAACGATTCCGTTTAAATTCGGCAAAGTATATACTGTGTCATATAACGCAAACGGAGGAACGGGTGCGCCGTCATCCCAAAGTAAAGATTACGGAACAAACTTAACTCTTTCTACGACTGTTCCGATCAAAGAGTATACGATTACATATAATGCAAACGGTGGTTCAGTTTTACCATCTTCTAAAAAGGTATTGTGTACATTTAACGGATGGAATACAAACTCGAGCGGAACAGGCACAAACTATTCTTCAGGATCTACATATTCAGGGAATGCAGATTTGCCACTGTATGCTAAATGGTCAAATCCTACAGCAGGAACATTAGCAACAGCAACAAAGAGTAATGCAACATTTTTAGGTTGGTATACCTCTGCAACCGGTGGAACAAAGGTGACAAGTTCTACAACAATAACCGGAAACACAACACTTTATGCACACTGGCAAGACAATGTAGAATCACATACTGTAACCTATAACTACAGTCGAAACGGAGGAACATCGGCAACGAAGACGACTGCAGTTGTAGAAGAAGGTTCTGCAATTTCATTATCACCAACCGCAACAAAGTCAGGATGGACATTTGTTGGTTGGAACACAGATCCGAATGCGACAACCGGGTTGTCATCACTTAAAATGGGATCCGGCGATGTAACACTTTATGCAATTTATAAAAAGACACTCACAGCAACCTTTATAGATTATAACGGAACAACACAGCAAAGCAGAACAGCAAGTGTAACAATTTATAATAATGCAACGGGTGGAACAGTAACGGCGCCGAGTCAGAATACATATACCGGTTGGACGAAGTGTGGATGGTCAACTTCAACAAGTGCAAATGCAAGTGCAGTAAGTTCGTATTCAATCAGTTCAAATACCACGTTTTATGGTTTGTACAGCAGGACTTTGATTTTGTCTTACAATAAAAATGGTGGTAATTCAACACCAACAAGCCAGACAAGCACACAGTATGCGAACAGCTACTCAATAACAAGCACGAAGAACCCAAGCTTTACTCTTGCAAATGCTATCAGTAAATCAGGTTCAATTTTCAAAGGTTGGGCTAAGAGCAGCGTAAGCGGAGATAGATACAACGCTGGTGCAAGCATAACGATTACATCAAACACAACAATGTATGCTGTGTGGGAATATGCTGATACAACAAAACCGACAGGCTCAATCAGTTCAACAAACAATGTTGAATCAAGCCAGAAAGTTACGTTGAATTTGAGTGATAATGTTGGTGTTGCAGGTTACTATTGGGGAACATCCTCGAACTATGCAAACAACACATACACATCAACGAGTTCAACAAGCATAACCAAAACGATTTCGTCTTCAGGCATATATTATTTAACTGTAAAAGATACAAGTGGAAATATTTCTGAAACCAAATCGGTAACATTCTACAAAACAACGCTCAATGCAAACGGCGGTAGTGTGTCTCCGACGTCAGTTTTGACTGCAAGCGGAAATTCGTTTACGTTCCCGACACCGACAAGAAGCAGCTATACCTATAATGGATGGTCAACATCCAGCTCGGCAACAAGTGGAGTTAAAACACTGAAACCGACAGGTAACAGTACTTACTATGCTGTGTGGAACGTAAATAATATCTATAATATTGGCGAAGAAACTTATAGTTTTGATAACTTTGGAGATAGTGATTCTGCAGGTGGACATTGTTTTGGTATGTCTATTACAAGTTCAGGTTATTATCTTGGTGAATTAGATGTTTCACACATAGGCATAGATGATAGTAGTGAGCTTTATACAGTTTCTAAAACTTCAAAGGTTACAGAACCGATCTGCTATTATCAACCTATTCAAGGTAGATATAGAGACGAGGCTTGCGTAGCAGGTGGAAGTAAGTATTTGACAGGTGTTAACAATATTCGTTCAGATTGGGATGAAGTTGTTGACTATGTAAAAGATCACCGTTACGATAATACAGGTAAATTGCAAATTGGTTTCAAAAGAGGTAGTGGCGGTCACGCAATCAACTTCTTAAGATACGAAGTAGTAAACGGTCAGGAAAGAATCTATGCTTATGACAACAATTTTCCGACCATAGAAACTTACTTCTATATGTCAGGTGGTAAGGTTTATCAGGCTCCGGAGTCTACTTTCGGCTACGGTGTTGCGATCGATTGTATTGCGTTGAGAGATGTGGATCTGTATTTTAAATTGGCTAAAAAATACGATGCGAGCAGATACATTTACGGTGACAGCGATATGATCACTATCGAAGGAGCTATAGCTTATCCGATGGAGTGCGGAGATGATTCTTACACAATGTTTGAAATCCCTGCAGGAATTGATCAGATTATCATTAATCCGTTGGTTGACAACGCAACGTTTGATTATATGGGCACAGATTATTCGTTCGGAAATGTAGACGATGACACTTACGGTGTGTTTATCCTGTCAGGAAATGATGCATCGACAGGCGGTTCAAGTGCTCAGCTTACCGTAATGAAGAAGCACGGCAAGGTGAAGTCTGTTGCGATCGACAACTTCTCACTTAACTACAAGGACTCTGCAACAATTACTCCTAATATCCAGGCTGATGAAGGTGTAAATTACACAGTTTCATATTCGTCATCAAATCCGTCAGTTGCAACTATTGACGAAAACGGCAAGGTTACAACAAAGGGTACGGGTAATACAACAATTACTTGTACAGTAACCGATGAGTATGGAAATGTAATAACAGATACTTGCGATGTAAGTGTCCAATACACTTGGTGGCAGTGGATTATTGTCATTGTCCTCTTCGGTTGGATTTGGTATTGATAACGAAAAATAATTAGTCAAAGGCTGGCAGAGTCACTCTGTCAGCCTTTTTACTGCGCGATAAAGCCCATAATTAAAAATTTAAAAGTTATTTAATGAACTAATCATACTTTTTGTTTAAATATGTAATACATCAAATAATTGAATTTTTGGAAAATTTGTGTTAAAATGTCACTGATTATAAGTATTTCTCAGTTTAATAGTTGGGGAGGAACATAAATGAAAACAATTAAAAGACTTTTTGCATCTTTAATGGTGGTAGTAATAATGCTTACCGCCGCACCACTCAGCGGATTTGTTGGACTCGAACTGCCTGATTTGGGTGGTTTGTTTTCAACAAAAGCTGAAGCAGCAACGGACCCGTATTACTCGAAGTACGGTGTGACCTACAATCAGCTGTTTAAGCTCTACCCGAAGTATCTTCAGACTTCGGGTGAGTCACTTGTGCTCAATACAGCAACAGATGCTTACGCTGATGTAATTGAAAGCTATGATAGTTACAGTACATTTGTCGGTTCATATCTTTATAGCCTTAAAGAAGGCGTAAGTATGTATAGTACAACAGTTCTTTCTTGGTTTAATTTAGCACAATCATATGAAGAAAAATTCCGATCTGAGGCTATTGAAGCTTTAATGAAAGAGGTTTGTGAAAACGAAAGCATTTTAGCGGCAGGAGTAGAACAGATTGAATCAGAATTCGGAATGCTTAAAGATACATATAAACTGGCCACGACCGCCGAAAAGGCAGCATTTGTTTCAGATATTAAAAAGCATTGCACAATGCTCACTGATTCAACAATTGAACAGATTGCGGACGGAATGTTTGACAACTCGGATAAAATTATCAGTCGAGTTGGCGATGTTGTTGATTACTCTCAACTTATAATCAGTGTGTTTGCTCTTAGAGCATTGGAAGAAACCATAATCAATGATGTTAAGAATTCACTTGATTCAGGAAGTGTTTTGAAAGAAGATCTTGAACTTCTTCTTGAAAATATGAACAAAAGCGTTTTTAGCTATGTTTTTGAGCATTATCTCAGTGACAAGTTTGCAGGATTATATACAAAAGCAATTAACTCTGCGATTGCTTATGCTGCTAACAGTGGTGCTAGCTTTGGTTCAACAATAGCAGGTACTTTGGTGAGCACAGTATTCAAAGTAGCAGTTAAGTATCTTTATACATGGGCGTTGGGCGATGAAATTGCGCAGACAATTTACCTGAGTACATATACAACTGACTTGAATATTGCTGTAACGAGCAGAAAAACAGCATTTTTGAGAGGAACTGCAAAAACTGACGATGATATTGCTGAATACAAGCTCCTTTATTCAGCTTATGTGCGTTCAATTAAGGTTACTATTGAAAGCGCATTGAAAATGGCAAAAACTTCTGCAGACAAGGATAGAGTAAAGCAAGCAATCGCTTTGATCAATACCTTTACTTATGAAAAATACATCGAGTTTTGTATGACTCAGCTCAAGCGTGATATTGATGCAGGTAAGGTTAAAAGGCCGGCATCAATGAACGAGGGTGATGAATCTTCAACTGCAACACAGGAAGAAAGCCGTATCTCAATTCAGGAAAAGTTCCGTCAGTTACAGGCGGCATATCCTCCGAATCAGGGTGTAACATTCTTCCAGAGCTATGGCGGAGCGATCCAGTGCTTCGGTTTTGCACGTTTTGCGTTCAACAAGATTTTTGACTGCGATATGCCTGCGGCATATAAAAACGAAAAGCGTTATGAATATGTAAACAATCAGAATGTTGTAATGTTAGGTCAGCTCAGCGGAGCAGGTGCAGTGACCGAAGCAAACGTTAAAGAGCTTTTGTCACAGGCTTTGGTTGGTGATATCATTCAGGCTTGTGGTGCTTCACAGCACACGATGATGGTTGTTGGTGTGTCTGATAGTGGTGTAACGGTTTATGAGTGTAATTGGGGTGGAGATTGTTGCATTTATCAAAGGACAATCAGCTTTGCTGCTTTTGCAGCAGCTTACAGTCAGCCTCATTCTGTCAGCGCAAGCGGTGTAACACTGTACCGTGCGGCTAATTATGACAGTCTTTATTGGGACGGAACGGCTGTTTTTTATGATGACAGTGTAAACTTTGTTATCGAGAACGGTGTCCTCACTAAGTATAACGGCTGGCAGCAGTATGTCCTCATTCCTGAAGAAGTAACAGCTATTGGAGATCGGGCTTTTTATAACAACGACCGCATTATCGGTGTGACGATGATGGATAATGTTGTAAGTATAGGTGAAGAATCTTTTAAGGATTGTGACAATCTGTATTTCTGTCAGTTGTCAAATACTCTGGAGTCAATCGGATACGGTGCATTTAACAGTTGTAATAATCTGTCATCTGCACATTTACCGGATACATTGACATCTCTTGGTGCGTATTCGTATTATGATTGTTCATCACTGTCTTCGGTTGTATTATCTACAGCTCTTGAAGTAATTAATTATTGTTCATTTTATGATTGCAATTCTTTGACGAGTATTAATATTCCAGACAGTATAACAAAGATAGATCACAATGCATTTTATAATTGTTCTTCGTTGAAAGATGTAACATTATCAAAATCATTGGTAGAAATTAGCCATGGTGCGTTTGCTTTTACTCCTATAGAAAGTATAGAAATACCGAAATCTTTGGATATTTGTCACTATAGTAGTAGCGGATCGAACTACATATTAAACGATAAAACTTATGAAATACCAAACGGGCCGTTTTACAGATGTGAAAATTTAAAAACAATAACAT
>JAZSPL010000023.1:0-102742 GCA_045537435.1 Acutalibacteraceae bacterium
TCTTTGATTTCGCACAATCTATCTCTGTGCGCGTAGGGGCGCGCATTGCGCGTCCGTTGAATTAAGCAGAATTTCCACGGACGACCAATGGTCGCCCCTACGATGTAGATTGAATATTAATCTCGACAAACCCGAATTTGTTGATATCTTTTATGGAGCGTATTGCGATATATCGTAAGACAAAAAAGGGCAGGGAGAAATCCCTGCCCGAAACTATTTTTTATCTAATCCTAAAATATAATCTGCCGAAACGTTATAGAATTTGCAAAGCTCAATCAGGTGGCGGATTGGCATTTCATTAATGCCTTTTTCGTAACGCGAATAAACCTGCTGAGTAGTTTTCAGCACATCAGCTATTTCTTTTTGAGTATAATCGTTGTCTTCTCTCAGATCTCTTATGATTTCGTAATATTTCTTCAAGTTCAACACCTCAAAAAAATATTACAATACATCACTTATGGTGTATTGATTTTACACCAAATATGGTGTAATATATTGTTAATGTTCGAATGATTGGGGCATTAATTTAATATACAGGAGGAAAAAGTATGTTTTGTCAAAAATGTGGAAGTCAAATCGAAGATGGTGCAAAAATGTGTCCGAATTGTCAATCTGCAGTTGTACAGGGTCAATCTGTAATGCAACAGCAATATGTACAACAAACACATCAGGTCCCTAAGTGTACTTGTTGCGGTTACACAGGGGAGATGAAGGCGGGTCCGTTATTAACAACAAACGACTGGATATGGTTTTTTTATGTTGCTCTTCCTCGCAGGTGCAGGATTTATTTTCCTTGCATACAAAGTAATAACGCGCTCAGACCCGAAAAAACGAGAAAAAATCTGTCCCAACTGTGGCTCAAAAAATATGATTACATACGTGTACTGATAAAAAACGCCCGACCCGGTCGGGTGTTTTTTATTCATAAAGAAAGGGTTTTTATATGTTTAAATCTCTGTTTACAAAAAGTTTCATAAAGGAAAAACTGTTTCCTTCTGTTGCTCAGATTATACTTTTGGTAATATTGTTTCCATTTATTGCAATAATTATCAGAGTTATTATGCCGGAACAAGCAGGAGAATTTATAAAAAACACTTTAGAAGAAATCCCGATAGTCAATATACTTACTGATTATTATTCTGCAGTGTCTGTTGCTGAGGATTTAAAAGTATTTTATTTGTTTGAATTTATAATTGAGGCAATCAAAACAACGATATTAAGCACATACATAGTCGGTTTGTGTGCGTACATTTTTAAAGACATCGGAGAACTAATAGGAATCAGAGGTATAGCAGGAATCCAAGCAATTGCGGGCATTTTGGCAGGATGTTTTTGTTTAAAATTTATCGGTGATGGTATTGAAGCAAATATAATATGCACAGCTATACTTATGATAATTGCCTTTGTTATTACATTAATTTCAAGAAAAGGCAGTGTTATAAGTTATCTGTTTAAAACAGGCATAGAAATAGGAATGACTGTCATAACTTCAGCAACGGTAAGTGCTTACTGCGTTTCATTAGCATTGCTGATGAGAGGAAGGTTTGAAAGTATTTGGGAAGGTATATGTATTGTTTTGCTATCGTTAATTCCTGCTACGATATGCTTATTGATTGATTATTTATTGTTCGGAAGAAAAAATTAATCAACTGTAAAATTTGCGTAAATCATTAATCATAAATTCGGGTTTGAGGACTGCTTTTTACGCTCCTCACCCCCTCGGTGTTTGAATCCCTTTTGCCGATAAAAAAATAAAAGAACAGGCAACACCGAAGTGTTTCCTGTTCTTTTGGCGTGCTGCAAGGGATTCGAACCCCTGACCTTTTGGTTCGTAGCCAAACACTCTATCCAGCTGAGCTAGCAGCACATTTCTTAATGCTCAGGTATTATATCACCAAGCCGAAGAAAAATCAAGTGCTTTTTGAAAGTTTTTTGAATTTTTATCGTTTTATTTTCAAAAACGCCGAAAAGTACTTTTCATACACTTTAATTACAAGGATAAATAAAAAGTTCGGGCAGTTTTCAAAGGCTGCCCGAGCTTTTATAACTTAAATATTCTTTGCAATCATATCGTTGATTGTTTCTCTTATTGCGAGGGTTGCTTCTGTACCTCTCGGATAGAAACGGAACTTGATATCTCCGAATTTTTTATTGAGCTTTTTAAGAATCTTTTCTCTGCCGACGAGAGATTCAAGGAGTTGCATCGCTCTCATATCCTGCAAGGATTCAAAGATAACCTCACCTCTGACAGACATAATCGCTCCGTTTTCATAAGGATAAACGAGGAAAGAGTCGCCTGACGGGAAAGCACAATCCGCATCCGTCACCTCGTAAGGACTGAGGTGTCTTAAAGATTTGGCGGAGTTGTAGAAATTAAATCCCCACTGAAGGAAGCCTTTAATTTCGTGGATGTAAAGCTGTGTACCGAGGATTCGTGTTGCAGAAAGAGGCATTGAGAAAAATCTGTTACTCATATCTTCGCCCTGACCGCAGCAATAGTATGTCCAGCGGTTTTCGAAGCCTTTTTCGATAAAATCTTCAATGTTTGCGGTTGAGGGAATCGGCTGCTTAATAAATCCTTTTTCAAAGAATTCATAATCGGAAAGGGCATCGATAATAGTGAAATCCTTAAGGATATCTTCAATAACATTCTTTGCCTTTGTGTAAGATTCAATCTGCTCCTCGCTCGGTTCGTCGGAAACGTGGAAAACGGTTACATCCTTGATGCCGAGTTCTTCAATAAAATCAATAAGCTCAGGCAGGAAAGTATGGAGAAATTCTGTATACTCCTCCCCTGCAGCCTCGGTCTCCCAACCGAAAATGCGCTTATATTCGCCGTCAACCTCTGCCATAACCTTCGGTGCGGCAAAAGCACCCCACTGTGAGAAAAGATGTGAAATTTCAAAATACTTTATGCCGACTTTTCTTGCAAGGTCAACCCAACGGCGGAATTTATCAAAATTGAAAGAATAGTTTCCGTTTTCTTTTTTAACGTCAACGAGCTGTACGGTTGTGCGTTCACCGCCGATATCCGTATCAAGCGGCGGAGTGAAAACGGGAGTTAAAATCATATTGTTTCCGCACTTAATGAAAGCTTCCATAAAGCTTTCAATATATGTCCAATGCTCTTCGGAAAAAACGGGAACATTGAAGTAGTCTGCAATACAATCCGCATGGAACCATTCTGTATTGATAAGCATCTGCTCGGGAAGAACTGCATCAATAACCGTAAGAGTTAATTTATTTGACGAAATTTCTTCTTCATCCTTATAAAGTTTTACTTTGATATCGTATTTTCCTGCTTCAACTTCTTTGGGAAGCTCAACCGTTATCCATAAACCGAACCAATTATTCGGTTTTACAAAGTGACTTTTTTCAACAGGGAAAAGAACATCAGGAAAAAGTCCCGGCTCGGTACGCTCTGCATAGAGAGTCTTGTCAGGATAGCAAGGAAGCTCCGACGGAACGTTCCCGACAGCACGGACAGTTATGTATTTTTCAAGCTCGGATTCAATTTTTACGATTGAAGTGAATCTTTCGTCCGATTTATAAGCAATCTGATAAGAAAAACGTTCGCCCTTGAGAACCTTAGCTTTTTTTATTTCAAAAAATTCACCTTTACCGTCAAGGTAAACTTTACTGAGTGAAGAAATCTGTTTAACCTGAAAATCCATTGTTCATGCCTCCATTGCGTTTTTCTTTATTTTAACACAACAAACGGCATTTTGTAAACTTTATTTACGTTTATTTACGGCAACAACTCCGCCGATTGCAGAAAAAAGAATGTAAAGTGCAATAAAAATCCATCCCGTTATTGAAACAGAGCTTTTTGCAATCAGTACGGATGCGAGGATAATTACGGCACACGGAAAGACAGAACTCAAAGCTCCGAATGCGATGCCGTTTTTTCTGACAGGCCTTACGGCAACAAAACCGCCGATAAAACCTGCAACAGCACTCAAAGCGAATATTACATATTTAAAAGAATTTGTATCTGCATCGTTTTTCCATAAAACAAATCCTGCAAGAAGAGCAAGCAGAAAAAAGACAAGCAGACTTACACCCGAACCGATTGCAGTTTTGATTGCAATATTTTTCGCGGTGTTATTCTGCACCTTGCTTTTTGTCCTTCTTTTTTTGCGCATAAAAAATCCCTCCTCATTTCAAACTATGAGAAGGGAATTTATATTATTACTGATTTCTTTTAATTTTCGCCGTTGTTGTTTTGGCAAATTCTTTTTCCATAATTTCAGTTTCTTTGATTGCCTTATAACCGACAACCTGACTGTTAACATTACGGACAGCTTTTTTTACTGCCTTTTCAATTTCTTCGCGTGAAACATTTATATTGCCTGTTTCCGCTGAAATTGCACTGACATCAGGAAAAATCCTTGCTTTGACAATTGTATCTTCCTTATCACTTTCAGCACCGACAACCATACACTCTTTGACAACTTTTTCTTTAAGAAGAAGTGCCTCAATCTCTTCGGGATAGATATTTTTGCCGTTTCTTGTAACTATTACATTCTTACTTCTGCCCTGAATGTAATAGTAACCGTCCTTATCAACCGTTGCAAGGTCACCCGTATGGAACCAGCCGTCATAATCAAAAACAGAATTTGTTGCTTCTTCGTTTTTGTAATAGCCGAGCATAATCATCGGACCTTTGACGCAAAGCTCACCGATACCGTTTTCGTCGCAATTTATGAGCTTTGCCTCAACGTTCGGAATCGGTCTTCCGATCGAGCCGTGTTTGCTTTCTTTATCGCTGTTGCAGATAACAATCGGTGAACATTCCGTAAGACCGTAGCCCTGGAACGTCTTGATTCCGAAGCTGTTCATGTCCTCGATAATTTTCGGGTCAATGCCTGCAGCACCTGAGATAATCAGCCTTATATTTCCGCCGAAAGCATCCTTGATTTTTTTGAAGAAGAGATCGCTTGTATCAACGCCGACTTTCTTTGCCGCTTTATAAATCTTGCTTGCTACTTTAATCTTTGCCTTTGCTCCCTTTTCTTTTTCAAGTGCTTTCCTGATTCTCGAATAAAACTTTTCAATAAGGAGAGGAACAACGATGAGGATATCCGGCTTGTATTCCTCAAGGTTTTTCGTAATATAACGCACGCCTTCGCAAAAGCAGATTGTTACACCACCGTATACACAGCAAAGGAAAGTAACCGTGCATTCATAAGTGTGATGAATGGGAAGAACGGACATAATTTTTTCGCCCTTGTTGATTTTAACAATTCCCATAATCGACATAATGTCTGAGCATATATTACGGTTACTGAGCATAACAGCCTTTGACATTCCCGTTGTGCCCGAAGTGAAGAGAAGTACAGCAAGCTTATTACTGTCAGGCTTTGCTTCGATATACTCTTCGTTTCCGTCAGCGATAAGCTGAGCACCCTTTTTTACAAGAGAATCCAAGTGAATTACATCATCTTCCTCGGGTTTATCCATACAGATGTAAATCATATCCTTCGGAAGCTCATCACGGTGTTCAAGAATCTTCTTGCCGAATTTCTTGTCAAAAATAATCGCCTTTGATTCCGAAACCTCAAGAATGCTCTTGATATCCGCAAACGGAAGTTCTTTATCCGTCGGCACAACAACGCCTACGCCGCAGACAACAGCCATATAACTCATACACCATTTATAGCTGCTTGCGCCTGCGACGGCAATTCTGCAATCCTTAAGACCGAGTTCAAGCAGAGCCGTGCCGAGAGAAAATACGTCATCGTGATACTGATTGTAACTCACGTCAACAATCTGACCGATTTCGTTTTTCACTTTGAACGCGGGACTTTTGCCGTAGATCGCCATACTTTGCGTAAGAAGCTCACGGAATGTATGGAATTCTCTGACATCATATAACGGACGAGTCATATTTTAACCACTCTTTATATATCATAATCTTTCAAAAGCTTTTCAACAGCCGCAAGCTTGACACATACGCAAAGAAGCTCAACCGCTTTGTTAAGCTCATCAAGCTCAGGGAATGACGGTGCGATTCTGATGTTACTGTCATAGGGGTCAATACCGTACGGATAAGTTGCACCTACTGTTGTAAGTGTGAGTCCTGCATCCTTGCAGAGCTCGCCGACACGCATTGCGCAACCTTTCATAACGTAAAGACTTACGAAATATCCGCCGTTCGGATTCTTCCAGTGTGCAATACCTGTACCCTCAAACTCTCTTGCAAGACCGTTTGTTACAGCCTCGAACTTCGGTCTGAGAATTTCAGCGTGTTTCTTCATATGAGCCTTGATACCGTCAAGATTCTTGAAGAATCTCACGTGTCTCATCTGATTCATCTTATCGTGTGAGATAGTCTGCACCGTCATTCTGCTGAGAATTGCATCAATGTTCTTTTCTGATGCTGCAATAGCAGAAACACCTGCACCTGCAAAGGTGATCTTAGAAGTTGAGCAGACCTCAATGAACATATCTTCACTGCCGTATTCCTTAGCGACATCAAAAATATTGAGAAGCTCATCGGGAGTATCTGTAATATCGTGAACAAGATATGCGTTATCCCAGATAACTCTGAAATCATTCGCTGCCGGCTTAAGTGCGGCAAAACGTCTTACAACCTCGTCTGAGAAAGTAATTCCGTCGGGGTTTGAATACTTCGGCACGCAGAAAATACCCTTTACACTGCTGTCTTTCACCAACTCTTCAATTGCATCCATATCAGGTCCGTCATCTTTCATTCTGATAGCAATCAGATCAATACCGAAATGCTCAAGAATCAGGAAATGTCTGTCATAACCCGGTGCGGGACAGAGGAATTTAATCCTGCCCTGCTTCATCCACGGCTCACCGCCGCTACCCATAACCATACACTGTGAAATATAGTCATACATAATTGTAAGGCTCGCAGTTCCGTACATAACTACGTTCTTCGGTTCAACCCCCATAAGATCAGCAAAGAGTTCTCTTGCCTCAGGGATACCAAGAAGAAGACCATAGTTTCTTGTGTCAAAGCCATCAACTGTTTTAAAATCATTCTCTGATGTAAAAACATCGAGAAGTCCGTTACTGAGGTCAAGCTGTTCCTTGTTCGGCTTACCTCTTGACATATCAAGCTTCAGACCAAGCTTTTTGAAATCTTCATATTTCTTTTCAAGTTCACTTTTAAGTGAAAGTAATTCGTCTTTTGATAAATCTTCGTATAGTGCCATTGTGACTCTGAGTGCCTCCAAATTTAAAGGGCACTTCCGTGCCCTTTATGTTTAATTAATCTTCTTTATCCATATGCTTTGCAATGAATGCTTTAATCTTCTCCTCGTATTCATCCTTAGCATTGTAATAGCTGAATGCGTGTGTTGTGTTTTCAACCCACAGACAATCCTTTTCTACAGGACAAGCCTCGTAAAGGCGCTTTCCGTGGTCAAACGGAACAACCTGATCCTGATCGCCGTGAACAAAGAGAATCGGATTCTTTGCCTTGTTCATATTCTTAAGCGGATTGCTTTCCTCAAAGAAATAACCTGCTTTAAGCTTACTGAAGAGGCTGCCGACTTTGACAGCAGGCATAAACTTGAAGCCTACCAAATCCTTGAGTTTAAGATTCATAATTTCGGATGCACTTGTGAAACCGCAGTCCTCAATAATAATTTTAACCTGGTCGGGCGGTGACATTTCGTTACAGTTCATAACTGTTGCCGCACCCATTGAAATACCGTGAAGAATGATTTCGATATCGTCACCGAAGCGGTTTATAAGATAGTCTACCCACAAAAGGATGTTTTTTGCATCGGGAGCGCCAAATCCGATATAATCACCCTCACTTCTGCCGTGAGCCGTAAGGTCAGGAAGAAGATAGTTATAACCGAGATCATTGTGATAGAACGGTGCCATATGGCTGAATTCGTCTGGTCCGTTGCACTTGTAACCGTGAACGCAGATAACAAATCTTTTTGACTCTTTCTCAGCAGGAAGGAACCATGCTCTCATATTGTCGCCGTTGATTGCCTTGAGCGAGAGATCTTCCGGCTCGCAATTGTAGAAGTTACGGTTATTTCTTTCTCTTGTCTGTGCGCGTTTGATATATACTTCCCGTGTTTCAGGCTTTTTTTCCTTCAAAGGATCGGGACGCTTGATTGCGTAATCACAAGCGAGATTGCCTGCAACTGCGATAACAGCAGCAGCACCTAAAGCAACCTTTGCAGCTGTACCTTTCTTACTCATAATATCATCTCACTTAATTTATTTTTTCTCACCAAGGAGTTTTGCAAGTTCATCCATAAATGTGTTTATGTCCTTGAACTGGCGGTAAACGGAAGCGAAGCGCACATAGGCAACCTCGTCAGTATCCTTAAGCTTATCCATTGCCAATTCGCCTATACGTGTAGCAGTAACCTCACGGTCAAGTGAATTCTGAAGAGTAAGCTCGATTTCGTCAACGATTTTCTCGATTGTATCGATAGAAACGGGACGCTTTTCACAAGCTCTCAAAAGACCGTTGAATAACTTTGCACGATCAAAGGACTCTCTTGATTTATCCTTCTTCACAACAATGATGGGCACACTTTCGATTACCTCATAAGTTGTGAATCTCTTCGCGCAGCTCGTACATTCTCTGCGACGGCGGATGCGTTCACCCTCATCAGTCGGGCGTGAGTCGATAACCTTGCTCTCTGAAAAACCGCAGAACGGGCACTTCATATTCAGTCACTTCCTTACACTTAGCGCATAATGACGCATTATTTATGGTATTATACCATATATTAATATAAAATTTCAATATGTTTATGCGAGATTTTCAAGCTGACTTATAAAAAAGAGCAGTGTCGTTAGCCGACACTGCTCATCCAAGCTTTTCTCTTACCTTATGAAGAAGTGTAACCTGTTCTTCATCAAAATCAAAATTTCTGTCAATATGGATATCCACCGTAACAACCGCACCTGCGTCATTGCACCTCTTGATATAGTCCGTCATATAATCAGCATCATACTTGACACCCTTACTGCACCATGCCCGACCCGGACTTTCAGGGTCCGGAGATACACCAAGAGGTGCAAGAATATGTGCCTGTGCACCGTCAAAAAATCTTCTGTCGGGAACATAGACGAAATCCTCATACTCTCCCGCTGTAAAATCTTCCGACGGGTGCTGCTTGACAAGCACGTCATTAAGGCCATTATTCATCGCGATTATTGCATCAGGGTTTCCCTTTTTAACGGCATCAGCAAACATCTGCAGATGTTCGTCAGTAAATCCTATCCATCTGTAACAGCCGTCAATCCACCATCCTTTGACCGAATCACCGTAGCGGACAGCATATTCTTCAAGAACACTTGCCCATTTCCTGACATATTTTGTTTTCACGGCATTTTTGCGGTGCTTTGTAAGACCGAATCTTCTGCCGATTTTCCACTCTTTGAACGGACCGTCACCCGTGAAGTACAGATACAGGTCAATGTTATATTTTTTAAGTTCCTCTGCAAGCTCAGGGATTATATCGCATGTGGCACAAGCTTCGCCCGGCTTTGTTTTTGCGATGGAATCATAAGTCGCGTTCGGCATAAGCATATATCTGCCTCTTTGCATTACCGTGATGAAATAATATCCCGCACCTGTTCGGCTGATGTTCTCTGCAAGCTTTTTCACATCTGCTTTTTCAATCAGCTCGCTCCATTCTTTGCCGTAACCGCCTTTAAGCCCAAAGAATGTTGCGCCCAGATAATGATTAAACACACCGAATTTTGAGTTATATAATCTATCTTTTCCGTCCATATAAAATCGTCCCCTGTCTTTTAGAGATTCTCTAAATAGGTTTTTGCAATTTTTAACTCTTCAACCTCACCGTAATTGTGGCGGTAAAGTTCTATGATAGCTGTTTTTTTATATCCTGCACTGTGAAGTGCAGAAAAAAGCTTTTCAAAATCATATTCTCCTGCTCCGGGCGCAAGACAGTCCTTGCCCGGAAGTCCGTCACTTATGTGCACCTGATAAATATTATCACCGAGAAGCTTTATGAAATCGAATTCACTAACACCGCAACGTCTGCACTGCTTTATGTCAAGTACCGTTCTGAAGCTGTCACCAACGATATCCGCAAGAGCTCTCATAAAATCAGGATTTCCGCAATGGTGATTATGTACATTCTCGTGTGCGATATGAAGCCCCTCGTGAAGTGCCGCCTCGTGAAGAGGAATATAACTTTCCGCATACTTTTCGGGAGTTGTTTCAAGGTAAACTCTTCCACCGTGAAGAACGACCATTTCTGCTCCAAGCTCATTTGCTGTTTCAAAGTAGTTTTTATAAAACTCTATTCCGTCGTTAAGTCTTCTTTCGTATCCGCCGAAAAAGAGTACAGGCTCATACGCAGAGGTGAACGGATGAATCGAACGCACTTCAATTCCGTAATACTCTTTGATGTTTTTGATTTCGTTCAGAAGAGGTTTTTTCAGCTCACAGTATGAATTGAAAAAGATTTCGGCCGTCTTTGCTCCAAGCTCACCGACAGTTCTGAATGCATCCTCCACCTGCATGGGATAAAGACATGAGGACGAAATACCAATCTGCATACAACCACCTGCTTTTAATATTACTATATGATATGATATCACTATTTCTGCAAGTAGTAAAGAAAATTAAAACTGCATAAATATTATAAAATTGTTAATTTTTAGAAAAGGGGTTGATTTTTTCAGAAAATGTGGCTAAAATAGATTTAGCACTCAAGAGAAGAGAGTGCCAAAACTAATTTTAAACATTTTTTCATAGGAGGAATTTTTATGAATATCAGACCACTTGCAGACCGTGTTGTGGTTAAGATGACAGAGCTTGAGGAAACAACCCAGAGCGGTATCATCCTCGCTGCCGCTTCAAAGGAAAAGCCGCAGGTTGCTGAGGTTCTTGCAGTAGGCCCCGGCGGTATCGTTGACGGCAAGGAAGTTGAAATGTACGTCAAGGTTGGCGACAAGGTTATCACAAGCAAATACGCAGGCACAGAAGTTAAGCTCAACAAGGAAGAGTACATCATCGTACGTCAGAGCGACATTCTTGCTGTTGTTGAATAAGGGAGGCTTTTAATTATGGCAAAACAGATCATTTACGGCGAGGAAGCTCGTAAGGCGTTACAGAACGGTATCGACAAGCTCGCTAACACAGTTAAAATCACACTCGGACCCAAGGGCAGAAACGTAGTTCTCGACAAGAAGTACGGTGCTCCCCTCATCACAAACGACGGCGTTACAATCGCTAAGGACGTTGAGCTTGAGGATCCGTTCGAGAACATGGGTGCACAGCTCGTTAAGGAAGTTGCAACAAAGACAAATGACGTTGCAGGCGACGGTACAACAACAGCTACTCTCCTTGCTCAGGCTCTCGTTCGCGAAGGTATGAAGAACGTTGCAGCAGGCGCAAACCCGATGGTAGTAAAGAAGGGCATCAAGGTTGCAGTTGACACAGCAGTTGACGCTGTCAAGAACAATTCAAAGCCCGTTACATCTTCAAACGACATTGCTCGTGTTGCTACAATCTCTGCCGCTGACGAAGAAATCGGCAACATCATCGCTGACGCTATGGAAAAAGTAAGCGCAGACGGTGTTATCACGGTTGAAGAATCAAAGACAGCTGTTACTGATTCAGACATCGTTGAAGGTATGCAGTTTGACCGCGGTTACATCTCTCCGTACATGGTAACTGATACAGATAAGATGGAAGCTGTTATCGACGACGCTCTCATCCTTATCACAGATAAGAAAATTTCAAACATTCAGGAAATCCTTCCGCTTCTTGAGCAGGTTCTCAAGGGTGGTAAGAAGCTCGTTATCGTAGCTGAGGATGTTGAGGGCGAAGCTCTTTCAACAATCCTTGTTAACAAGCTCCGCGGTACATTCACCTGTGTTGCTGTCAAGGCTCCCGGCTTCGGCGACAGACGCAAGGATATGCTCCGTGATATCGCTATCCTCACAGGCGGTGAGGTTGTTGCTTCTGAACTCGGTCTTGAGCTCAGCGAAACAACTCTCGATATGCTCGGTCAGGCTCGTCAGGTTAAGATTTCTAAGGAAAACACAATCATCGTTGACGGCGCAGGCGACAAGGCAGAAATCGCAAACAGAGTTGCACAGATCAGGACTCAGATTGAAACAACAACTTCTGATTTCGATCGTGAGAAGCTTCAGGAAAGACTTGCAAAGCTTGCAGGCGGTGTTGCTGTTATCCGCGTTGGTGCTGCAACAGAAACAGAAATGAAGGAAAAGAAGCTCCGTATTGAAGATGCTCTTGCCGCTACAAAGGCTGCGGTTGAAGAAGGTACTGTTGCAGGCGGCGGCGTTGCACTTCTTAATGCAATTCCTGCTGTCAAGGCTCTCCTTGATTCAACAGAAGATGCTGACGAGAAGACAGGTATCAAGATTGTTCTCAAGGCACTTGAAGAACCCGCACGTCAGATCGCTGCAAACGCAGGTCTTGAGGGTTCAGTTATTGTTAACACAATTATGACAAGCGACAAGGACGGTTGCGGCTACAACTTTGCAACAGGCGAATTCGTTGATATGTTCGAAGCAGGTATCCTTGACCCGACTAAGGTTACACGTTCAGCTCTTCAGAACGCTTCCAGCGTTGCTGCAATGGTTCTTACAACAGAATCACTCGTTGCTGACAAACCCGACCCGGCAGCAGACGCAGCCGCAGCAGCTGCTATGGCAGGTCAGGCAGGCGGAATGTATTAATTAACAACAAATACAATTCAATTTCAGGCTGTACCTACACGGTACGGCCTGTTTTTTTGATAAAATAAGGATATTTTACATTTTTTGCCGTAACTGTGTTTACTTTTCTTTCAAAAGTTGGTAAAATAATTTTATCAATGTTTTGAGGTGATATTATGAGTAAAAAATTAGGTGTTGCAATCATCGGTTGCGGTAACATTTCAGGTTCACACATCCCGAATTATCTTAAACTCGATAATGTCGAAGTCAGATATTTCTGCGACATTATCCCCGAAAGAGCAGACAGAGCTGTTGAAAAATACGGTTGCGGTACTGCTGTATATAATTACAAAGAGCTTCTCGGCAAGGACGATATAGACATCGTTTCTGTTTGTACACACAACGATTTCCACGCTCCGATTTCTATCGACTTTATGCGTGACGGCAAGGATGTTCTCTGCGAGAAGCCTGCCGCAAGAACTGTTGAAGAGGCACTCGAAATGCAGAAGGTTGCTCACGAAACAGGCAGAATGCTTCAGATCGGTGTTGTTAACCGTTTCTGCGACAACGTAAATCACGTTAAAAATCTTATCGCTTCAGGTGAATTAGGTGAGGTTTATCAGGTTTATGTAAGCTTCCGTGCTCATCGTTCAATCCCCGGCCTCGGCGGTGATTTCACAATCAAATCAAAGTCAGGCGGCGGTGTTCTTATCGACTGGGGTGTTCATTACCTTGACCTTACACTCTACTGCCTCGGCGACCCGACTCCCCTTACCTGTTCAGGTGAAGCTTACTGCAAGCTCGGCAAGGATATGAAGAACTATACATATACGGGAATGTGGGCTGAGGATTCTTCCGATATGGAAAACGGCACATACGACGTTGACGACTTTGTAACAGGCTTTATCCGTACAACAGGCGCAAACATCACCCTTAACGGTGCATGGGCACAGAACATCGGTCAGTCCGAAACATTCGTTGACTTTATGGGTACAAAGGCAGGCGTTCGTCTTTACTACGGCGGCAAATTCACAATGTACTCAACAATGAACGGTATGCTTACAGAAATCAAGACTGACTTTGCTACAACAGGCTTCGACTACTTTGCAGAAATCAAGGCTTTCGTTGAATCTGTTGAAACAAGAAAGCCGAATCAGGCACACATCGACAAGGCAATTCTTACTTCAAAGCTTCTTGACGCAATCTACAAATCATCTGACGAGCAGAAGGAAATCACATTATAATACGGAGGAAGTAAAAATGGAAACCAGGATTTTTGAAAACGCTGAAGAAATAGCAGTTGCCGCTGCTGAGCTTTACAAGGAGCTTATCAACGCTAAGCCGAATGCTGTTCTCGGTCTTGCAACAGGTGCAACTCCCGTTCCTACATATCAGAACCTCATCAAGATGTATGAAAACGGCGAAGTAAGCTTCAAGGATATCACAACATTCAACCTTGACGAATACTGCGACCTTGATAAGAACGACAAGAACAGCTACTACACCTTTATGCACGAAAACCTTTTCTCAAAGGTTGACATCAACGAAGAAAAAGTAAACTTCCTTGACGGTAACGCTCCCGACTGTGACGCAGAAAGCAAGAGATACGCAGAGGCTATCAAGGCTGCTGGCGGAATCGACCTTCAGCTCCTTGGCATCGGCACAAACGGCCACATCGCTTTCAACGAGCCTGCTGACGAGTTCACAGACGAGGCTTTCAAGGTTACTCTTACGCAGAGCACAATCGACTCAAACCAGAAGTATTTCGGTGACACTCCGATGCCGAGATACGCAATGACAATGGGTATCGGCTCAATTATGCGTTCAAAAAAGATTCTTCTTATCGCAACAGGCGAAGCTAAGGCTGATGCAGTCAAGGCTCTTCACTCAGGCGAAGTTACGCCTAGAATCCCCTGCTCAATCCTTAATCAGCACGATGATGTTATCATTATGCTCGATAAGGCTGCAGCAAAGCTTCTTTAATAACACAAAATCCGCCGTCTTATGCAACACATAAGGCGGTTTTTGTTTTTTTATGAGTTGTTCCAATGTAAAAGTCTTTGGACAATTTGACAAATTTGTATTATGTTTATTGCGTTTTTCAACACGGTGTGGTATACTACATAGTAATAAATTATCGAGAGAGGTATTTTATGAAACCAATAAAGGCAAATGTAGCCGGTAGAAAATGTCCCCCACTCCCCAATTTCGAAACAACTAAAGAAATCGTTCTCTACGGTGCTCAGGCAGGCGGAGATAAATTACAGTACAAATATTATAACTTCAAGGACGAAGTTGAGAGCAAGACTTTCAACGAAGTTAACTATGAATTCAGAGGTATCGGCGAATATCTTTACAAAAAAGGTCTTGGCGGTAAAAAGGTTGCAATCCTCAGCGAAAACTGCTACTACTGGATTGCTTGCTACTTCGCAATCATCACCGGTAATATGACGGTTATCCCGATGGACCCGAAGCTTCCCGACGAGGACCTTACTGACGTTATTGTGAGAAGTGATTGCGATGCTATCATTTATTCAAAAGACTTCAACTCCTCAATCGAAATGATGAAGAAAACTGAAGGCGTTGTTATTACAGAGTACATCAAGCTTGAAGATTATTACGACATCATCGAGGAAGGCCACGCTTATGCAAAAGAAACAGGCAGGAGCTACCTTGACGAAGAAGTTAAGCCCGATGACGTTGCATTCATTGTTTACACATCAGGTACAACGGGTAAAAGCAAGGGTGTTATGCTCACTCAGGGCAGTGTTGCCGCCGATGCTCTTGCAGGCGTTAAATCTGCTCCCAGCGGACACGCAATCGGTTTCCTTCCTCTTCACCATACATATTCCTGGGTAAGTGCTCTCTTCACAGGCTGCCTTCTTTCCGAATGGGGCTTCATCTGCAGAAGCATCAAGGACATTCAGAAAGACCTTGCAGAATATCATCCGCACAACTTCGCAGGTGTTCCTCTTGCAGTTGAAACAATTTACAAAAAAATCTGGTTCACAGCCAAAAAGACAGGCAGAGAAGAAAAGCTTAAGAAAGGTCTTAAGATCAGTAACTTCCTTATGAAGTACGGCATTGATAAAAGAAGAAAGCTTTTCAAGACAGTCATTGACAATCTCGGTGGCGAGCTTGCTCTTATCATCTGCGGCGGTGCATACCTTGATGAAAAATATGAGCGCGGTATGTATGACCTTGGTATCCACATCGTAAACGGTTACGGTATCACAGAATGTTCACCCGCTATCACTGCCAACAATCCCGAACACTTCAAGTTTGGCAGCTGCGGCACTCCTCTTGAGTGTAACGAAATCAAGATTCACGACCCGGATGAAGAGGGTGTTGGCGAAATCTACGTCCGCGGTAAGAACGTTATGAAGGGCTACTATAAGGAACCCGAAGCAACAGCGGCGGCATTCGACGGCGAATGGTTCAAGACAGGCGACTACGGTTACATCGACGAGGACGGTTTCCTCTTCTTCCGCGGAAGAAAGAAGAATCTTATCGTTCTGAGCAACGGTAAAAACGTTTCTCCCGAAGAGATTGAAGATAAGCTTTCAACAATCGAGTACGTTAAGGAAGTTGTTGTTTACGACGAAGACGGTTTCATCACAGCTGAATTCTTCCTTGATACTCTTGAAGTTCCTGATGCAAAGGATAGAATCAAGGGTGATGTTAACGAAATCAACAAGAAGCTTCCGGGTTACAAGCAGGTTGCAAAAGTCAAAACACGCGACACAGAATTCCCGAAGACAACAACACTCAAGATTCTCAGAAACAACAGAGATAAATAACAACCGACCGAGGCAAAAATTGCCTCGGTCTTTTCTTACATAAAGGTATCCATAATATTATTGGCTGTCTTCATAGCCTTGTTTGCCATTTTCTTGTAGCTCATCTTTTTTGAACCCTTCATTGAACCGCCGATGAGCGCTGTTGCACCGCCGACAAGCATTCCGACGCCGATACCCTTCATTACGTTTGAAGTTGTGCTTTTCATTTCAAAATCCCTCCTCGTTTTTATTGTTTGCGAAAGAGAGAATAATATACTGGATGTTGATTTTTCCTGCCGGAGTTGTTATAATATCTTTTAGATTTTTTCGGAGATGATAAATTTGGAAAAACAGAAAAAAATTGCATTGATTAACGATATGTCCTGCGTGGGAAGATGTTCGCTTACCGTCGCACTTCCTATTATATCCGCCTGCGGTTTTCAGGCTGTACCGATGCCGACGGGAATTTTTTCCGCACACACGGAGTTTGACGGTTTCGTATGCGCTGACCTGACGGATAAGATGCAATCTTTTGCAGAGCATTGGAAAAATATCGGTATACGTTTCGATGCGATTTATACGGGTTATCTCGCAACAAGAGAGCAGGCAGAAACCGTTAAAAGATTTTTAATCGATTTCAAAAAGAGCGACACACTTTGTATCGTTGACCCCGTTATGGGCGACAATGGTAATTTCTACAGTCAGATTGACGAGAGCTTCATTTCCGAAATGCGTTTTCTTTGTGCGATGGCAGATGTTATCACACCGAACGTTACGGAGGCTGAGATGATTGCAGGAGTTGAATGTACTCAGGCTCCGCACAGTGCAGATCACATCAAAGAATTGCTCATAAGCCTTCGCAACCTCGGTACAGGCAGAATCGTCATCACGGGAATTGAAAGCGAAGACGGTCAGATCGGCTGTGCCGTTTACGACAGCTACACCAGAAAGGCAAATATGTTTTTTACTCCGAAAGCCGAAGGACGTTTCCCCGGAGCAGGCGATGTTTTTGCATCGTCGCTCGTTTCCGCAATTATGAATGGGAAAGAATTTACGGATGCCGTTCAGATTGCGATGTCCTTTACCTGCGACTGTGTCCAAAAAACAGCTCTGACAGACGAGCCGAGAGGCTTCGGACTTCAGTTTGAACCACAGATAGAAAAACTTATTAAAGCGGTGAAATAATGGCAACACTTAATATCGTTCTGGTCGAACCCGAAATTCCGCAGAACACAGGAAACATTGCACGCACCTGTGCCGCAACTGGAACAAGGCTTCACATCGTTGAGCCGATGGGCTTTAAAATTGACGACAGAAAATTAAAAAGAGCAGGTCTTGATTACTGGCACCTGCTTGACATTACATACTATAAAAATCTTGACGATTTCTTTGAGAAAAACAAGGACGGCGAATTCAGATTTTTCACAACGAAGGCTCAGCATAAACACACCGACGTTGAATACCGCGACGATGTTTTTCTCTTCTTCGGGAAAGAAACAAAAGGATTGCCCGAGCAATTGCTTTTTGAAAATTCCGAAAAATGCGTGCGTATTCCGATGATTAACGATTCGTCCGCACGAAGCCTCAACCTTTCAAATTCTGTAGCAATCGCTGTTTACGAGGTGCTTCGCCAATGGGACTACCCCGACCTTTTGTGTGCAGGAAAATTAACGCAATTCAATTGGGAAGATGCAGAATAAAAAGAGGAAGCGTAACGCTTCCTCTTTTTATTTATACTGCAACATTTAAAATTGTAAGACCAAGGCACATCTGTGCAAAGAAGTAAGTCCAGACGTTCAATTTTCTCATTCCGTAGCTTGTTGAATATCTCGGTGTAAAACGAAGCAATGCAAGCGTGAAATCGGAAACATCAAACATACACACACCGACCGCAAGTATAATTCCTGTCAGAAGTCCGTTTTCTATCGAGCTCCCCTTCATAAAGTGTATGCTCAAAGTAATCGCCTTAACGAACATTACCATAATTACATTCATATAAATCGTACACGGAATAAAAGCTTTTCCGTAATTTGCTTTAAGCACATGAAGTCTGCACTGACCGAAGCATACACCGCCGATCAACAGAACCGCTTCGGCAATACTGAGAAACGGAGCTTCAGGGAAATACAGGTTCTGCACTTTCATAAACGCAACTATGTAACAGATATGACCCAAAAGGAATGTAAGAATTCCCACAACGAAGAAGTTTTCGTTCGTGTTGTAATGGAGAACAAAATCACCTATCCACGAAATACACAAGCCGAGCAATATAAGCCATGCATAGCCTGAAAAATTGTTTGCACAAAACATTGAAAGAATTGCCGTCAACACAAAAATTGTTGAACAGGTTGCCTTCAAAGCCAATGATTTTTTGCTTGGTTTCGGGATTTCAACCTTCAGGAAAATACTGCTTGATACTAATTGCGCCACAAATAAAGCGACAAAGCCAATAATGTACGGCACTGACATTTATAATCCCCCTCATTCATTTTATTGTTCTTGCCCGATGTTACTTTGTTGTACTGCCGAAGCCGCCGTTGCGGACATCGGTTACATCGTCGTCAAACGTAATTCCGTATTCAATGAAGATACCCTGAGCAAATCCCTGACCGGCTTTGACTTCGACAACTTTACCCTCGTTGGAGTCATTTGTTATTTTAATGAAGATGTGACCCTCGTTGTCCGAGTAGAAATAATCGCTGTCGATTATGCCAACAGTATTGTTCAGCTGCAGACGGAATTTGAAGCCGAGACCGCTTCTCGGATAAATCTTTAAAACCCAGCCCTCTTCAATTTCGCAACGTATGCCCGTCGGAATTTTAATTGTATTTCCGGGCTCAAGAGTGAAGTCAACGGGACTGAAAACGTCATAACCTGCGGAGCCTGAAGTTGCTCTTCGCGGAAGCTTGATTTCATCATAAATTGCTCTGATTTCTTCAGTTGTACCGCCGAAGTCATCTGCCCAAGAGTCACAGAAGTTTTCAAAGCTTACTTTGCTGAACTGAGCAACACGTTTTATGTTAGCATCTTTGTTTCTGCGTTCTCTTCTTTTTTCTCTCTTCTTTTCTTTTTCCTTTTCTTTATCTCTGTCTTTTTCCTTGTCCTTTTCTTTCTTCTTTTCCTTCTCTTTTTCCGCTTCCTCGTCGACGAACTTACCCTTATGAGTAACATCCAACACGTGATGCGCCTGTTCAAATGCCTTAACACCAAGCGTCTGAATCGGTGCAATCTGAGGCAGGAAATGATCCATATCGTGTTTCAGATAATCAGCAATTGCCGTTATCGGCGGTTTACTTGACGGGCTGAAAGAAACATCATCCTCGTCAAAAGTAAATTTGATTATACGCTGACAAACAGCCTCTATCGGGCGCATATGGATTGTAAGCTCATTCTGCGTTGTCCACGCTGCAGTTGAGTTTGCCGTAAAAGGCATCTGCGCAAGAGTTATCGGACTGCGACGCGGTTTGCCGTCCATACCGCAAACGATTGTATTTTTCTCGTCGCCCTCTGCCCAGCTCATTGTGCAGGTATCCTCAAAAAATTCAAAAACAACGTCCGTAATTCCGCCTGCTTTGTCGCCTGACATATAAACAATCGGTATCGGGAGCATACTTACAGGGAAGCCTGCTGCAGAAAGAACCATATTCTTTGAAAACTTCATTTTCTTTCCGTGAAGCCATTCTTCAAGGAGACTTCTCTGCATTGTGGGAAGATCATCGTCAAGCGGAGCCAATGCAGGTCTTTCTTCGAGTGTTTCTTCCGAATCGATATCTACAAGACACTTCGGGAAGTGACGCCAGATACAGTCGCGTGTTTTCTGCTCGTTAACCTCACCTGCCGTCATAATGAACGATGCATCATGATCCTTGGCAACAATACCGAACTGAGAGAACATTCCGTCAGCTCTGTAGCCGTGGACACCCGCACAACGCCAGAAGCAGTAGCCATAGCCTGACTGCGAGTCGGGAGATTTATTCACCGAGGAATTGTCCGCCTGAATTTTCTGTGATTTATGTACCCAATCGGCAGGGATAACCTGCTGACCGTTGAAAACACCCTTCTGCTGATAGCAGAGTGTGAACTTTGCAATATCTTCTGTTTTGAGGAAGAGTCCCCATCCGCCTGCTTCAATGCCGTCGATATCCCTCTCCCAGAAAGGAATGTCAATTCCGAGGGGTTCAAACAAACGCGGTGTGAGGTATTCAGTAACGCTCATACCCGTAACTCTCGTGAGCATTGCGCAAAGCATATACTGATTTTCACTTATGTATTCCCAGCCTTCGCCCGGCTTGAATTTCCACGGAGCATCGAAGAAATCCTTAATCCACTGATTCTTACCTTTGTCCGTGAAAACGCTTACGCTTTTACCCGACTGCATCGAAAGAAGATGATGCACGTTAAGAATCTGAAGATTTTCGTCAGGCTCACCCTCACAGTATTCAGGGAAGATATCGATAAGCCTTGTGTCCAGAGAAAGAAGTCCTTCATTTACAGCAAAACCGACAGCGGCAGAAGTGAAACTTTTGCTGACGGAATATGCGGCGTGCGGCACATCCGGAGCATACGGATCTGCCCACGTTTCAAACGCTACCTTGCCGTGTCTTAAAATCATAATACTGTGGACTTCAATGTTATTTTCTTTAAAATCCTTGATAAGTTCGGCAATTTCTCTTGAAGAAACGCCGACCTGTTCAGGGTAGTCAGCCCTTTCGAGGCTGATATTCTTTTTGTTTTCCATAACCTATCACCTCAAAATATATTACTGCGCTTTTTTGTTTTTATCTCTTTTTCTGAAGAAGAAAACCTGTGCTGCGATTATTGCACCACCGCAGAGAATAACTGCAATAAGCCGTCCTGCGGTGAACTCAAACTTGAGTGTAACAGCTTTTTTCTCGCCAAGAGTAAGACTATCATAAGCCGACTGCAAAGCATAACGCGCATTCTGCATTTCGGAAAGTGAACCCATACCTGAAAGAAGATTTTTCGCATCTTCAAGAGCTGTTTCAAAAGCCTTTTCGGAATCCGTTGTGTACGGCAGAAGGTCAATTGACTTATATAACTCCACATAATAATTCAGCTGTTTTTCTTCGTTTTCAATTTGTTCAAGGTATTCGTTGAACTGCTCGGGGTAATCGGTTTCGATTACGGAATAACCGAGCCTGATAAGGTCGTCCCAGCCTCGTTCGCTGTCGGGACGTTTACCGCTTCTGCCGTTCACCATTGAAACCATTGCTCTGCCGTTTTCGTCAAAACGCTCCATAAGGAATTCGTCGTAAAGAACGCCGTTACCGTTCTTACTTCCGAGTTCAATAATATTCATCCCGTTTTCAAGAGCCTTGCTCACTGCTGAAGTTGCAAGAAAAATTATGTTACCCTGATAGTTGCCGAAAACAGTGATGTCATCGTGTGCCGAAGTTGTCTTTATTATGTCTGAATTCGAATCCGAAAGAAAACGGAAAGCTACTTTTTCTGTTGCTTCGAGTTCCTTTATCTCGGCATAAACTTTTTCAAAATCCTCGCATTTTGTATTGAGGATAAGAAGCGAATCTTCACTTACAAAAGAGAGTGCGGATTCAAGACCTGAAACACGGCAATCAGTTTTCGCTTTGTCTTTAGAGCCGTTTTCTGCACGGAGGTAAAATTCCGTAAGTTCTGCGTATGTTTTATCCGCAACGTTGCCCGAAACAGTTTTACCGTCCGAGTCAACTACCATTCGGTCGGTTACATCGTCTGCCATAAGAACAACCTTACCGTCTTTTGTCAGTTTAAGGTCAACGGATACGAAACCGTACTCACCGCCTGCCTTGACAGCCTCTGCTGAATTTTCAGGGAAAGAATGCCAATCACCTCTGTGCACAATACAGATTATTTCTTCCGCTGAATCAAGTTCTTCCCTCGACACAGCTCCGACACTTATTGAAAAAATGTTGAAAAGCAACGTCAGAATTAACATCAATAATGTAATTTTATTTAAAAAACGAACCATTTTGTTCTCCTGTGCCATATTTTTCTATTATTATAGCACAAAATCAATAAAAAATAAAGAAAAAATTTTTATATATTTTAGCAAACAAATGTTTGCTTTTTCTGAAAATGTGTGTTATAATACCTTCAAGAATAGTGTAAAGAAGGGATTTCAGTATGCAGATTAATGATACCCAACGAAAAATATATGAATTTCTTGTTGAAAGAAGTACCGACGGTGTTCCGCCTTCCGTCCGAGAAATAGGTGCGGCGGTGGGGCTCCGTTCAACCTCATCCGTGCAGTCAAACCTCGACGCTTTGGAGGCCGCAGGCTACATTCAGCGTGACCCGCTTCTTAAGCGTTCAATCCGTATTATGGGTCAGGCGGATAACGTTACTCAGGTACCGATTCTCGGTACAGTTACCGCAGGTGCGCCCATTCTTGCCGTTGAGCAGATCGAAGGCTATTTCCCGTACACAGGTACTGTTTCAAGGGATAAGCCGCTTTTCGCCCTTCACGTACGCGGTGAAAGTATGATTCAGGCAGGTATCCTTGACGGCGACCTTGTTATTGCAGAAAAAACTCCGTTTGCAAGAAACGGAGAAATCGTTATCGCTATGGTTGATGACGAAGCAACGTGTAAAACCTTCTACAAAGAAAACGGATACTTCCGTCTTCAGCCTGAAAACGACACCTATGAACCGATTATCGTTGACGACTGTTCAATCCTCGGCAAGGTTGTCGCTGTAATGCGATATTATTAATCCCGCAAAAAAAGAACACCACGTCATACGACGTGGTGTTTCTGTTATATCGTAAGGATTCCTACAATCCAGATTGCCATGAAAACAAAGATTACGGCGATGAATATGTAAAGATAATACAGCATCGTTTTGAGCATATACTTCAGCTTTTTCTCCTTGTCCTCTGCAAGTGCGGCACGCTCAGCGCTGACTTTCTGTGCAGCAATAATTATTGTTACAAGCAGAGCCAAAGCACAAATAATGCTTAACCAAAGAGGAGCTTCAAAATCGCCTGTTCTCAAGAAGAAGCTGCCGACAGCGACTGCACAGGAAACCAAAAGCCAGATGAATTTTTCAAACGGCTTCGGAAGCTTTTCTTTTTTTTCGGTCTTTGCCTGTTCGCTCATCGCTATCCCTCCTTCTAAATCGTACTTATGATATGATACCATATTAATTGCCGAAATTCAACATAAATATTGAAATCTAATTTTCTGTATGATAAAATTATATTGTTATCTACCTATCAAGGAGGTTATTAAAATGCAGAAAAGAAAATTTGAAAACCTTGGTGCAGAGGCTTCGGTTCTCGGCTACGGTTGTATGCGTTTCCCGATGAAAGACGGAAAAATTGATGAAATTGAATCTGAGCGTTTGCTGGACCGTGCTATGGAAGCAGGCGTTAATTATTACGACACCGCTTATCCGTACCACGACGGTGAGAGTGAACCTTTCGTCGGTAAAGCGCTAAAAAAATATGACAGAGAGTCATTCTACCTTGCAACAAAGCTTCCCATCTGGAAGCTTGATACAATTGCGGACGTAGAAAGAATTTTTAACGAACAGCTTGAGAGGCTCGGTGTTGATTACGTTGATTTCTATCTTCTTCACGCTGTTGATATGGAAAAGTGGAAGACGATTCTTGAGCTTGGTATTCTTGATTATTGCGATAATCTTAAGAAGGAAGGCAAAATCCGTTACTTCGGCTTTTCTTTCCACGATGAATACGAAACATTTGAAGAAATCATTTCATACAGGAAATGGGATTTCGTGCAGCTTCAGCTTAACTACATCGACATCCGTGAGCAAGCCGGCTTGCGCGGTGTTGAGCTTTGCAATAAGCTCGGCGTGCCGATCATCGTTATGGAGCCTGTCAAGGGTGGCACTCTCGCAAAGCTTCCCGATGAGGTTGAGGCAAAATTCAAGGCTAAGGATGCAGACGCAACAACAGCTTCCTGGGCTATGCGTTGGTGTGGTACACTTGAGGGTGTTAAAGTCATCCTCAGCGGTATGAGCACAATGGAGCAGGTTGAGGACAACCTTAAGACATTTGGCAATTTCAAGCCTCTTGATAAAGAAGAAAAAGCTCTTGTTCAGGACGTTGCTGATACACTTAACAGCAGAATGAGAAACGGTTGCACAGACTGCCGTTACTGTATGCCCTGCCCTGCAGGAGTAAACATTCCCGCAAACTTTGACCGTTGGAACAAGTATGCCGTTTATGGTAACGTTGAAAACGCAAAGGAACGTTGGGCAAGCTTCAAGGACGAAGAAAAAGCTAAAAACTGTATCGGTTGTGGCGCTTGTGAAGATAAATGTCCGCAGAAAATCAGCATCCGAGAAGACCTTGCAAAACTTCAGAAAGAAATGGATTCCCTAAAATGAAACGTAAAACAAAAACTATAAAAATATCCCTTGGCGCGATGCTGACTGCGCTCAGTATCATTTTACCGCAGATTTTCCACCTGACGGGTATTCCGCAGGTCGGTTCGGTATTTCTGCCGATGCACATTCCCGTTTTGCTTTCAGGTTTTATGCTCGGTCCGGTTTACGGATCAATTATCGGGGCTGTTGCTCCAATTGCAAGTTACCTGATTACGGGTATGCCCACAGCGGCAAGGCTGCCGTTTATGATGGTTGAGCTTATCGTTTACGGACTTTCAAGCGGAATTTTTTATCACATCTGTAAACTGAGAAACAAAAAGCTCGGCACTGTGCTTTCACTCGTACTTTCGATGCTTTCGGGACGTCTTGCATACGCAATTGCGCTCGTTATTGCAGGAAAAATCTTCGGCATTGAGGCAGGCGGAATTATGGCAGCCGTTACGGCAACGGTTACGGGAGTTTACGGAATTGTTTTGCAGTTAATCGTAATCCCACCAATTGTTTATACTGTTAAAAAAGGCGGATTCCTTAAATGAACACCACAAAAGAAGCAACAGAAATTTTAAAAAACGAAAAAGCTACACTCGTAGCAATCAACGGTAAAGAAATTTATATTTCACATTCTCGCGGTGTTGCACCGATACTTGAAAAAATTGATGAAAATCCGTCATTTTTCTGCGGTGCATCGGTTGCTGACAAGGTTATCGGTAAGGCGGCAGCAATGCTTCTTTCGAAATATAAAATAGCGGCAATTCACGCTCAGCTTATAAGCGAAAAGGCGATTGAATATTTTGAATGCACGCCGATTGACGTTACCTATGGTGAGCTTGTGCCGTATATCATTAACCGCGACAAGACGGATATGTGTCCGATGGAAAAATGCGTGCTCAACACAACTGACGAAGATGAAGCAGAAAATCTTATTCGCAAAAAGCGTCAGGAATTAATGAAGTAAGGAGAAATCACTATGCCGATGATATCAACAAAAACAACAACACCCATCACAAAAGAGCAGGAGTTAATCCTTAAAGAAAAGTTCGGAAAGGCAATTGAAATCCTTCCGGGTAAAACCGAAGCGTGGCTTATGCTCGGATTTGAAGACAACTGCAGACTGTGGTTCAAAGGCGACAATTCCAACCCTCTCGCTTACATTGAGGTAAGCGCACTCGGCAGAATCAATCCCGACGACGCCGAAAAACTCACGGTGGAAATCTGCAACATTTGCAAAGATGTTCTCGGAATTGACGGCAGCGGAGTTTACGTCAAATACGAGGAAACAGACAAATGGGGCTACAATTCGATGAATTTTTAAAAAATATTGTAAAAGATAAGCGGTAAAGTATTGACTTTACCGCTTTAAAGTGTTATACTGTCGGAAATCAAATTAAAGGAAGACCAATTATGCCCATTACAGAGATACTTAACAAGAACGCAGAACTCTATCCCGACGATATTGCTCTGGTTGAAATTAACCCCAAAAACGAAGCTGACGGCGCCCGTGTGACATGGCGTGACTATTCGCTTATTGAAGCTAAGCCTGATGAAGCTTACCGCCGTGAAATCACGTGGAAAGATTTTAACAAAAAGGCTAACCGCTTTGCAAACCTTCTTATGACACGCGGAATCAAGAAGGGTGACAAAGTTTCCATACTTATGATGAACTGCCTTGAGTGGTTGCCGATTTACTTCGGTATTCTTAAGGCAGGTGCAATCGCAGTGCCTCTTAACTACCGTTACACAGCGGAAGAGATTAAATACTGCGTTAACAAGTCCGATTCCGAATTTGTTGTTTTCGGCCCTGAATTCATCGGACGTATTGAAGAAATCTGCCACAGAATGCCCAAGGTTAAAATGTGGCTTTATGCAGGTGAGAGTTGCCCGACTTTTGCAGAAAGTTACGAGTCACTTATCCAGTACTGCTCAACTCACGCTCCGAAGGTTGAAATTACTGACGAAGACTATGGCGCAATCTACTTCTCATCAGGTACAACAGGTTTCCCGAAGGCTATTCTTCACAAGCACGAAAGCCTTGTTCACGCTGCACGCGTTGAGCAGAACCACCATTCACAGACAAAGGACGACGTTTTCCTTTGCATTCCTCCCCTTTACCATACGGGTGCAAAGATGCACTGGTTCGGATCTTTCCTTGTCGGCGGTAAGGCTGTTCTTCTTAAGGGTATCAAGCCCGAATGGATTTTAAAGGCTGTTTCCGAAGAAAAATGTTCAATCGTATGGCTTCTTGTGCCATGGGCACAGGATATTCTTGACTCAATCGACCGCGGTGATATTGACCTTTCCGAATACGAGCTTTCACAGTGGCGACTTATGCACATCGGTGCACAGCCTGTTCCGCCGAGCCTTATCAGACGTTGGAAATCAATCTTCCCGAATCACGATTACGACACAAACTACGGACTGAGCGAATCTATCGGCCCCGGCTGTGTTCACCTCGGCGTTGAAAACATCCACAAGGTCGGTGCAATCGGCAAGGCAGGCTTCGGTTGGGAAGTCAAGATTGTTGACCCGTGCCGTAACGAAGTTGCAAAGGGTGACGTCGGTGAGCTTGCAGTCAAGGGTCCCGGTGTTATGACCTGTTACTACAATGACGAGCAGTCCACAAACGAAGTTCTTGCTGACGGTTGGCTCTTCACGGGAGATATGGCTCAGGAGGACGAGGACGGATTTATCTACCTCGTTGACCGTAAGAAAGACGTTATCATTTCAGGCGGTGAAAATCTTTATCCCGTACAGATTGAAGACTTCCTTCGTAAGAATGATGCAATCAAGGACGTTGCCGTTATCGGTATCCCCGATGCACGACTTGGCGAAATTGCGGCAGCGGTTATCGAAGTCAAGCCTGAATGTACTCTTACAGAAGAAGATGTCAACGACTTCTGCCTTGACCTTCCGAAGTACAAGAGACCAAGAAAAATCATCTTCAGCGAAGTTCCGCGTAACCCGACAGGTAAGATTGAAAAACCTGTTCTTCGTAAGAGATACTGCGGTGAAAGCGTTGTTGCACAGCAGAACGAAATCAAACAGTAAAAATTTAAAGGTAGCAACCGTAAAAAGTTGCTACCTTGTTTTTTATTTTTCAGTTATTGGTACACCCTTGACACTTCCGCCTTCTTTGGGAATAAAAATCGTTTTTATTTCCTGCGGTTTGAAGTCGAAGGCAAATTTTCTGTCGAGGAGTTTGAAATTGAACTCTGCCATAACGGGTTTTGATGCGCACTCAACAGCACGTGCGATGTAGCCTGTGCCGTCTTCCGCAAGCTTTAAGGAAGTTACGATGACATTGTCGCAATCAACAGTGATACCCTCGTAAACGGGCGGCAATGTACCCTTGTGGTGAGTTTCCTGATAGAGCTGAAGCGGCATATTAAGAACTTCTGCTTCTTTTACAACTGCAGTGAATACGTCCTTCGCGTGCGGAACGAGTGCATATTCAAGCTCGAGCTCATCCATATCGATAAATGAAATTTCATCGTCACGGAATCGCTGACCGTAATGGTCAAGGAATGCACAGGTACGAGCCGCAATCATTCGCATTTCGTTATCCTTAACGCAGAAGCTGTATCTGCCGTTGTTAATAAGTGCAACACCGCCATTGTCGCCGTTAACGGAAATCCACTTTTGTGCAGGCTCTTCAAGTCCGTCGGGAGCTTTTTTGATAAAGCCGTACGGCATTGAATAAACAGCCTCGGGATTTTCGACATTCATCGGGAATGTAAGCTTAAGAATCTTGTACTGTTCCTTGAAGTTAATTCTGCACTTAACAGCTACTTTCGGGCTGTCCTTGTAAAGAGTGAAATACTGTTCAATCTTTGAATCGTTATAATATGAAGTAACCTTAAGCGTTGCACGAAGAGCACCTGTTTCAAGGATTTTGAACTCAGCTTTTGCGAATGAGCCGATATCCTTGTTATAGTCAAAGACCATATGTCCCCAGGTATCACTTTCTTTATCTTCGCAGACAACAGCCTTCATCGGTGCTGAACAATATTCTTTGTTTTCAGACTTATTGAAGTAAGATTTAATTGCACCGTCGGCATCAAATTCAACCTTTACAATGCTGTTTTCGATTGAATTTTCTGTAATGACGAACTGATTTTCGATTGTCTTTGCTTCGTGATTCTGATCTTCTTTGTAGATGAAGTATGTTGCATAGCCGAACGCAGGCATCTCGACTTCGAACATACACATATTTACGTGATCGCCGTCTGTATACGGAGCGCGTACAAGTTGGAACGGAACATCATTGTCATTTGAGTCCACAACACCCGATACCCACTGTGTACCGAAGCATACATACTCTTTTACGGGGAATGAATGAGGATTAAAAACAACCATCGGGCTACCCTCGCCCTCACGCACCCAGAGTCTGCCACGCTGTTCGGGAACACCGTTTTCGAAGAACTTTGTTGTGTTCACCCTCCACGAAATACGCTCTGCCGCAAATGTGCCGACTTCAAGTGCAACTTCCTTTGCACAACCGAATGCAGAATAAGCGTCATCGTAAGCAGGTTTGATTGAGCAACCTGCAAGAATATCGTGGAACTGATTGAACATAACTCTCTGCCAGGCTCTTTCAATTCTGTCGGTCTGTGTTTTTGAGCCCGTGAGGATATTTGCCATAACGTCAAGCTTCTCTGCATAAACAAGTCCGTTTTCCGCCTGACGGTTGAGTATCTTCACCTTTGAATTTGCGCTGTAGCAACCGCTTGCGTGGTGCTGTAAATCCTCTTTGATTACAGGGAAATCGTCGGGTTCATTGTTTCTGACATAGTCAAAATATTCATCAACACCCGAATAGATGTATTTTTCTTTTCCGTCACCCTCGCGGAGCTTTTCAGCCGTCTGAAGGGTTTCGATTGACGGTCCGCCGCCGTGATTGCCGACACCGTAAGCAAGAATCTGAGAATGAGGCTGTGATTCGTAACGTTCGATTCGCTCATCACGAAGACTGTCTCCGTAGCCGTCAAGAATTCTGAAAGCAAGAACTCGGCTTCCGTCGGGACTTTCCCACCAATGAAGGTTTTCAAACGGAAGATTCGGCTTTTCGGGACCTCTGTGCGGACGCATATAAACATAATTTTTTATTCCTGATTTAGCCATAAGCTGAGGAAGCATACCGTTATGACCGAAAGAATCAACGTTGTATGCTGTTTCTGCTTTTTTGCCGAAGTTTTCAGTATAGAACTTCTGTGAGTAAAGGAAGTGACGGGCAAAAGCTTCGCCTGACGGGATGTTACAGTCGGGCTGTACCCACATCGCACCTGTGTACTGCCATCTTCCCTCTTCAACCTTTTTCTTTATTTCTTCAAACATTTCAGGCTCTGAAAATTTTATCCACTGATAATAACCTGCGCAGGCTGAAGTAAAAACATAGTCAGGGAATTCTTCCATTCTGTCGAGTGCCGCCTTGAAGGTTGACTTAACAAGTGCAAGTCCTTCGGGCACTCTCCACTGCCATACGGGGTCAAGGTGAGCATTACCCATTAAGAAATATTTTTTCTCCATAAAAACACTCCTTATTTGTAGCATTCAACTACTGTCATATCCGTACCTGTGATTGAAAAATTATTCTTAATTGCTTCGGGAATAAAGAAATAATCTCCCTTTGTGATTGCCTTTTCGTAGCCTTCACCGATAATTTTGCCGTTACCCTCTGTTACGACATAGATACAAGCACCTTTATCGAGGACAAATTCGCCACCGTTAAAGATGATTTTTCGAACCTTGAAGCTTTCTGTGATGCTTTCGTCAATTACTGACTGATAGTCAACTCCCGATTCACTTGCAAGCGGTTTGCTTGAAAGGGGTGCCGGGAAAGTTTTTTCCATCTCAAAACATTCAAGTGCGGTCTTCTTATCAAGACCGAGATACATCTCGTTATCCGAAAGTCTGTACTCACCGCACCAGCGCTCAGGCTGGATTGTGAAATCTGTCGGCTCCTGAACCTCAAGAAGAAGGCATCCTGCACCGATAGCGTGAACCATTTTTGCAGGGATGTAAATAATATCGCCTGCTTTGACTTCGAAGGATTCAAGCAATTCTTCCATCGCTGTCAGGCTTGTTTCGCTTTCTTCGATAGCCTTTTCAAATTGCTCCATAGTCACGCCTTTTTTGAAGCCGTAAAAAATCTTCGCATCGGGTCTTGTTGCAAGGATAACCCAGCTTTCTTCCTTACCGTAGTTTGAGTCGAAATGAACTCTTGAAAAAGCCTTATCGGGATGAGCCTGAACCGGAAGACGGATTGCACTGTCGAGAATTTTTGTAAGAATACCGATATCTTCTCTGTCGCCGAGAAGCTCGTTTTTATATTTTTTAAGAGCATCGCTGAGATAAAGATCAGTTCCCTGTATCTTTGAAATGCCCTCGTATTCGTCTGTACTGCCCTCATTAAGAGCGTGAACGGCAGAAACTACCCACTCTTCAGGATAATTGCCGTCAGTTGAATCGTCAGAAAAGAAATCCGCAAAAAGCTTGCCGCCCGTATAAACGCGGAAAACACGGTTCTTTTCAAAAAACATTGGATAATCAAAAAACATAAAATCACCTGTACTTAATAAGTTTTTGTGCTTCATCGATATTTTCTGCTTTACCGATTGCGACAAGCGAGGTTAATGTCGCACCGTATGCCGCCTCTTCCTCGTAGAGAGGAATCTTGATTTCAGCAGAAAACATTTCTGAAACAACCTTCTGCAAAGCAAGATTCTTTCTTATTCCGTTGCCTGAGCAGACAATCTGTTCGGTTTTACCGCCTGCATACATTGAATGAAGCTCGCCTGCAATTGCATAAAGCATTGAAACAGCCATATCGCCTGCCGTGAAATTGTCCTGCGACATATTCGTAAATCCGCCGCGGATTGCGGGGTTTGCACGTGTGCCGCAGAAACGGCTGTCCGCAACAAGGTCAGTCTGAATTTTTGTTTCAAGCATTTTATCAATCTGCCTGTAAAGCGACGGACACTCCTCGCCCGTTGCCATTTCAACAACGGAAGCAAAGAAACGTTCAAGCATAGAGAATGCACGTCCACCGCAAAGTGCCGCACCGACAATAAGGAAACGGTTTCCGTCATAGGGTCGGGATTCAATATTTTCGCCCGTTACGGGTGTGTCGTTAAGATACGAAATCTGCGAGCCTGTACCGACGTTAAGAAGCGGAGCATCCACTCCGACAGAACCGATAAAGCTTGCCTGATTGTCACCGACAGCAACAGAAACTTTTATTCCGCGCCATTCACCGACTGTCGCAAAATCTGCCGTCACTTCAGGAAGCATACCGTTATCGATAGTAAATTCATTTTCAATGATATCAAAGCAACCGAAGCTTGCGGCATTTGTGATATGCATAAGTGCTTTTTTTGTGCCTGTAAGTTTCATCGCGATGTAGTCACCGATTGTACATACGCCAACAGCATTTTCGGGAACAAGACCGTTTTCACGGTTGTAAAAATCCGTCACTAAACCGTAGCCCGCAAAGCTTCCGAGGTGCTGTGCATAGGTTTTACCGTCCTTGTACGGGAGATTTCCGCGTTCGTCCTGCCAGATGTAAAGAGGGCTGACAGCTTCACCGTCTGCATCGTAATACATAATACCGTGCATCTGGTTTGAGATTCCGATGGATTCGATTGCACCGCTTCCTTTATTCATAATAACGCCGTCAATCGCTTCAAAAACTTTTTCCTCAATCTTTGAAACGTCCTGAATTTTTTCCCATACATTCGGAGTTTCGATGAATGAATTATTCTGACAAACAGCGGAGCAACTGATTTCGCCCGTCTGATTGTTCATAAGCACAGCGCAGATGCTCGTTGTGCCGATGTCTATACCGATTGAATACATAGTTTCACCTCAGCAACCGAGATTTGAAGACTTCGGGTCAAGACGCTTGATGATATCCTGCTGAATTGCAGGTGACAAGTCAAGGAAGTTTACGAATGTACCGTGGATTCGCATAATGTAAACTCCGCTTGGTGCATACTTCTTCGGATTTTCAAGCACTTTCTTAAGGATTTCTGCTGTTGTAACATTAACGTAAAGATAGAACGGTGCAACACCTTCATTTAGCTCGTTGAAGAAAAGAGGATTAATAATCTTATCTCTGAATTCAACACCCTTACCCTCGTCTGTTTCGCTTGTGAAATATTTCGGGTCGATACCGAGATGTGAAGCGTAACCGCCGTTGAACTTCTCAAACGGGAGCTTCATATTTGAAAGCATACGGAAACCGAGGCCGTTTTCTGCACTGCCGTAAAGCGGGTCTACACCGTAGCCGAGCATTTCTCTTGACTTTCTGCCGTCAGGCGTTGCTCCTACCCAATAGCCGTAGAGAAGATGTGTTGAAGGGCTTGAAAAGTCGGGACGGAAGCTGTTGCCAAGGTAATTCTTTGCATTTGCAACGATGTCCGCTACCTTTGATGCAACCTCAGCCGCATAATTGTCCACCTTTTCAATGTTATTGCCGAATTTATCTGCAGAGAGAAGGAAATCTCTCAATTCCTCGTAGCCGTCAAAGTTTGCCTTGAGGGCAGGTACAAGCTTGTCTGCATCCTCAGGACGTTCAGCAAGAAGTTTATCAATAGCACTGAATGAATCGGCAATTACGGATGTGCCGTGGATAAGGCAGCCGCTGCCGTTATATTTTGTACCCTGAGCGTTGAAGTCACGCATATCGATACCGTTTTCCATACCTCCCATAAAGCAGGAAAGGAAAGGTACGCGCTGAGTTGAAAGAGCAACGGAAGCACCGTTTGCCGCCTGTGTCATTTCTGCAACAAAAAATTCAACGTTCTTGTAGAACTCTTCCTGAATGTTTTCAAGAGAAGCTGCTTTTGTTTCTGCAAGGCGCTCACCCGTTACGGTTGAAATTCCGCCCGTGAGTGTCATTTCAAGAATCTTCGGGAGATTAAGCCAGCTGTTTGTTGTGTTGCCGTTGTCCTTACCCATAATAAGGGGTTCCTGACAGCCTGCGATTGAGATGTCGGGAAGGTCAGCTTCGTCAACACCGTTTGCACCGAGGACTTCGTAAAGTGAATCGTCATTGAACATTGACGGGGTAAGCACACCCGGTGTGAAGAAGAATCTGCCGAGCTCCTCATAAAGCTTCTGCGGTGTGTTCTTATGAAGCTTGACCGAAAGAATCGGCTGAGGAAGGTTCATATCAAAATACGCGTCAAGCATAGCGTATGAAGTGTCGTTTGTAAGGTCGTTTCCGTCCTTGTCACGTCCGCTGATGATAATGTTCTGTGAAATCGCCCAGCTTCTGTCAGCAACATTGAAGAAAACAAGGAAATGCTTGAAAAGACCTGCAACTGTATCACGGTCAAGTCCGTTCCTGTACGGTTCGAAAATTCTGTCTGCATTACCGACTGAGAATGCAAACGGGTTCGGAGTCTGCTCAAGGCACATCATCTGCCAGAGAAGGATGAAAGACTGCATTGCTTCGTACATATTTTCAGCACCGTTTTCAGGCACTTTGCGAAGAGTTTTAATCATAAGCTCAAGTTCGGCTTTTCTCTCGTCGTCAGCATCAGCAAGCTTTTCTTCTGCAAGGTCAGCGTATTTGTTTGCAAGCGCGATAACACTTTCAAGAGCGATTCTGAAAGCCTTGTAGCCGTTGCCGTCCTTGTCCTTGATTTCATCAATCATTGAACGCACACCGTTTTTGATTGCATATCGAAAATCGGGAATAAGATGTCCCGTAACCTGCTCAACGAAATAGATAACTTCCTTTGTGCTGTTTTCGCACTTTGCATATGTTTCGCCAAGCTTTACTGCATAATCAGTCTTACTGAACTCTGATTTCGCCTTTTCAATTCTTTCAGCGGTGAATTCTTCATTCGGCTCAATGTCGCCGAAAACAGCCGCAGGGTCACAATAACCGCTGAAACCTTCAACCTTGAAAGAGGGATTGATAAGCGCGTAGCTTCTTGCGAATGCATCATCCTGTGTTCCTGCAAAAATCTGATTATCGTCAATCCAGAGAGGCACGATATCAACAAGTTCACGAAGAATATAAGCTTTCTTCACTTCCTCGCACTCGTCTTTATATTTTTCCTGCAGATTAAGCTCTGCTTCCTTTGCAATAAACCAACCGTCAAGGCGCATCTTTGCTCTTTCGTTCACGAAAAGAGACTTTGCTTTCGTTGTTAATTTTTTGGGAGTGTAAATTTTCTGCATAACAATTCTCCTTTATGTTTTAGTTACTTTCATTCCGTTTTGTGTGAATAATTTTCTGAAATTTTCAATCGTTTCGTCCGGGACAAATCCGTCCTCTATTTCGTAATCCTGCGTCCATTTATCCTTTCCGAATTCGTGGTAAGAAAGGAATTCAAAGACAGCTGATGAGGTATCAAAGCCTTTGAAATAATCAACGAAACCTTGCGGATTATCGTTGATATTTTTTATTACGGGAATTCTTATATGAATCTGCCTGCCCGAAGCGAATATTTTTTCAATATTTGCCTTGACAGCTTCATTGCCTACGCCTATCCATTTTTTATGAACTCCTGTATCATAATGTTTGAAATCAGCTATGAGGTAATCGACATTTTCTGCAATTTCCAAAAGATGCGGACTTGACGCATTCGTTTCGATTGCGGTGTTTATATCCTCTTCCTGAAGCTTTTTCAGAAGTTCTGTCAGCTCCTCGTACTGAAGCGTACATTCACCGCCCGTGAAAGTCACTCCGCCACCGTCAAAAAACATCATACGACTGCGTTTTGCCTCCGAAAAAAGCTCATCCACCGTGTAATTTTTTGCTTTTTCGTCCTCACAGTTCATACTCTCGGGGTTCGAGCACCACTTGCATCGGAAATTGCATCCTTGCAGGTGATATACAAGCCTGTTGCCCGGTCCGTCCTGCGAATAATTGAACCCTTTTTGCAAAATTAACATCATTTTCCCTCATACTATACCATTATAATATTAACTTGATTGTATACTTTGACGAACCATTTGTCAAGAAATAAAATAAATTGTATATATGCAATAAAAAATATAATATTCACGTATATCCCTTGACTTTTTACAAAATAACTGTATAATTATTCATTATCAATGAATATAGGGTGATTAGGTGAAAAAGATTTTTATTGACGGAAAAGCAGGCACAACAGGACTGCGTATATACGAAAGACTCAGCGAGAGAAACGACATTGAGCTTATGCTTATTTCCGACGAATTACGTAAGGATGTAAACGCAAGAAAAGAGATGCTCAATTCCTGCGATATCGCGTTTCTCTGCCTTCCCGATGCGGCGGCTATGGAGTCTGTTTCTCTTATTGAGAACCCTGACGTAAAGGTGCTCGACACTTCAACGGCACACCGTACAAATCCTGCCTGGGCATACGGATTCCCTGAGCTTTCGGATGCTCACAGAGAAAAGATTCTTTCTTCAAACCGAATTGCAGTTCCCGGCTGTCACGCAAGCGGATTTATCTCTCTTGTTTATCCTCTTGTTGAAAAAGGTGTTATTTCCGAAGATGCTCTTCTCACCTGCCATTCGCTCACGGGCTACAGCGGCGGCGGAAACAAGATGATCGGTGAATATGAGAGTCCCGAAATTGAGGAAGCATACGGTTCTCCCCGTCAGTACGGTCTTGCACAGACACACAAGCACCTTCCCGAAATGACGGCAATTACCGGAATCAAGAACGCTCCTGCGTTTTCTCCTATCGTCGCAAATTACTACAGCGGTATGCTCGTAACCGTTCCTTTGTTCAAAGAACAGATAAGCGGTGCAAATTTAGACGAAATTCGTAAAATTTATAGTGAAAAATACCACGGACCTGTGGTACAATATAAGTCTGACGTCGGCGAAGGCGGATTTATCTGTTCAAACAAGCTTTCATTCAATGACGGAATGGAAATTTTCGTTGAGGGCAACGAAGACCGAATCCTTCTTATGGCTCGTTACGATAACCTCGGAAAAGGTGCTTCGGGCGCAGCTATCCAGAATATGAACATCATTCTCGGTGTCGACGAAACTACAGGACTTAATTTTGAGGTGTAAGAAATGAAAGAAATTACGGGCGGTATCTGTGCCGCTAAAGGATTCAAGGCAAACGGTATACATTGCGGAATCAGAAAGAATAAGACAAAAAGAGACCTCTCTCTTATCACAAGTGACGTTAAGGCTGCGGCTGCAGCTGTTTATACAACAAACCTCGTTAAGGGTGCTCCCCTTACGGTTACAAAAAATCATATTGCTGACGGATACGCTCAGGCAGTTATCTGCAACAGCGGAAACGCAAATACCTGTAACGCAAACGGAATTGAAATTGCTGAGCAGATGAGCGAGCTTGTTGAAAAGGCAACAGGTATTTCAAAGAATGACGTTGTTGTTGCATCAACAGGTGTTATCGGTCAGGTGCTTGATATCACTCCTATCGCAAGCGGTATGGATGAGCTTGCGGCAGGTCTTGGTGACCACAGCGACTTTGCGGCTGAAGGCATTATGACAACGGACACAGTCAAGAAAGAAATTGCAATCAGCTTCGAAATTGACGGTGTTGAATGTAAAATCGGCGGTATCGCAAAGGGAAGCGGTATGATTCACCCGAACATGGCAACAATGCTTGTTTTTATCACAACCGACGTTGCAATTGCTCCCGAGCTTCTTCAGAAGGCTCTGAGCACAGACATCGCTTCAACATTCAATATGGTAAGCGTTGACGGCGACACTTCAACAAACGATATGGTTACTGTTCTTGCCAACGGTATGGCAGGCAATAAGATTATCGATAAGGAAGACGAGAATTTTGCAGAGTTCTGCAAGGCACTCAACAGCGTAACCGTTTACCTCTGCAGAAAAATTGCAGGCGACGGCGAAGGCGCAACAAAGCTCCTCGAATGTAAGGTTACGGGCGCCGCTGACGAAAAGACAGCAAAAACTGTTGCAAAATCAGTTATCTGCTCTTCACTTCTCAAGGCTGCTATGTTCGGCGCTGATGCTAACTGGGGTCGTGTTCTTTGCGCTATCGGTTACAGCGGTGCTCAGGTTGATGTTAATAAAATTGACGTGAGCTTTGAGTCTTCAAAGGGCAAGCTTGACGTTTGCGTAAGCGGTGCAGGCATTGATTTCTCTGAGGAAAAGGCAAAGGAAATACTTCTTGAAAAAGAAATCGATATCCTTGTTGAGCTTAACTCAGGAGAAGCAAAGGCTACTGCATGGGGTTGCGACCTTACATACGATTACGTTAAAATCAACGGCGACTACAGAACCTAAGAGGTAATTAATATGAGAATTTCAAACGCAGACAGAGCTCACGTTCTTACACACGCTTTGCCGTACATACAGAAATATGCAAACAAAATCCTTGTTGTCAAATACGGCGGAAACGCTATGATTAACGAAGACCTCAAGCAGTCCGTTATGAGTGATATCATTCTTCTTTCAACGGTTGGTATCAAGGTTGTTCTCGTTCACGGCGGCGGTCCCGAGATTACCGAGATGCTTGCAAAAATCGGCAAGGAAACTCAGTTCGTCAACGGTCTTCGCGTTACAGATAAAGAAACTGCAGAAATCGTACAGATGGTTCTTGCAGGTAAAATCAATAAAAGCCTCGTAAGCCTTATTGAATCAAAGGGCGGTAAGGCAATCGGTCTGAGCGGTGCTGACGGTCATATGATTATCGCAAAGCCCCGTTGCGAAGAGCTTGGTTTTGTCGGTGACATCGAAAAGGTTGACGTCACTCCGATCCTCGACACTATTTCAATGGGTTACATCCCCGTTGTTTCAACTGTCGGTTGCGATAAGCAGGGAAATGTTTATAACATAAATGCTGACACGGTTGCCGCTAAAATCGCAGGTGAACTCAAGGCAGAAAGCCTTATTTCAATGACAGATATTGAAGGTATTCTCCGCGACAAGGACGACCCGTCATCACTCATTTCAAGGATTTTCATCGAAGATGCTCCGAAGCTTACGGAAGAGGGCATCATTTCAGGCGGTATGATTCCCAAAGTACAGTGTTGCGTTGACGCAATCAACTGGGGTGTCCGCAAGGTTTTTGTTATCGACGGACGTGTAAAGCATTCAATCATCATTGAAATTCTTACCGATGAAGGTATCGGTACGATGTTCGTCAACGGCGAGGATTACAAGAAAAGACACCCGGAGGCAAAATAAATGAGCATTACAGAAATCGATAAACAGTACGTAGCCAACACTTACGCACGTTTCCCCGTTGAGCTTGTCAGTGGTAAGGGTGCAATCCTCAAGGATTCCGAGGGCAAGGAATACATCGACCTCGGTTCAGGAATTGCCGTTAACGTGTTCGGTGTTGCTGATGACGAGTGGCTTAAGGCGGTTACAGACCAGCTCTCAACTCTCACTCATACATCAAACCTTTATTTCACAGAGCCTTGCTCAACGCTTGCAAAGATGCTTTGCAAAAGAACAGGAATGAAAAAGGCATTTTTCGGAAACAGCGGTGCTGAGGCTAACGAATGTGCAATCAAGGTTGCTCGCCGCTATGCTTTTGACAAATACGGCGACGAAAGCCATTCAACAATCATCACTCTTAAAAACAGCTTCCACGGAAGAACAATTGCAACTCTTACAGCAACGGGACAGGACGGCTACCACACACATTTCGGTCCGTTCGTTGAAGGCTTTGTTTATGCCGAGGCTAACAATGCAGATAGCGTAAGAAAGCTTGCTGAAGAGAACAACTGCGTTGCGATAATGATGGAGCTTGTTCAGGGTGAAGGCGGTGTATGCAAGCTTGATAAGGAGTTTGTTGACGAAGTTAAGAAAATCGCTGAAGAGAAAGATATGCTCATCATCGTTGATGAAGTGCAGACAGGTAACGGCAGAACAGGTTCACTTTACGCTTTCCAGCAGTACGGTTTTATGCCGGACATCGTTACAACAGCAAAAGGCATCGGCGGCGGTCTTCCGATCGGTGTTGCAATGCTCGGCGAAAAGGTTGAGAATGTTCTCATCCCCGGCTCACACGGAACAACCTTCGGCGGAAATCCTGTTTGCTGTGCAGGAGCTTGTAATATTCTTTCAAGAATTGACGACGAGCTTCTCAGCGAAGTTCAGGCAAAGTCAAAGTACATCTTCGAGGAATTTGAGGGTGCAAAGGGCGTTAAAAGTGTCAGCGGTCTTGGTCTTATGATAGGCATTGAAACCGAAAAGGAAGCAAAGGAAATTGTAAACGCTTGTATGAAGAAAGGTGTTCTTATCCTTACTGCAAAAACAAAGGTAAGACTTCTTCCTCCGCTTAACATCGGTTGGGACGAACTTAAAAAGGCTGTTGCGATTCTTAAAGAAACAATCGCTGAATAATTCAATATTTATACAAATAATAAAAGGGACGGATTTTCCGTCCCTTAATTTTTTATGAGGTGAAATTATGTGCACAGCCATAAGCTTTAAAACTAAAGACCATTACTTCGGCAGAACACTCGACCTTGAATACCATTATAACGAAAGTGTTGTCATAACGCCGAGAAATTTTCCTTTCACTTTCTCAAGCAAACACTATGCATTAATCGGAATTGCAACGGTTATGGACTCCTACCCTCTTTATTACGAAGCAACAAACGAAAAAGGTCTTAGCATGGCAGGACTTAACTTCCCGGGCAATGCATTTTTTCATCCCGTTGATGAGAAAAAAATTAACGTTGCGCCATTTGAATTTATTCCGTATATTCTGACGCAATGTGAGAATGTCAGCGAAGCAAAAACTTTGCTTAAAAAAGTTAATATAGCTGATATTGATTTCCGTCCTGACCTAAAAGCTTCTCCGCTTCACTGGATGATTTCGGATAAAGATGAAAGTATAACCGTTGAATCAATCAAAGACGGTCTGAAAATTCACGACAATACCGTCGGTGTGCTTACGAACAATCCGCCGTTTGACTGGCATATAACAAACCTTGCAAATTATGTTAATCTTACTGCAGAAGAACCCGAAAACACCTTCGCACCGTCTGCGGACATCTGTACCTTTTCGAAAGGTATGGGTGCTGTCGGTCTGCCGGGTGATCTCAGCTCAGCTTCAAGGTTCGTCCGTGCTGTTTTCACAAAATCCAACTCCGTCTGCGACGAGAGCGAAGAAGAAAGCGTGAGCCAGTTTTTTCATATTCTTAGTTCCGTTTCTCATTCGAGAGGTACGGTTAACCTCGGTGACGGAAAATATGAAATCACAATCTATACTTCGTGTTGTAATTCGGATAAAGGAATTTTTTATTATGCCACATATGAAAATCCGCAGATTTGCGCAGTTGATATGTATAAGGAAAATCTTGACAACGATAAACTTTCTGAATATCCGTTGAAAACCGAACTCTGCATTAATCATATAAACTGAAAGGCATTCATCAACACAACACACCGACAAATTCGGGTTTGTCTATTTCTTTGTTACCACCTCATCCGCCTCGTTCCTCGGCACCTTCTCCTCAAGTAGAAGGCTGAAAAACTACGCAAATCCAAGGCTTCCCATTGAGGGGAAGCTGTCATGAAGTGACTGATGAGGTGTAGGTTGCAAGCAACCGTTATAATAAAACATCCCGACAAACCCAAATTTGCCAGTATGATTGGATGTCAATAAATATTCGTAACAACACAAGTTTCTTCGTCAGAGGGAGACGATTCAGAAAAATTGCTTTATAGTAAATCGAAATCATAAAAAAGAAGGAGCTGTTTTTTTACAGCCCCTTTTTCAAAGGATATCAATGCTTTCTGCTGATTGTTTTAATTGCAACCTCATTCGCAATGTAAACTCCTGCACAGAGGGCAAGAAGCACGAACGGAGTGATTTTAAAGCTGATAAGCGTTGCGGCATAGCCGAAAATAAGCTGAATTGCAAAGCCTGTACCGTATGCGCCGCCCATATGGTATCCCGTAAGGTCGGCAGAGTATGTTGTGCCGAATCGCTCGGGAACGCTGTGCAGTATGCTCGGAAAAATCGGTCCGAATCCCGTTCCGATAAGAAGGAATCCGACAAGCGAGATTTTGCCAAGTGGCAGAGCGAAAACGACAATACCGAGAAGTGCGGTAACAATGCCTGTGCGGATGAGCGTTTTGTCGCTGAACTTCATTGAAGCGAAGCCTGCGATGATTCTGCCGAGCATAATTCCGCCGAAGTAAAGCGAAACCCATTTTGCCGCTTCGTCGGGAGCAATCAGAAAAGTGTTGACGGCATAGCTTGCGCCCCAGGTGCCGAGCGAAAATTCCATTCCGCAGTAAAGTCCCATTGAAAGTATGCTTGTTATAACACCTTTGATTTTAAGAAGGTCAAGAAGCTTTCCGCTTCCTGCTTCTGCCGGGTCTTCTTTTGCTGTGATGCTTTTTTCAACCTTCTCCCATTTTTTCAGAGAAAAGAAAATTATGAAAGTTATTGAGAACTGAAGCAAAGCAACAACGCGGTAACCCATTCGCCAACTGCTCAGCTCTTCGGAAAGAAATGCGGACATTATAAGCGGACTTATCGTAACGCCGAGACCCCAACAACAGTGAAGCCAGTTCATATGACGGGCTTCATAGTGAAGAGAGATAAAGTTGTTAAGTCCCGTATCAATTGCGCCTGCACCGTAGCCGAGGATGACAGTGAAAATCATAAAAACGATGATGTTCGGCGAAAAGCTCATTCCCACAAGTGCGGCGGCGGTCAGAAATGTTGAAACAAGGGTAACCTTTGCCGTGCCGAATTTGCGGAGCATTTTTCCTGCGATAAAGCTGACACCGCCCGTGCAGACACCTGTTATGATGCCGTAATATGAGGCGAAGTTTTCTGCAATTCCGAAATCCTTGTGAGTAACGGGCCAGGCCGCACCGAAAAGTGAATCGGGTAAACCGAGAGAAACAAAAACAATGTAGATAACAATAAGTAATGCTGTCATTTGAAAAAATCCTTATTTGTGTTTATAAACTCTTACGTAATCGACAATGAACTCTGCCGTTTCGTCTGTGTCCATACTCATCTTGCCGACACCGTGACGGTCAGCCCAGGCAATACCGTTTTCGCCTGCAACCTCGCAGGAGAGGATAAGGTATTCGGGATTCTGCGAAACACCGCCCTTTGAAAGTCTGCCTGTTTCAACGCCGTTGATGTAGAAAATGTATTCTTCGGGAGTCCATTCAAGACCGTAAGTGTTGTACTGCTCGTACGGGTTGTCAACCCACCATTTGCCGATGCTTGCGCTCTGCTGTCCTTCGCCGTAACCGTCGTAGTGGATACCGCTGATAACAGCTCCGCCTGCACCCCACCAATTATCCTTGTAGTACATTGATTCATAGATATCAACTTCCGTACCGTCCTGACCGCTTCCGTCAACATCTTCAACGTGAGTGTTCATCATCCAGAATGCAGACCACATTCCACTTGAAGCGGGAAGGATTGCACGGCATTCGAAATAACCGTAGCACTGTTCGAATTTGCCCTTGGTTGTGATACAGGCTGTGTACCAGCCTTCTTTATATTCGTGTGAACCGGGATGTGTTGCGAAATAATCTTCGTAATAGTTTTCGGGAGGATCTGTGAAATATGCCGTTGTGATAACAAGGTTGCCGTCGCGCACGTCGACCATATCCTCGTGCCAGTAGCCGCCCTTTCGTTCAACTTCCCACCAGTTATGATTCCATTTTGTCATATCAAGGCTGTCACCGTTGAATTCTTCATCCCAGACAAGCTCAAACCTTTCATCAAGATTTATTTCCTGACCGCTCGGGATTGCAGGCAGCTCGAAAAAGTGCGGAGCATTCTGCGAAAAAAGCATAAGAAAAGAAACAAAAACTCTTAAAATCTTTGATAAAAACAATGTCATGAAAACACCCCTTTACAAACATTACTGTTTGCTTCAGCATACCAAATTTTTTATTCTTTTGCAACAAAAAAGCAAATTATTGACAGCAAAAAATAAATTTGATAGTATTAAAACAGAAATTACATAAGAGGTGAGCCTATGATTTCGCAGGTTAAAAGTGTTGACGGTCAGCCGACGCTGTTTGTTAACGGAAAAGCTGTGCCTGAAATGGCTTACATAACCTACAAGACGACAAACAACCGTTATGCAGATTTTGCGAAGGCAGGAGTTAAACTCTATTCGGTCAACCTCAACTTTTCTGAAGCGCCGATTGGTGAAATTGCACCCGTGCTTGTTTTTCAGAAAGGTATTTTTGAAAATGACGAACCGGATTTTTCAATTGTTGAGAAGAACTTCGACGAGATTTTATCCGTATGTCCCGATGCGATGATTTTTCCCAGAGTGAACGTAAACCTTTCGCTTGAATGGGAAAAAGAGCATCCCGATGAGCTTTGCGAACACGGAATGCACGGACGGACGAGAGTTTCTTTTGCGTCGGATTTGTGGGCGCAGGAGGTAAAAGAAAAGCTCGCTCAACTTATTGATTATATCGAAAACAGCCGTTACAAAGAAAACGTTATCGGCTATCAGATTGCAGGCGGAAACACGGAAGAGTGGTTGCCTTTTGAAGATTACGGATTTTACGGCAAACGTGCAAAGGAAAAGTTTCTTAAGCTGTGCGAAGAGAAAAAACTTGAGAAAAACGAGGAAAATTATTTCCGCTTTGCTTCTGAAATGACGGCACAGAGAATTATTGAGTTTGCGGATGTTGCAAAAGAGGCGGTTGATAATAAAAAAATAATCGGAGCGTTTTACGGCTACACAATCGGCTGTCCGCACCGTGCGCAGTGTCACCTTGCTCTGGGTAAGCTTCTTGAAAGTGACAGAATTGATTTTTTGTGCTCACCGCTTATTTATGTTTACGGCAGACAGCCGGGTGTTGACCCGTATCCGATGGTGCCGATTGATTCGCTGAAGCTTCACGGCAAGCTTTACTTTTCAGAAAACGATATCCGTACTCATCTTTCGCGTCCGCCGAGTCCGCATCCGCGCTATTCGATGAAAATATGGTTCGGCACGGACAGAGAAACGAGCCTTGAACAGATAAAGCTTAATTTCTGCCGAGCCTTTACCCACGGCCACGGAATGTGGTGGTTCGATATGTGGGGCGGCTGGTATGACGACAGCGAATTTATGCAGACGTTTTCGAAAATGCAGAAGCTCTGCGAAAAAGGAATGGACAAAAAACGTTCCGATGTTGCAGTTTTTACGGACGAAAACTGTTATTTCCCGTTGAGGGGACACAAAAACAGAATATGGGACGTCTGCAATGAAATCGGTCTTTCAGGTGTTATGTATGATATTTTTCTTGCATCTGATTTTGAAAAGGTTTATGATGATTATAAGGTCTTTGTTTTCGTTGAACCGAACAAAACCCGGCTTCTGAGTAATTGCATAAAAACAGCAAAGGAAAACGGAAAAGCGATTATGGTCATCACGGACAATGACGAAGTGAATTCCGAAAAATTCAAAGAGCTTTTTGAAAGCAACGGAATAACCGTTCCGACGAAGCAGAAGGCGGTTGTTTACACAGCCGAAAATCACACTGTTTTCTATGCTCACGAAAAAGGTGAATACGATTTCAGCATTGACGGCAGAAAAACGTTTACGGATTTTTTTACGGGAGAAAAAATTACTTTCCCGAAAGAAATAAAAAAAACAACCTGTTGGTTGTTTGAAAAGGAGTAATACTATGATAATTCACAGAATCTTATCAATCCTCACATTACCGTTGTTGTTAATCACACTGATAACAACTCCGATTGCAAAGGACACGGATACGGCTGACCTTGTTTCAAGCGATACCTTTGTTTTTGACAAGGCGCTTCTTATGGGTCAGGGTATCACAACGGACGGCGAATATTATTACACAAGCGGTTCCATTACGGCACTCAATCTTACGGCACTTGCAAAGTTTACTTTTGACGGTATGAAAATAGTGGACAGCCACGTCAATCCTCTTCCCGAAACCTGTGAAGAAAGAGGCAACAACCACATCGGCGGAATCAGTTATTATAACGGAAAGCTGTATACTTCCGTTGAAGGCGGCGATGAAGTTTACGCATGTATAGTTGTTTTCGACTGCGAAACACTTGAACCGACAGGCGAAATTTATGATCTGCCGAACGAGCTCTACGACGACGGTGTGCCGTGGTGTGCGGTTGATACCGAAGCGGGATATCTTTATGCTTCAAAGTGGACGGATATAGAAACTATACGTGTTTATGATATCAACAATTCGATGAAGCACGTGCGCGACATTGATCTTAACGGTATGGAAAAAATCCACCGCATTCAGGGTGGCGAATTCTATAACGGAACACTCTACCTTTCCGAAGACATCGAAGATAACGGAAAACTGAAAAACATCCTTTCTGTTGACGTCGCAACGGGCGAGGTTAAACTTGCAGCAGAGCGTAATGTCGGCGGTAAAAATATTGAAGCTGAAGGTCTTACTTTCTGGGAAGACGAGGACGGCGCGGTAATGCACGTGCTTGATTACAACAAGGTTATCGGAATAACCGTAAGACATTACGAGGTTGATTTCTGAAAACAAACCAAAGTTTGTTTACATTCCGTTGTTTTTGATGTATAATCTTTCTGTTAAAAAGGAGGCAGAAACGATGAAGATTTTTGTAAAAAGATTAATTTCAGTTTTAATGGTGGTAGTTATTATGGCGGGTATTTCAGTCAGTGCTTTTGCGACAGAGTACAGCACAACGGCAAAGGCTCTCTCTTTCAACAAGGACGGCAAATTCAATATTATGCACGTCACGGACACGCATCTTGCAGACGATAACGTTGACGCTTCAACGTGGCTTATCGCGCAGGCTTGCGACCGTGAAAATCCCGACCTTGTTGTTGTAACAGGCGATAACGTTGACAACGACGATGACGCTGCAAACACAAAAAGATGGATAGACGCTCTTATGTCTGTTTTCCAGGAAAGAAACATTCCCGTTGCGGTAACCTTCGGCAATCACGATTCCGAGCGTGGCGCAATGTCAAGAGAAGAGCTTATGGCTTATTACAATTCATATTCATGCTCAATTTCACTTGATGACGGTCCGTCACTTTCAGGCTGCGGTACATATAACATTCCCGTTATGTCATCCGACGGCTCAAAGGTTAAGTTCAATGTCTGGGTATTTGACTCAAACGACTACGACGGTAACGGCAACTACGGCAATGTAAAGGCTGACCAGGTTGAATGGTACAAGCAGAAGTCAGACGAGCTCAAGGCTGCAAACGGTGGCGAGGTTGTTTATTCCGTAGCTTTCCAGCACATAATCGTGCCTGAAGTTTACGACGTACTCAAAAAGGTTGACAGTAAAAAGCTTTATTCCTACGAACACATAATCAACAAGGGCGAATATTATATGTTTGACCCGAACAGCGTGAACTTCGGAACACTTACGGAAACTCCGTGTTCAGGCGGTGAAAACGACGGTCAGTTTGATGCAATGGTTGAAAAGGGCGACGTGCTCGCAATGTATTCGGGTCACGACCATACAAACGCTTTCGGCGTAAGAAATCAGGGTATCGACATCAGCAATTCCCTCAGCACACGTTACAACAAGGATGCGTTCTCTTCACAGTACGGTTACAGAATGATTGTAATTGACGAGAAGGATACTTCAAAGTACACAACACGCGTTGTTCATTGGTACGATATGTTCACTGTTGAGGATATCGACAATCTCCGCAAGTCAGGCGACGATTACGGCTGGAAGCTTGCGCTCGACGTTGATTTCAAGGGCTTCTTCCAGAAGAGTTTTGACATTGTTGCAAGAGCAATCGTTTCATTTTTCTCAGGCAGACAGATTTCTTATCCCGATTAATAAAACTCAGGCGGTCAATGTTTTGCATTGACTGCCTGTTTCTTTTTTAGTATAATGCAGGAAAGGAGGTTTTCCTATGATGACAAAACTTATCAGTATACTTGTTTCGTTTTTAATGTTTATTTCTCCCGAATTGCCTGCGTTACTTGACCTGCCGTATATTCCGTCGGGTCAGGAGCTGAACCTCGAAGAACGCTTCGAGCTTGTATGGGAAGACGATTTTAACGGTGACAGCCTTGATACAACAAAGTGGAACGATAATCAATCGGTTGACACTCTTCATTGGGGACCTATCCGCAAGGGCGGTTACTGGCACAAGGATATGATTTCTGTCAGGGACGGAAACCTCGTAATTTCCACACGTTATATGGAAAACGGACTTGAGGGCGACACCTTCGGTTCACCTGACAGCTACGGTCCGGGTTACTACACGGGTGCAATTGCAACTCAAGGCAAGCACGATTTCCTTTACGGTTATTTTGAATGCCGTGCAATTCTTCCTCCTGCAAGAGGAATGTGGGCTGCATTCTGGATGATGAACGGTCAGGTTTACGATGTCAACGATTCGGGTGAGGACGGCACCGAGGTTGATATCTTTGAATCAATGTATTACAAAGACCATTGGTGGGGTGCAGGCGATGCGGTAATCGGCGGTATCCACTACGACGGCTACGGCCCTGACAGCAAGGGTGACAGCGTCGGCAAATACCTCGTTGAAAACAATCCGTATAAGGAGTTCAATACATACGGCCTTGAGTGGAACGAAAACGAATATATCTTCTACATCAACGGTGTTGAAACGGGCAGACTTTCAACGGGCGGAGTGAGCAAGAATCCCGAATATCTTATTCTTTCGTGCGAAGTTGCAGGCGAAAACGGAGTTGCCTGGGCTGACCGTCACGGCACGGGAAAGATTGATATCAAAGAAGGCGAGTCGGCAGATTTCATCGTCGATTATGTAAAAGTTTATCAGTACAAATAAGGTGATCTTATGAAAAAATTTTTATCAGTTTTTCTTTCAATAGTTTGTCTTTTTTCCTGCCTTTGCATCTGCGCAACGGCTGAAAGCAACAAAGGATATATAATCGTAACGGACACAATCCCTGCAAACAGCGGTGTTGATGTTGCCGACGAAATTCAGGCGCTTATTGATGCGAACCCGAACAGAACAATTTTCTTCCCTGACGGTGAATACCTTCTTTCAAAGCCGATTTACACTCCTGCAGAGCCGACGAAAAGCGTTTCTCTTGAGCTTTCTGATTTTGCAGTTATCAAAGCAATCGGCGATTGGACTTACGGCGAAGCAGTAGTTCAGCTCGGCGGGAAATTCCCTGCAAACGACACCCATACTCCCGGAAGCAACTATTCCCTTGAGGGCGGTGTGATTGACGGAAGCGGTATCGCAAACGGAATTTCGATCAACAGCGGACGCGAAACAGCTGTGCGTGATACATCAATCAAAAACACTGTTGTCGGCTTGCACATCAAGTACGGTGCAAACAGCGGCTCGTCCGATGCAGACATCACGGGAATCAACATCATCGGTACAGGCAAAACAGATTCTGTCGGAATCTTCCTTGAAGGATTTGACAATACAATTACGAACGTGAGAATCGGAAACGTTTTTATCGGCGTTCACGTGAAGTCTGCAGGAAACGTGCTTCGCAATATTCATCCGCTTTATTATTCGGATTATACGGATTTTCAGAACAGCTGCGGTTTCCTTCTTGAAGCAGGCAACAATTGGCTTGACTACTGTTACAGCGACCAGTTTGCAATCGGATTCAGAATGGCGAATAACGACAGAAACACCCTCCACGATTGCTTCTGCTATTGGTACTCGGCAGGTGACGGCAAGCAGACGGCGCTTAAAGCGGACGGTGAATTCAATTCAATCGTGACGAATTTCAATGCAGGTTTCCACTCTGATGCGAAAGAATGTTATCTTCTTACGTTTAAAAATATCGGTGACGGTTCGCTTGAAAACATCACGGTGAACGAAAGCCACCTTGCAAGCAAAGCGTATAAAATATATTCAAAAGACGCAAATATTTTTGAAAAAGTTTTTGCATTCTTTAATTGGGTTATAGATTTGATGCGTGTGCCGTTGGCATAAGAAGATTTTCGGCATAAAATCAGATCAAAAGTTTATTGATTATACAGGAGGACGAAACGTGAAAAGCAAAAAAGCGATAGTTTTACTTTTGGTGGTTTCAACAGTATTTTCGTTGTTTTCAGGTTGCGGTAAGAATAGCGTAAATGATGACAAATCTATCTCCCTCGGTACAAGTGAAGTCTCTGCGGCAGAAATCTCAGATAAAACCGAAAAAGATAATCTGACGAGCAGCAGTTCAGCAACACAGGGGACGCGCTCCTGGATTTATGAAATAGACAACGAAAATTTTATAACTATGGGGGCTGATTATTCAACCGTTACCAACCTTGTTGAGCATTTTTCTTTTCATATGGAAATTGACAAAAATTATCCCGACTATGAAAACATGAAAGCTGAGCTTCAGAACTATAAAATTCTTATCGACAGAGAAAACGATCCTGAATCAATTAAATACAGCTATAAGGAAAATGACAACGGAAGTATTGTTTTTGATAGTCATTTTTATAACCTCTGCGAAGCTGACAAAGCTTCGCGTGCCGTTCTTGTACTTCGGTTTACAGGCCTTACCTACAACAGTTCTGATGAATGTTTATATTACATCGACGATATGACTGAACAATTAGCAGAACATGGATTTTCAATGCAGTAACAAAAAAACACGGGTATCTACAAATTACAATGAGATACCCGTGTTTTTATCTTTATTAATCTTTATCTGAAACTTTAATTATGTACTCTCTGAAAAATACAACTGCTTCTGCAAGGGATGCAATCGGGATTCGCTCGTTTGTTGCGTGAGTTGTGAAGAAGAGAGAAAGAGGGACATTGAACGGTGCGAAGCGAAGGATATTATCGCAGATTTCACCGTAACGGTAAGCATCTGTTCCGCCCATTACAAGGTACGGTGCAACAGCAACTCCTTCGGGATGAATACTGTTTTCAACGCTCTCAATCGCCTTGAAGGCTCTTGAATCTGTCGGTGAGAACGGTGTTGCTTCTTTACCGTTGAAATATTCAATATCGATATCCTTATATCTTATCTTCTTTCTTACGTGAGCTTCAACATCTGCGAGGCTGTCGCCCGGAAGCGGACGGAAGTTTACCGTAATGCTCGGTCTTTGCGGAAGCACATTTGCCGCAGGACTTCCTTCACACATAGAAACGCTCGTAATCGTTCTTGCAAGGCTTGCACCCTGAGGAATAGAAATAAGTATCGCCTTAAGCAAAGGCTTAAAAAAGTTATAGTTACAGATTATAAGCTTTCCGAGGAAGGTTGCACGTCCACCGACTGCTTTTACAAGCTCGTCAAGGAACGGAAGCCAATGTGACTTGAACTGATTTTTTTCAAGGTCACGGACAGCGTTTGCAAGCTTCCACATACCGCTGTGTTTCGGTGCCGCTGATGTATGACCGCCCTTATCGTGAAGGGTAATCTTCATATCAACATAACCCTTTTCAGCAGTACCTACAGCCGCAAGATGTGTGTCAATAATTCCGGGGACTTTAAGATTGATAAGTGCACTGCCTTCGTCAAGAACGCTGTCAAGGCGCACTCCTCTCTCCTTGAGAGTCTTAACGATTGTGCCTGCACCCGAATAAACCGTAGAAACTGTTTCCTCGTTATGACCGAAGCAAAGGTAAACATCACGGTCCGGTTGGAAGCCTTCAGCCATAAGAGTTTCGACTGCTTCCATAACACAGATAAGATGGTTTTTCATATCAAGAGCGCCTCTGCCCCATACGTACTCACCGTCGATGTGACCGCTGAAAGCCTCGTATTTCCAATCTTTTTCAGTACCCTCGGAAACGGGAACAACGTCCTGATGGGCAAGCATAGCCATCGGTTCAAGATCGGGATTTTTACCCTTCCAGAGGTAAAGCAAGCTTGCCTTGTCGATTATCTCTTTTGTTGTATTCTTTGCGATGAGAGGATAGGTTTCGTCAAGGTATGCCTGAAACTTTTCGAACTCTTCCCAATCAACGCCTTCGTCCCTGACTTTTGAAATTGTTTTGAACTGAATTGCCTTTGAAAGGTGTTGTGCAACCTCGTTCTCGTCGATATTGACATCTCTGATTTTTACTTTTTCAATCTTTTTAGGTTTTAAAAGCATTGCTTTGATGAGTGTAACGATAACAATTACCGCAAGTATCGCTAAAAGTATTTTCCACCACATTGCAACAACCTCCTCTGCTTTTATTCTTCGTATTCGTAATCGTCTTCGTAGTCTTCCTTTGAATAATCAAAGTTTTCGTCCACTTCAACTTTTCCGAATTTTCTGTGTTTTGAAACACCTCTGCGTGTTCTTGAATAAATTTCGTGAATGTAGCAGGTCTTATAACCCTTTTCTTTCCTTAAAACAAAACCAATCTGCTCAACATAAATCAAAAGTGATTCATAGTTGTTATCCGCCTTGATAGAAACAAGCTTCTGCACCTCGCCTGTTTCTTCGCCGAATTTTTCAACTTCCTTTGTTTCAAGATTGTAATACCACATACGGTGGCTTTTAAGCGTATAAGCAAAAGCCTCCTTGTTCATATATCCGTGTTTGATAACCTTACCCGTAAGACTGTCAACAACAATGACAGGAAGGATATCTCTCATTTTCCAGAGCTTAGTTAAATCAACCATTTACATTCTCCTTTAAAAATTGAAAAAGCTTATCTGTGTGCTTTCGGGCAAGCCTTCAAGTGCACCGCAGGCCTCAAGAGTTTCCATAACGGATTTACTGATTCCTGCTCTTTGCTGAAGGTCTTCGCGGGACATATACTCGCCCTGACCGTCATCACGTGCTTTCATCAACGACACCGCAGCCGCTTCACCCGTACCTGCCATCGCAGAAAACGGCAGTCTTATTTTACCGCCTTCAATAAGGTAGGTGCTTGCGTGCGATTTGTAAATATCAACGGGAAGGAATTCAACTCCGCGTGCCATCATTTCGTTGACAACCTGCATTGAAGTGTAAATACCCTCTTCCTTTGCCGTAGCTTCGTGTCCCTTTGCCTTGATTTCCTTCATACATGCTTTTACGGCATCTCTGCCTTTCATTATAGCAACCGTGTCAAGGTCTTCGCCGCGCACAGACATATACGTTGCGTAATACTCTATCGGATGGTAAATCTTATACCACGCAAGTCGCATAGCGGCAATAACGTAAGCTGCGGCGTGAGCCTTCGGGAACATATACTCAATCTTCATACAAGAGTCAATGTACCATTGCGGAACGTTGTGTTCCCTCATCGCGTTCATATGGTCTTCCGTAAGGAGCTTTGTAGCATTACCCTTACGGACGATTTCCATAATTTTAAATGCCATATCAGGTTCAAGCCCTTTATGCATAAGGAAAACCATAATATTATCTCGCGTTCCGATAACGTTTGAAATTGTACAGATTCCTTTTTCGATAAGATCCTGCGCATTGCCAAGCCAAACGCCCGTTCCGTGTGAAAGACCTGAAATCTGAAGCATATCGGAAAAGTTTTTCGGCTTCGCATCCATAAGCATCTGACGAACGAACGGAGTGCCGAGCTCGGGCAACGAGAGTGTACCCGTTTCACATTCGATATCCTCTGCCGTTACTCCCAACGGTTCGGGCGAAGTAAGAAGCTGATAAAGCTTCGGGTCGCAGACATCAGCTTCAAAGACCTTGATTCCTGTTGAATCCTCAAGGTGCTTGTAAAGTGTCGGCACATCATGGCCGAGGTTATCGAGCTTGAGGATTGTATCGTGAAGCGAACGGAAATCGAAGTGAGTTGTACGAAGTCCGCCTGCAACGTCATCCGCAGGGTGCTGAATCGGGGTGAAATCCTCCGCATCGTTACTTGCAGGGATAACAACCATACCGCCCGGGTGCTGTCCCGTTGTACGCTTAACGCCGACACAGCCCTGAGTCAGTCTGTCCTCTTCCGCACGGCTGAGGAAAATCCCCTTAGCCTCTTCCCATTTTTTAACGAAGCCGTATGCAGTTTTATCTGCAACCGTACCGATTGTACCCGCTTTGAAAGTGTGGTCAAGTCCGAAAAGCTCTTCTGTATATCGGTGGGCATAGAACTGATATTCACCGCTGAAGTTAAGGTCGATATCGGGCTGTTTGTCGCCCTTGAAGCCGAGGAATGTTTCGAACGGAATATCGTGACCGTCACGGTGCATCGGGATTCCGCAATGCGGACAATCCTTCGGCGGAAGGTCAAAGCCTGAGCCGACAGAACCGTCTTCGAAAAATTCGCTGTGCTTACACTGCCTGCAGACATAGTGAGGCGGAAGCGGATTAACTTCCGATATACCTGCCGCGTGAGCAACGAACGATGAACCAACAGATCCTCGCGAACCGACGTAATATCCGTGCTCTTCGGAGTTATAAACAAGCTTCTGCGCGATCATATAAAGAACACCGAAACCGTTTGAAATAATTGATTTGAGTTCCTTGTCAAGACGTTTTGCAACGTTTTTGGGAACAGGATCGCCGTAGTCGCGTTTTGTTCTTTCCCAGCAGATTCGTGTAAGGTCCTCGTCTGCGCCCTCAAGGCTCGGCGGGAATGTACCTCTCGGGAAAGGTGTGATGTCCTTTTCACACATATCGGCGATTTTATTTGTGTTTGTAATAACAATTTCCTTAGCTGTTTCTTCGCCAAGGTAGCTGAACTCGTCAAGCATTTCCTGAGTTGTTCGCATATAAAGCGGAGCCTGCTCGGACGCATCTTTGAATCCCATTGAAGTCATAAGGATTTCGCGGTAAACCGCATCCTTTTCCTCCATAAAGTGAACGTCACCCGTCGCAACAACAAGCTTGTTAAGCCTGTCTGCAATAGAGATAAGACGTCTGTTATGATTCTGCAGGTCGATATCGCTTTTTACATCATAGAATTTCTCATCGGTTGAACGCACCATAAATCGGTTGTTGCCGATCGGCTGAACTTCAACATAATCGTAGAAGGAAGCAACCTTCACAAGCTCTTCGTCGCTTTTGCCGTCCATCATTACCTGATAAAGCTCACCTGCTTCGCAAGCACTGCCGATGATAAGACCTTCACGAAGCTGCATCAATCTGTGACGCGGAATACGCGGACGTTTTTTGAAGAACTTAAGGTTTGATTCAGTAATTAATTTGTAGAGATTTTTAAGTCCCTGAGTGTTTTTTACAAGAATGATGATGTGATAGGTCCTCTGACTTCTGACTTCTTCAATATAGCCGGACGGAATTTCATCACCGTCTTTAAAGTTGTATTTCGGGTAAAATTCATCGTCGTCAACAAGGTAACCCTCCATACCGTAGATTACCTTGATTCCTGCCTTTGCGGCCGTGTTGCAAGCTTCGGGGAAGCCCTGCACACAGCCGTGGTCAGTAATCGCAATCGCTTTCTGTCCCCATTCTGCGGCACGGCTGACAAGAGCCTTTGCGCTCGTCATACCGTCCATTGTGGACATATTTGTATGAAGATGAAGCTCAACTCTCTTCTCGGGAGCTTCGTCCTTTTTCTTTATTTTATCAATGAGCATAATCGCTCTTGCCGTGATTATATAACTCTTCTGGTACGTATCCATACTGATAGGACCGCGCACCATAACGGTGATACCTTTTTTGATTGAATCAACAATTTCCGTGCACTTTTTCTTTTCGCCGAAAGCCTTTACGATGTAAGATGAAGTGTAGTCCGTGAGGCTGAAGTTAATAATGCTGTATTTTCCGTCGCGCGATTCCTTGACGTCAACAGCAAAAATATCGCCCCAGATAACAACTTCGCCGTCCTCGGGCAGACACTCTGCAATCGGCTTCGGCTTAACCTTTATAACGGGGCCGTAAATCGGCTTTGCGTTTGAAAGCGAAATCGGCAAATCCTCGTAAGTCTGCTCAACGGGATTTCTGGGCGCAGGCTCACCGCCCGAAGGCTTAACGGCAACGGGTTGCTTTTTCGGCTGAGCCTCGATGAGCTTCTGATTTTCTTTTTTCTGATATTCCATAAGCTTTTCGATGTCATCGTCGGACGAAGTATTGCTTATGAATTCCACCTTCACAAGGCGTTCGAATCGGCTGTCAAGAGTGTCACGGATAAACTTATCACAGCCGAGATTTATAAGTGTATCCTTGCCGTTTGAAGCGAGGTTGACTGTAAGCTTGTCAACGCTGAAATTATACTCTGCACCGTCAAGAATTGATTTTGATGCAGGGAAGTTTTCGTAAATTTCTTTAACAAAGCCTGAAATATAATTTAGGTCAAGGCTTTCAGACGGGAAGCGGAAATCCATTCTGATTTCACGAAGGTTCATCACTCTTTTAAGCTCATCCTGCGCTTTTTTGATAACGTATGTATCAACGGGTGCGGCAAAGCTGACAACCATACTGACAGCTCTGTCAGCGAGGGTTGCCTCGATGCTTTCGACGGTTGCTTCGCCGAAGTAAGCAAGTATGCTGTTGTCAAGATAATTGCCGAAGAGGCTTAAAAAGCTGACTGCCTTCATTTTGCACTTCCTTATGTAAATCCCTCCACCGCTACGCGGTCCCCCTCCCTTTAGGCAAGGGAGGCTGAAAAGGTTTTATAGTTTATCAATTTCTGCCAATAATTCTTTGACGATGTCTTTTTCGTCAATTTTTCTTAAGATTACGCCCTTCCTGAAGAGCATTGCACAACCGTCACCGCCTGCGATGCCGATGTCAGCTTCACGTGCTTCACCCGGACCGTTGACAACGCAACCCATTACCGCAACCTTGATTTTCTTTGTGCAGTCCCTGAGTGCATTTTCAACCTCATTTGCAACTGAAATAAGGTCAATCTTTGTTCTTCCGCAGGTCGGGCAGGAAACAATCTGCACGCTGTCGGATTTAAGTCCGAGAGCCTTAAGGATATCGTGGCCTGCATAAACCTCATTTACGGGGTCATCCGTAAGCGAGACGCGGATTGTGTCGCCGATACCGTGCATAAGAAGGCTTCCTATTCCTGCGCTGGATTTAATAAGTCCCATACGAGCCGTGCCTGCTTCCGTTACACCGAGGTGCAACGGATAATCACATCTTTCCGCAACGGTTTCATATGCCTTTATCATATTTTCAACGTTTGACGATTTGATTGAAATAACGATATCGTCAAAATCAAACTTTTCAAGTAAAGATGCGTGGTACATTGCGCTTTCTGCCATAGCTTCAGGAGTCGGCGCGCCGTACTTTGCAAGGATTTCCTTTTCAACCGAACCTGAATTCACACCGATTCGGATCGGAATATTTCTTGATTTACAAGCATCAACAACAGCTTTAACTCTGTCGTCCGAGCCGATGTTTCCGGGGTTGATTCGCACCTTGTCAACACCTGCCGCAACAGCTTCAATCGCAAGGCGGTAATCAAAATGGATATCCGCAACAATCGGAGCTTTGACAGCTTCCTTCAAAGCCGGTATAAGACCGACGGCATCCATATCGGGAATTGCACCGCGGATAACCTGACAGCCTGCTTTTTCAAGCTCGACAGCCTGAGCGACGCTTGCCTCAAAATCGTGAGCAGGTTTATTGAGCATTGACTGCACACTGACGGGCGCATCGCCACCGATGCAAATATTGCCGACTTTAACTTTTTTAGTCTTTCTGCGTTCCATAAGCTACCTCCTCTTTCGTTGAACCGGAATAAGTTGAAAAATTATACCACTTTCCGCCAAGAGCGCCTTCATACTCAATAACCTCAAAGGTGTCACCTTCATTATAATGAAAATAATCCTGTTGAGTCGGAGTGTATAATTCGATATCGTTATCCCAATCTCTTATTTCAAAAAAATATCTTTCTCTTATCCGTATACGTTTTGAAAACTTATTTACGATTTCTACCTGATGAACCTGAGGTTCTTTAAATGCAAAAGTATAATTTGCAGACCACACCGAGCTAAAACAAAAAACTATAACCATTGCAGTCATAAACAAGACATCCAATCTGTCAATTTCGCCTGCCCGATTTGATATAAATAAAAATACAACTAAAACTAAACCTAAAATAGCAATCAACGCGAACATAGTAACCGAAACGCTTGCGTTTTTATACATTTTGAAAAATAGCACAGCACTTGTTAGTGCCAAACTCTTATGCACCGTTCGACACGGTTTTGTGTAACTCTCGCCATAATTTTCTTTTCTGACAGTGTATCTGGAAAACATAATCAGATTTAAAATAACTATCAGAATCCACAAAAACATTTGAAGCTTTCTTGCATTAATAAAACAATAAATTGACAGCAAAAAATAGGTTGTGGTTTTTAATGCTTCCGTAAAGACATAGTGACCCTTATTCTCTCTTTGCAACCAGTCAGCAAAAACTCTGTCTTTGAATAAAAAACGTAAAAAAACTGTTCTTATTCCGCTGTTATCATAGGAAAAAGTGATTATACACAAACCGGCACAAAGAATTGTCTGCCATATAACATCCTTAAGTTCAAAAAATACACAAACAAACATTATGCAAGTGCAGATACCGATTATTATAGCCGCAAATTTAAAGGCTCTGTAATCGGTTGCATAAGGATTTCTGCTACTCATGAAATTTCACATCCTAATTAACTATCAACGTATAAATATCCTTAAACGTTATTGCAACCATAAACAGAAGAAGTATCGCCATTCCGATTCCGTGAACGAGAGATTCGTACTTCTGGTTAATCGGTTTGCGTCTGATAAGTTCAATAAAGAGGAAAAGAAGTCTTCCGCCGTCAAGTGCGGGAATCGGTAAAAGATTAAAAAGACCGATATTGATTGTTATGAGTGCCATCATCGTAAGAAGTCCCGTATAGTTAGTCGTCTTGACGGATTCTGCTGCCGCATCGGACACAAAGTCGATTACACCGACGGGGCCTGAAACATCCTTGATTGAATACTTACCCGTGACCATATCAAAAAGGCTGAGCCATACCATACGGCAGATGCTTGCCGACTGTTTGAAAGTATCCGTAAAAATATTGCCGAATGACTTGTCTACACCGAGAATTGTAATCTGATACGGTGATATTTCAACGTCTGTGAGTTCGATTTTCTCACCGTCACGTTCAACAACGAAATCGGTTGTGCCGTCCGTTCTGCTGAGCAGATAACCGATATCCGTATAGTACAAAACTCGTCTTCCGTCGATTTTGATTATTTCATCCTTGGATTTAAGTCCGTTATATTCGGCAACCTGTTTTGAATCGACGGTAAAACTGTGAATGTTGTTTGTTCCTGCAAGTCCGTCGTTAATACTGAGCGTAAGCGCAACGATTATAAGACCGAGCAAGATGTTCACAAGCGCACCTGCAACAACAATAACAATTCTCTGCCAACAGGGCTTGTTATTAAACGCACGTTCATCGTCGCTGTCCTCGTCCTCGCCTTCCATGCTGACAAAACCGCCGATCGGAAAAAGACGTACCGAGTACTGAGTATCGCCCTTCTTCTTGCCGAAAAGCTTCGGCCCCATACCCAATGAAAATTCATTTACTTTTACTTTAAAAAGCTTTGCAAACGTAAAATGTCCGAGTTCGTGCACCATTACGATTATGCCGAAAAACAGAATCGCAATAAGCACCGTCCATTTGCTTGCTAAAAAGGAAAGAAATTCTATCTTAAACACCTCCGCAGTGTTTTGAAATCTCAGTTAATTTTGTTTTTTACATAATCCCTTGCCCAATCGTACATTGAAAGAACATCGTCAAGGGTGTATGTATCGTAGTGCTGTGAAGCTTCAACGGCTGAACGCACAAGCTCTTCAATCTGTAGAAATTTAATCTTACCCTGACGGAAAGCAAGGTTTGCTTCCTCGTTTGCCGCATTTGCGCAAGCAGGATAAAGGCCGCCGTCGTTGATTGCCTTTCTGCAGACATTTATAAGTCCGAATGTATCGTAATCCGGCTCAAAGAAAGTGAGCGTTCCGTATTCCGTCAAAGAAAGATGCCTTACCGGTGACGGAATTCTGTTCGGATATGTAAGAGCATACTGAATCGGAATTCGCATATCGGGCACACCGAGCTGTGCAATAACCGAGTTGTCGCAATATTCAACAAGAGAATGAATAACACTCTCACGATGCACAACGATATCAATATCGTCGGGCTTCATATCAAAAAGCCATACAGCTTCAATAAGCTCAAGACCTTTATTCATCATTGAAGCAGAGTCGATGGTTATTTTTGCGCCCATGCTCCAGTTCGGATGTTTGAGAGCTTCCTTAACCGTTACTGCCTCAAGCTCGGCACGTTTCTTTCCGAAAAACGGACCGCCCGATGCCGTGAGGATAAGCTTTTTGATTTCTTTTTTATCTGCACATCCCTGAAGGGACTGAAAAATTGCTGAGTGTTCACTGTCAACGGGGAGAATGCTGACACCTTTTTCTTTTGCAAGGTTCATTACAAGCTGACCGCCTGCAACAAGAGTTTCCTTGTTTGCAAGTGCAATTTCACTGCCTTTGTTGATTGCGGCTACCGTTGGCTCAAGTCCTGCCATTCCGACGATGCTGTTAAGAACATAGTCAGCACCGAGTGACGCGCATTCGCAAACACCGCACATTCCCGAAAGCACCTTTGTATCGGTGTCTGCAACACGGATTTTCAGGTCGGCGGCAGCTTTTTCGTCAACCATAGCCGCATACTTCGGCTTGAATTTACGAATCTGCTCTTCAATAACGTCGGTGTTTGTACTTGCGGTAAGCGCAACGACCTCGTATCCCTGCATTTCGATTACTTCAAGAGCCTGAGTGCCGATTGAACCTGTTGAACCAAGTATTGTTACAGTTTTACTCATAAAATCACCATGTTATCCTGAAAGTATATCACTGAAGTGCGTTTATTATGCTGAGAATAACATACATTGACGGCACAACAAAAATCGCACTGTCAATTCTGTCCATTATTCCGCCGTGACCGGGGATGAGATTTCCGTAGTCCTTGACACCGTAGTTACGCTTGATAACCGAGGCGCAAAGGTCACCGAAAATACTGATGACACAAAGAGCGATTGAAATCGGAATCACTCCGTACCATTCCCAACCGGTGAAAGGAGCGCTGAAAAATCTTTTCGCAACAAAGTATACTCCGACATTCATTAATGTTGCCAAGAACACGCCACCGATTGCACCTTCCCATGTTTTTTTCGGGCTGATGACGGGAGCCATCTTGTGTTTGCCGAAAAATACTCCTGAGAAGTAAGAGTATGTGTCCGTACCCCAAGCGCAGACAGCGCAGGTAAAGATAATATAAATTACGTGTGACTCAACGTGACGTGCATCGGTTAAAAACTGCCAATTGTACAGCTTTATAAGACAAGCGATTGCATTCGGCACGGCAAGCGACGACATAAGACACATTGAAACCTGGTCAAACTTTACTTCCTTGTTCCATTTTACCATCATAATAAGCAAGGTGATAAAATAAACAGAAATTGCCGCAACCGGTGTTATGCCGATTTTGTCAAGCAGATTATAAGAAACATTAAACGGGATAAATGCGCCGACAGCCATTGAAAGAAGTGTCATCGGCATTTTTACTTTTGCTACTCTGCTGAGCTCGTAAACCGAGATACCGCTGGCAATAGCACACAGAAGCGGCAAAAGAATTGTATCCATATTAAACAGCAGGAATATAAACAATGCCGCACAGGCAAGACCTGCAATAATTCGAGTTTTCATCAGACACCTCCGAAACGTCTGTTACGGTTGTTGAAATCATCAATAGCTTTGTCAAGGTCAGCTTCCGTGAAATCAGGCCAGAGAATATCCGAAAACCAGAATTCCGAATAAGCCGACTGCCAGATAAGAAAGTTAGAAAGTCTGTACTCACCGCTGGGACGGATAATAAGATCCGGGTCAGCCTGACCTGCAGTGTAAATATTATCGGAAATATCCTGCTCGGTTATATCCTCAGGATTAATTTCACCGTCTTTTACCTTCTGTGCAATTTTCTTAACTGCATCAACAATTTCAAGTCTGCCGCCGTAATTAATTGCGATGTTCACGTCAATCTTATCGGCATCCTTTGAATCGCGCTCGGTTGTTTCGAACCTTTCGATGATATCCTGAGGTACGCCCTCACGGTGACCGATAAAATGAATCCGCATACCCTTCTGTACGTTTTCTTCCTGACGCTCCTCAGCCTCATCAAGGTAATCGCGGAAAAGGTTCATAAGTGCAGAAACCTCTGCAGGCGGTCTTCGCCAGTTTTCGGTTGAGAAGGCATAGAATGTGATATATTTTACGCCGATTTCGCCTGCATATTCACAGATTCTGCGAAAAACATTCGCGCCCGCTTTATGACCTTCCGAACGTTCAAGACCGCGCTGCTTTGCCCAACGGCCGTTACCGTCCATAATTATTCCGATATGCTCGGGAATTTTTCTTTCCATAACTCTACCTCAAACAAACAGGGCAGACGTTGAAGTCTGCCCCGGTTTTTCTGATTTGTCAGACAACTTAGATTTCCATAACTTCTTTTTCTTTTGCAGATGCGATTTCGTCAACCTTCTTAACAAACTCATCTGTGATTTTCTGAAGTTCATTTTCACCGTTTTTAAGGTCGTCCTCTGTGATTTCAGAAGCCTTCTGCATCTTCTTTATCTTATCAATTGAATCACGGCGGATTGAACGGATTGCAACCTTTGAATCCTCAGCAAGCTTTTTGATATCCTTAACGATTTCCTTACGTCTGTCCTCTGTAAGTGCAGGGAATGTAAGGCGGATTACAACACCGTCGTTCTGCGGATTAATGCCGATATCTGAAGCCTGGATTGCCTTATAAATCGGTTCGAGAGAAGATTTATCCCACGGCTGGATAACAAGGATTCTTGCCTCTGCAACAGAAATAGCTGCCATCTGGTTGATAGGTGTGGGAACTCCCCAGTAATCAACCTGAATCTTATCAAGAACAGCAGCGTTTGCACGGCCTGCACGGATTGCCGCATACTCTTCCTTGAGTACGTTTGTTGTTTTTGTCATTTTTTCTCTTGTAAAGCTGTAAACTTCTTTCATAACTGTTTCTCCTTTATGTAAGTTTATGTAAATTTCAAATTATTCCTTAACCAGTGTGCCGATATTCTCGCCCTTGACAGCTCTGATGATATTTTCAGGATCTTCAAGGTTGAAAACAAGAATTGCGATTGAGTTATCTCTGCAAAGTGAAGCGGCAGTGCTGTCCATAACCTTAAGTCCCTTTGCAAGAACCTCGGAATGAGTAAGAGTGTCGTACTTCACGGCATCGTCAAACTTGTTCGGGTCCTTATCGTAAACACCGTCAACGTTTGTTGCCTTGAAGATAACGTCAGCTTCAATTTCAGCGGCTCTGAGCGCTGCAGTTGTATCCGTTGAGAAGAACGGGCAACCCGTACCGCAACCGAAGATAACAACTTCGCCGTTTTCAAGGTGTTTCACCGCATCACGCGCAACAAACTGCTCCGCAATCGGCTGCATTGCAACAGCGGACATAACACGAGCCTTAACACCGAGCTGTTCAAGTGCTTCGCAAAGTGCAAGTGAATTCATAACAGTTGCGAGCATACCCATATTGTCGGCTCTTGTTCTGTTCATTGAGCCTGAGCTTCTGCCGCGCCAGAAATTACCTCCGCCGACAACAAGTCCGACCTGAACACCCATATCCGCAACTTTTTTAACGTATGAGCAGACGTTTGTTACCATATCAAAGTCAATTCCGTGACCCTGTTCACCGGCAAGAACTTCTCCGCTCAATTTAAGTAAAATTCGTTTGAACATTTTCAACCCTCCGTGATGTTGAATAAGACAATTACACTATATATTTTACTTTAAAACAACTATTATGTAAAGTCTTTAAGTGTAAATTTTCTTATTTTTTTAAATTTTATCTTTATTTATTCTTAAGGACAATGTATAATAGCTTTAGTTTGTTACTGTATTTCAAAAAATCCCGTACGGAGGCAGAAAAATGTTTGATTTTATCCAGAGAAATACACCGAAAATCATAGACAATTTCATCGTCAGAAAAATCGATTCCGACAACGGTTATGACCATTATGAAATATATTCTGAAGTAAAAAAAGTAGTCCTTGCAGGCAACAGCAATTTAAGCCTTGCGATGGCATATTACCGTTACCTCAACGAGTACTGCAACGTCATCATCACAAGCGGTGATTACGACATTTCATACATCGCAACAACTCCGCTTCCCGAAGAAAAAATAACATATACCTCAAAGCAGAAAATCCGTGCAAGAACCAGCTACGAGATGTTTTCTCTTGAGGGAAATTACTGGGGATTTGACCGCTGGGAGAAAGAAATCGACTTTATGGCGATGCACGGAATCAACACAGCACTTCAGCCTGTCGGTTTTGACGGCGTGCTTTACCGCACACTTTGTGATATAGGTGTCAAAGAAGACCTCAGCGTTGAATTTTCAAGCGGTCCGGCATTTCTTATGCGACAGCTTACGGGTAATATTGCAGGTACAAATTCCGTAAACAGCAAGGAATACCTTGAAAGAAAAATTTACATCGGCAAGCAGATTACCCAAAGAGAAAAGCATATGGGAATCACCCCCGTTTTCCCTGCAATGATGCCGAGTGTACCTTTCAGCATTCGCAGAAAATACATTAAAATGGACATATTCAAGGCTCCGTTGTGGCATAATCTTCCGCCGATTTTCTGCATGAAACCCGACAATGCTTTCTTCGGTATTTTCAACAAAAAATTCCTTGAATTCCAGCGTGATTTACTGGGCGAAACAAACAGTTATATTGTTGAACCGCTTTACGACGTCAACATGAAGGGTTATAATTCGCACCTCGTTGCCTTGGGCAGAGCACTCAATGAGCTTTTCGATGAGTTTGACGAAAACGCAGTCTGCTACACTCATCTGAGCTCAATCAACAGCGAATTTTTCAAGAAAGCTTCACACGAAAGATTCATTATTATCAACGATTCCGACGAAGAAAACCCCGATTTTCTCCGCGACAAAAAGCACCTTGTTGCTATCAAGGGCAACCGCTACGGAAGAACAGGGCTTTGCGGAGATATCGACAAAATCAGCCGTTGTCCCTATGCCGTTGTGAAGAGCGAAAACCTCCTCGGTTCAGCCGTTGAGCTTGATACATTCAGTGAAAATCCGATGTATTGCGCCGCTGTGCTTGAATCAATCAAAACAGATGAAGCATTTGATGCCGACAGTTTTGTAAAAGATTTTGCAAAAAAACGCTACCGCACAGAAAGTTTTACTGACGAGGTCATAAAGCTCAAGAACCTTTGCTACAACACAGACGAATGTGCAGGTTCAATCATCTGTGCAAGACCTTCAACTAAGCTCAAGCACACAGCACCTTTTGATACGCTTGAAAGAAAATACGACTTCAAGGAAATTTACTCTATTGCAAAAAATATTCTTGAAAACGATGCAACAAAGAACGACAAAATGCGACTTGATATCGTATCCTTTGTCCGTCAGTTCCTTTCGGAATTTGCCTACCCTGTTTATCTGACAGCAACAGCATTTTTCAAGGAAGAAAACGCACGCGATTACGAGCAGGCAAGCAACCTTTTCCTTGAAATCTGTCAGGATATGGACCGACTGCTTAAAACACAGGAAAGCACCAACCTTTCAACAGTTTACGAAAAGGCTCACGAGCTTGGCAACAATAAGGAAGAGATGCAGGCGATCGATATAAACTTCCTTATGTACCACACAATCTGGGGACCTTTCGACCGCAGTGTTCTTTATGACACGGCATGGACGGAAATCGGCGGAATGGTCAAGGATTTCTACGCTCAGCGTTGGTTTATGTACTTCCGTGCACTTGCGGCCTATTTCGACAACCCGAAAAAACTCAAGGATTATTCAAAGAAACAGCCGCTTGACCGTAACGAATATAACGGTTCTTATCAGCACAAGCGTCTTACACTTTTCGAAAACAATTTCCTTGAAAATTATATTCCGAGAAAAGACGGAATCGGTGAGGAAGATACAATCGAAGTCGCAAAAGAAATTATCGAAAAATATTCGGAAGTTGTTAACCAATTCTGATTTTTACAAAACAAAACACTTGTAATTTGCGGTTCACCACAGATTACAAGTGTTTTTTAATTATGCTTTTTATTCAGCTTTGTTCTTTGCTCTTAATTCAAGCACCTTCTCGTGCACTTCTTCCTTTGTTTTGCCTGTAAGCTTGTAGAAGAAGAAAGGCACACCTGCAAGGAACATCATAATACCGTGAACGATTGTGTAGAAGAAAAGAAGAAGAATCTTTGATTTCAATGACTGTTCGGGATTCGGAATCGCATCCGTCGGCTGAATGTACTGAATAATAGAATTGCTACCGTAAAGCACCTGAGGTGCGAAAGCGTTTGCAACCGTTCCGCTGATAAGTGTTCCGATTGAGATAACAAACGGAAGCGATGCGTCAAGTCGTTTGCCCGTTTTGACTTCCATATCTTCAAGAACATCTGCCTGGAACATCGACGGAAGAAGGTTTGATGCACCGAACTGCAAGCCGATAAGGAAGAGGAAGACGATGAAAACAATCTGCAGAACAGGCTTCGGATTTGTGAAGTAAATATATCCGACGCCAAAAGCTAATGTATTAGCAATAATTGAATAAATACCGCTTGCGATATAAAGAACCTTTGAATTAAACTTCTTGAGAAGGAAGTTGATTACAAGCATACCGACCGCTGTACCGATACCCGTAGGAAGTCCGAAAAGAAGGAACTTTGACGTTGAGCCGAGAAGTGCTGCAGCAAGGAACGGTCCCATATATGTTGCAAGGTTTCTGAAGCTTTTAAGGAATTCGGATGCGATAATAACCCATGCATATTTGTTTTTGAGAACGTCGCCGAAACCGACAAGAGGATTTTTCTTTTCAGCCTTGTAGGGTACTCTTTCCTTTACGGCACCCATACCGAGAAGAACGGTTATAATTCCGACAACACCGCAAAGTCCTGCGCCGATTATGTACTGTAAGCCTTCGTTATCCTTCCAGATAAAACCGATGACAAGCACGATTACAAGCGGTGCAGAATTTCCGACTGCGGAAGAAATACTTCTGAAAGAAAGGACGTTATCGCGCTCTTTCATATCGGGTGTCATAACGTTGGCGACCATATTGATTGAGCCGCCGAAGTTACATATAACGCCCCAGAGTACGGCAATCGTGATAACATAAATCATAAGTGCAGTGCCCGCAAGCATCGGCGGTGTCCAGAACGAAAGCATAAGCAATGCGCCCATCGGCACGGCAACAAGCATAACAAGCGGTCTGAATTTTCCGCCCTTGCCCGGTTTTCTTGTGTCAATATACATAACAACAAAGAAATTGAGAATAAAGCCGATAACACCTGTGAGTGTGTTGAATGTTGTTGCCTGGTCGTCAGTGAGCTGCAAAACATTAACGAGGTAAGCGTTTCTGTATGAACCGATCATACCTGTCATATTTGTGTAGAAGAAAACACCGATCAGATAAAGTATCATTTCCTTCATCTTGACGTGTTTTGTATTTTGATTTTCAACGGTTTTCGTTGCCATTGTATCTCCCCTTTTCTAAACAGTATATGGTTATTATATCATTTTACTTAGACCGCAATCAATCTGTATTTTCTATAAAAAAATAATAGCTTTTTAGTCACAATAGATTAAAAAGTGTCACTCTCTTGCGAAAGTGACACTTATGAATCATTTTACTTTTGAAATAACCGTTTTGTAAAGGTAAACAAAGCAAGCTACGGAAACAATAAGCGATACAATTTCCGCAATCGGATATGAAAACCAGACAAGGTCATAATTACCGATCTGCAGTCCGTAACGCGCGAGTAAATACGCCGCAGGGGTGAGCACCAAAAGCTGACGGATGAGCGAAACGAGCATAGAGAAAAAGCTTTTTCCGAGTGCCTGGAATCCTGCACCGAGTGAAATACATATTCCCGCAAAAACGAAGCTTGAGCCGATTATCCTGAGTGCAGGAATACCGATTTCAAGCATCTCTTCCGAAGCACTGAAGAAACCGAGTAAGGTATCGGGAATCGACGCGAAAAGCACAACACCGAGGATGCTGAAAAATTCAGCATAAACTACAGAAAGCTTGATGGTTTTCAACATTCGTTCCTTGTTACGAGCGCCGTAGTTATACGCAATTATCGGGATAACACCGTTATTAAGACCGAAAATCGGCATACAGATGAAGCTGTTAAGCTTGAAGAATGCGCCGAAAACCGTTGCTGCTGTTTCTTTTCCGGGTGTGTAAAGGATGAGAATTTTGTTCATACAGTAGGTCATTACCGAACCGATACCTACCATAATGATTGACGGAACACCAATTTTATAAATCTGTCCGATAAGCTTGCCGTCGGGACGGAAGTTTTTGAAAGTTACGCTGAGTTCGTGATTTTTCTTTGAATTGAGTACAATTGCGATTACCGCCGCCACAATCTGTCCGATAACGGTTGCAACCGCCGCACCCGTAACCTTCATTCCAAAGCCGAAGCCGAGAAAAGATTCTTCAGAAGAGAAAATAAATATCGGATCAAGGATGATGTTGATTATCGCACCGATACCCTGAGTGCACATTGTGAGCATCGTTTTTCCCGTTGACTGAAGGAGTCTTTCATATGTAATTTCAAGGTAGATACCGAAAGACATACAGCAGACAACACGAAGATAATCCACACCGTACTGAATAATTTCCTCAATATTCGTCTGCGACCTCATAAAGATTTCAGCACCGAAAATACCAAAAAGCAAAAACGCAATTGCACTCATTACTGCAAGGAAAACACCGTTCTGCGCAAGCTTATTCGCCTTTTCGGGATCCTTTTCTCCGAGTGAACGCGAAACAAGCGCATTGATGCCGACGCCGGTTCCTGTTGCTACACCTATCATAAGATTCTGCGCAGGGAAACAAAGAGAAACAGCCGTCAGTGCTTCCTCACTCAGCATTCCTACAAAAACAGAGTCAATGATATTGTACAAAGCCTGAACAAGCATTGAAATCATCATCGGCAAAGACATATTTATAATAAGTTTGTTTACGGGCATAACACCCATTTTGTTTTCTCGCATTTTAATACTCCTTTTTTGAAACAACATCAAGGATTATACCATAATTCTTCGGTTTTGTAACAACAAAGTTTTTCTTTTTGCGACAGTGTTTTTTGTATAAGCTGACACAAAGAAACAGATTAAGGAAAAAATATACAGTTTTTTCACAAATTCGACTCGTTTATTCTATCAATTAAAAGTTGAAAAAGAAAGAATGATATAGTATAATTTCTTTGAATGGTATAATACCATAAATAGGATTTAGTCACAGCTTTCAACTTTGCTTAAATCCAAAGAAAGTCAGGTGATTTTTATGAAAACTGTTTACGCTGATAACGCTGCTACAACAGCTCTCTGCCCCGAGGCTCTTGAGGTTATGGTAGAATGTCTTAAGGACAATTACGGTAACGCTTCAAGTATGCATCATTCAGGACAGGCTGCTGCTGACGTTGTGCTTCAGGCAAGACAGGATATTGCAGATTGCATCGGTGCTGATGTCAACGAAATTTATTTCACATCAGGCGGAACAGAGTCCGACAACTGGGCAATCACAAACGTTGCACGTCTCGGTGCAAAAAAAGGCAAAAACCACATCATTTCAACTTCATTTGAACACCACGCTGTGCTTCACACATTGATGAAGCTTGAAAAGGAAGGTTTTGAAGTAACATATCTCGACGTGCACGAGGACGGTTACGTACGTGTTGACGAGTTTAAAAAGGCTATCAAAGACGAAACCTGCCTTGTTACGATTATGTACGCTAACAACGAAATCGGCACGGTACAGCCCGTTGAAGAAATCGGAGCAATCTGTAAAGAAAAGGGAATTTATTTCCACACAGACGCTGTTCAGGCTGTCGGTCATCTTCCGATTAACGTTAAGGAGCAGAACATTGATATGCTTTCATTCTCTGCTCACAAGTTCCACGGTCCTAAGGGTATCGGCGCACTTTACTGCCGTAAGGGTATTCCTCTCATCGGCTTTATGCAGGGCGGTGCTCAGGAAAGAAACAAGCGTCCGGGCACAACAAACACTCCCGCAATCGCTGCAACAGCTACGGCACTTAAAAAGAGCTGTGCAGAAATGGACAAGAATATCGCTTATGTAAGCGCACTCCGTGACAAGCTCATTGACGAAATCGTTAGAATCATTCCGAGAACAAGAGTTAACGGCGGACGTGCTCCCCGTCTCCCCGGTAATGTGAGCTTCTGCTTCGAGGGTATCGAGGGTGAATCACTCCTTCTTTACCTTGACCTTAAGGGAATCTGCGGTTCATCAGGCTCTGCCTGTACTTCAGGCTCACTTGACCCGAGCCACGTTCTTCTTGCGCTCGGTCTGCCTCACGAAATCGCTCACGGCTCACTCCGACTTTCATTGAGCGAATATAACACAGAAGACGAAATTGATTATATAATCGAACAGCTTCCTCTCGTGGTGAACAGACTTCGTGATATGTCACCCGTGTGGGAAAAGATTATGAAAGGAGAAAACTGACCATGGCATACAGCGCAAAGGTTATGGACCACTTTGAAAATCCGCGCAACCTCGGCAAAATGGACGATGCAGACGGCATCGGTGAGGTTGGTAACGCAAAGTGCGGAGATATTATGAAAATTTACCTCAAGATTGAGGACGGAATTATTGCAGACGTTAAGTTCAACACGTTCGGCTGTGCTTCTGCTATCGCAACAAGCTCAATGGCTACGGAGATGATTAAAGGACAGAAGATTGAGGATGCTCTTCAGCTGAGCAACAAGGCTGTTGTTGAAGCTCTTGACGGTCTTCCTCCGGCAAAGATTCACTGTTCTGTTCTTGCAGAGCAGGCTGTAAAAGCAGCGCTTGCTGACTACTACACAAAGAACGGTATTGAGTTTGACCCTTCACTTCTCAGCGGTTGCGGCGGACATTGTGACGACTGCGAATCCTGCGGACACTGAGGTTAAAAATATGAAAAAGGCTATGATTGCCATGAGTGGCGGAGTTGACAGCTCCGTCGCTGCTTTTATAATAACTCAGCAAGGTTATGAAGCTGCAGGTGCGACAATGAAGCTTCACTCTGATGACACCGAAGCACAGAAAGAGGCTTCGTGCTGTTCAAGCGAAGACATTGAAATTGCAAGAAGCGTTGCCGAAAAGCTCGGAATGCCTTTTTATGTTTATAATTATTCCGAAGATTTCAAAGAGAGCGTAATTTCACGCTTCGTTGACGCTTATAAAAACGCAAGAACCCCGAATCCCTGCATAGACTGCAACCGTTACATCAAGTTTGACGGTCTTGTTAAAAAAGCGATTGAACTTGGATTTGACTATATTGTCACGGGACATTATGCAATCGTTGAGTACGACGAAGAAAAGAACCGTTACCTTCTTAAAAAGGCAACGGACGAAACGAAAGACCAGAGCTATGTGCTTTATTCCCTCACACAGGAGCAGCTCCGTCATATCCTCTTCCCTCTCGGCTCAATGAGCAAAGACGAGGCAAGAAAAATTGCTGAAGAACAAGGCTTTATTAACTTTGACAAGCCCGACAGCCAGGATATCTGCTTTGTGCCTGACGGTGATTATGCAAAGTTTATTGAGGATTGGTGCGGCTTCAAGTTTGAAAACGGAAATTTCGTTGACCTTGAGGGTAACATAATCGCTCAGCATAAAGGCATTATCAACTACACAATCGGTCAGCGTAAAGGTCTTGGCATTGCCGCTAAGGCTCCCTACTACGTTGTCGGTAAAAACCTTGACACAAACGAGGTCGTGCTCGGTTCAAACGATGACCTTTTCTCCTGCGAACTTACTGCAACGGACGTCAACTTTATTTCAATTGAAAAGCTGACAGAGCCGATGAGAGTTAAGGCAAAGGTAAGATACAAGCAAAAAGAAACCGACGCGACAATTTCACCTCTCCCTGACGGTAATGTCAGCGTGGTTTTCGACGAGCCTCAGCGAGCAATCGCTTCCGGTCAGGCAGTTGTTTTCTACGACGGTGACATAGTTGTCGGCGGCGGCACGATAGTATGAAAAGGAGTTGGTGATTCACCAACTCCCTTTTATTTTTCAGATAAATGAACAAATGATATCTGCAATACGCTTTGAGGCAAAACCATCACCGTACGGATTGGCAGCCTTGCTCATTCTTTCATACTCTTCTTTATCTTCAAGTAAAATTTTAAAATTATTATAAATTGTTTCTTCCTGTGTACCCACAAGCTTTAACGTTCCTGCCGCGATACCTTCCGGTCTTTCGGTTGTATCACGCATAACCAAGACAGGTTTGCCGAGAGACGGTGCTTCTTCCTGCACACCACCACTATCGGTAAGTATCATATAACTTTTTGAAAGGAAGTTGTGAAAATCAACCACTTCAAGTGGTTCAATTATTCTGATCCGATCACAATCCCCAAGAAATCTGTTTGCAATTTCACGAACAACAGGATTCATATGAATAGGATAAATTGCTTTGACATCATCAAACTCATCCACGATTCTACGAATAGCTCTAAACATATTTTCCATAGGTTCGCCAAGATTCTCTCTTCGGTGGGCGGTTATCATAACCAATCTTGAATCTGAAGCCCATTCCAGATTTTCATTGGTATATGTCGGATTAACCGTACTTTTAAGTGCATCAATAGCTGTATTGCCTGTAACAAAAATACTCTGCGGATCCTTTCCTTCTTTAAGAAGGTTGTCCCTTGACATTTCTGTCGGAGCAAAGTTGTATTTTGACACAATCCCAACAGCCTGTCTGTTAAACTCTTCGGGATACGGAGAATAAATATTGTATGTTCTCAGGCCCGCTTCTACATGACCGACGGGTATCTGCAGATAAAAGCAAGCCAATGCAGTTACAAAAGTTGTAGAAGTATCCCCGTGCACCAGAACAAGGTCTGGTTTCTCAGCTTCAAAAACTTCTTTAATGCCATTGAGAATATTTGTTGTTACATCGAAAAGCGTCTGTTTTTCTTTCATTATAGACAAATCATATTCCGGAACAACATTAAAAACATTCAATACCTGATCCAGCATCTGTCTGTGCTGACCTGTAACACAAACCTTAACAGATAGCTCCTTACGTGTTTTCAACTCATTCACCAAAGGACACATTTTTATTGCTTCAGGTCTTGTTCCGAAGCACAGCATGACTTTATACATTACGAAAACCTCCATTAGGAATTACATTTGTATATCCTGTAATAAAACTTCTCCTCTTCTTCGGAATACTCATTTTCTATGAGATTTTCCCATTCCTGTATATCTGTCAGGTGTGCAACGAAATCGTCATATTTTTCCTTTGTTTCAAACATAATAATTTTCGGCGGTGCTTCTACCAGATCTGCAATAATTTCATCTGCGAAGTAAGTTTTTGACGAATCCGAAAACAGACCGTTTGCGTAATAAAAGAAATTTGATGCAGCAAGACGGTTGGTACGATAATATATAGTTGCACCCGGTGCCTCGCCAAAAACTTGAATTCTGTCTGTTGGCACGGTATTTTCAGCTATATATTTTTCATCCTTCTCACACCTTGACGCCACAAGTTGATCGTAACCTTCAATATTATAAAGTGTCGGTAAGCAAAGATTGGTGCAGATTGCAACAAAAATTACGGATGCAAGTACCGGAAGTAAAACTTTATTCCAATCCTTTTTATGACACATATTTTCGAGCTTCTCGATCATCCATATTGATGGAATTATCAATACCGGAACAAAAGAAATAAAATAGTGAGCATGGTTTACACCGGAAATCAAGTTTGCTAATAAGGTTAGTAATAAACCGAAAATTGAGATGGTGCTAAGCACATCCAACACAGAAAGCTTTGATTTATTCCTGATGAAATAAATTGGGAAAGCAACAACATAAACAATAAGCATGTGCAATACTCCGGAATTTTTCATATCAAGAAGCATGTCTGCTGTGTTGAATAATCTTGAAAAAATACTAAGCTTTGCAAAAAATCCGACAACACCAAGATAAACCGTGTCAATGCACATCCTCCACGAGTCGGTAACAACAAGATAAATCACAAACGGTGTCAAGAACAGGAAGAACCCGAGCAGTGCAAATCCGGACACCATTGCCAGTGTTTTAATTTCTTTCTTCATTACCAGAGCAACGATTACACCTAATACTGCACAACCCAAAAAAGCAAGTATATTCATTCTTAACAGTAATATAGCTGCAATACACGCACCGACTATCATCATTTCATATTTTTTTAACGTGAACTCATTTTTGAAAAACTTTGCAATATAATAGAATGCTATCACCGTAAACGGTAACGCATATTCTTCTGATAAATTTCCGCCTTCCAGAGTATCAATTAACAGTGATACGCAAAAAGCTGAACAAAGAAGTGATTTAGCCTTAGATACAAACAGCAGACCTGTTTTATACATAAAGGAAGCAGTGATAAACAAGCTGAGTATTTCGACAATCAATATACCGTATCGATAATTGATAAGAATTCCCAATGCATTTATAAAATAAAGCAAGGGACCTTTATTATCCCAGGCACCGGTATACAAAACCTCTCCTTTTGTAAGTGCCATACCTATATAGGCAAATATACCGGCATCATGTCCGAATGTGCCGTTTGAAATTGGAGAAAAATGCATTGTCAGTGACAATGCGCACACTAAACCCAATAAGCAAATATAGGGTAATCCTTGCCTTTTCATTTTTCTCAACATATCAATCACTTCCTTTTATTTTTTGGTGAATCTTAATTTGAAAGCTGTGGTCAGGCTTTTCTGCATAGTCTTGATAACACGCATTTTGCTTGTCCCCTGTTTGTAGTCATATCTTAATTCAAATCCAACTTCGTCAAACGTTGCACCTACAAGATATAACTTGTACAAAAATTCCATCATGCAGGCAAAACTTTTCTCAACAATCGGATCTTTTCCGAACCTGTCTACAAGCTTCTTGATTATCGGATATGAATAAATACGGTAACCACAAGTATAATCCTTAACATTCGGAACACGCAACATAAAAGAATAGTAAAGTTTCGCCATATCGCTCATAAACTCACGGTGTGCCGCAACACCGACTACACCTGAGCTTTCGCAGTATCTTGATGCGATAATACAGTCTTTATTCTTCGATGTTAACTTTTCAATCATATCGTGGACATATACCGGATTGTGAGTATTATCACCATCCATCAGCACCATATAATCCCCGTCTTCGCCGTTTTCGAGAAAATAGGATATCGCTGTATTAAGTCCTCCGACAAGACCCTTGTTCACTTCGTGAGGAAACAGTACAACATTGTCATTTTCTTCTGCTTTTGAAGCGATTACCGCTTTCGTGTTATCTTTGCTGCAATCATCAATTCCCACCACAGTAAGAGAATATCCTTTTGCTTCAAGTTTAGCTTTCTGAGAATTCCACTCATCGATCAAAGTACCAATGTTTAACTCTTCGTTATAGCACGGTAAAACTGCAAAAACTCTGTTCATTATTTCTCCTCCTGTTCGGTCGGCATTATTTTTTTTCTTATAAAGTAGGTCACAAAGAACGGCAATACAATTGATGCACCTTTGCTGATCAGAAACGCAATCATACTGTCAGAATTGTCAAATATAACTGTTCTGAACACAAAAACTATTGTTGTAGCGAACAAAAGATTCAGGAAAAATGTCGCCAGGAAAACAACAAAAGACTTCGTACTCTTTGTGTTATAGACAAACTTTGCTGTCAGAAAATACTGAATTATAAATCCTGTAACAACACCCGTTGCATTGGCAACAACCGGAACTGCAGAAACACTGTCAACGACCATTCCGAACAAGCCTTCGGAAACTCTGCTGACAATAACATCAATAACAGTTACAGCCACACTTATAATTCCATATGCCAAAAAGCCTTTATGTTCAATCAACAAAGATTTAAATTTATCAAAACTGCCGTTCATTTCAACACTTCCCTTTTTTATTCAAAAATCGGTGTTTCTTCAACAAAGCCTTCTGCATTCACTCTGAATGTCTGAAGCTCATACGGGAGGATTTCGCAACGGAAGCCTGCATCGATTGCATCGCACATTACCGTGAGAGCCTTTTCCTTACCTGCGGTTTCCTTGATGCGGATAACAACATCACCGCTGAGGTCTTCTGCATACTTGATTGCATAAACCTTAATCTCGTCGCTGTTGAATTTAATAAAATCATAATCAACCTTGTTGTCGCCGATGATCGTCTCTGCAACACTTGTTGCAACATCATCGTCGCCCATAAACAAAGCAATCCAGCAATTCTGAATCTCATCCTGATTCTTTCTGCCTTCCTGAACACAGATTGCTTCCGCTTCAAGAAGAAGCTTTTCAGCTGCTGTTGCTTCGCCTGTATAAACGGGCTGTTTAACACTCTTAAGGTCAAGGTCTGTCTGATAAACAGCAAGAACTTCGTCTTCGATTGATTCAAAATCATTTGCCTTGATGAAATCGTCATCAATGTCGTTGATATCAACCTTTTCAAGACCTGAGTAAACGAGTGTTCTTGTGTAAGCTGCGTTATCAAGCCAGTAAGTTTCTGTTTCGCTGTCAAGAACGCAAGCATCAAAATTAGCTGTATAAATTACCTGAGCGAAAGCATCGTTATAAACCTTTGCGCCCTGGAAAACTCTGTATTCTTTGTCAAACTTCTCTTTGAAGTATGTTGTTGAGTAAAGCACGTTGCGGATAAGCTTTTCCTCTGACATATCGTTATCGTCAGGCATCCACATACCTACTGACGGGTACCATCTGTCGTTTTCAATCTGCTTTGCCACAGCCTCAAAAAGAACAGGGTCAATCTTTTCAAGCTCATTAAGTTCAAAAGCGGTAAGACCGTTTACGATAAGCTTTTTGAAATCGTCAAGCTTCTGAAGTGCATCTCTTACAGCCTCGATGCTGAATTCATTTAAAACTGCAATTTTGCTCATTTCTGTCCCTCCTCTGCAATAAAGCCGTAGTATCTACCTGCCCAGTAAGCGAATGTGTACGGGTAGCATCCCTCATAATGAGAGTTTCTTGAATCACTTCTTATAAGATACTGGAACGGGTTACGGTCAAATTTTTCAGTTGAACGCTCGTCCGGCATAAGAAGAACTGACATTTCTTTATCAACATCTGCACCGTGGCGAAGTCTCTTAACGGGTACGTCGTGACGTTCAAGACGTACAAGTGCCGCGTGACGTGTGATTTCGTGGCGGTAGAACCAATCTGCCATTCTTTCGAAATCAAGCTCGATATCAGGACAACCTGCGAGCATCGGGAATGCATAACCCGGCTGCACCTCACGAAGAAGTGTGCTTGACCATGACTTGAATGATTTGCGGTATGTTGCGAGAAGCTCTTCGTCTTCTTCAAGAGTACAAAGCATCCAGAATGTTGCAAGTGCAAGAAGATTATCGCCGTACATAAGATCTTCTTCGGGAGATGCGCCAACGCTCATTGCACCGTGGAAGAAGCGGTCAAAGTGCTTTGTTGAAAGCTCTGCGTAACCGTCTGCGATAAGAGCATCATAAGTTTCTTTCCAAAGCCCCTCTTCGCCCGTTACGTGCATTGTAACCTTAAGGTACATAAGAAGTTCTGCTGCATTAAGCGGAGCGTCAACATAGCCTGAACCTGCCTGTGCGAAATAGCGTTTGCTCCATTTTGCCCAGGTTGTCGGCTTGCCTGAATGCTCAAGGAATTCAAACTTACCGTTGATGATATGAGTCATCGTTCTGCGGCAGGAATCCTTGATAAGCTCATCAAGCTCAGGATCATCTTCGCCGAGGATATCGTGTGCAAGGCGGTAGTGGAGGAAGTGGTTTGTTACCTCGTCGCTACTTGTGTCTGCCTTGTATGCAATATCGTCATCGGTATAACCGAGGTCACGGTAAAGCTTTGCAAGTCTGTCAGGAATCGGGTGTGTGCAGGGCACCTGCTCACCCACTCTGCCGGTTTTCTTTGATTCGTTAGTTTCGCAGCAGGTTGCAACATCACCGTTCCACTGATAGAAATGGCCGTCATCGGGAAGAGGTTCACCTGTTACGTGATAAGAACGTGCGATGAATCCTTCATCTCTGCCGTGAACATATGTAAGAAGAAGCATTGCTTCCGAAGTAAGCGTTGCAAACTTTCTTGCTTCGATTGTCTTGGGGTGGTCAGCACCGAGTTCACGCTTGAGAACAGCATATCTGAAAACTTCACCAACAAAATGGTCAGCGGTAAATGTACCGTCGTTGTCGCAGGAAGTATAGCCGAGAGCTGTTTCAATATTCTTCGGTTCTGTTGTATTCATATGGCAGATCATACCGCGACGCATAACATACTTATGTGACTCTTCACGGAGAAGGTCGCCACGCTCTTCACAAGTGAGCATAATCATCTCGATGTAAGAAACGCTGTCTTCACCGTTAAGAACCCAAACGTTATCGCCTTCGGGAAGGATTGCCTTAACTTCGTCATCATCAAGATGCTTGTGAGCACTGAAGAACATAATGATATCTTCAGGACGTTCAGCTTTTGCATCATAACGTGTAAGGCCTGTTTTGGCACCGTACCAGATTACACCGTTATCGCCCTCAGCAAAGCAGGTGTAATCACTCTTCTTTGACGGAAGAGGATACGGGAAGCCCTTAAGGTCGGGAGCCACATTCACAGTCTCAAAAAGAGCCTGCGGTACACGGGCATCGTCCTTTTTCATAAATGTAATTTTTCTTGTAAGGTGTGGTTTTAAGATATAAGGTTTCACTTCGCACCTTTCCTTTCTTTAGAGTGTCGGCAATAACCCGAACCGTATTTTTCAGATTTTTCCGCCACTTTTATATTTAAATACCGGTAAATCTTCAAAGATTTGCCGTTGTTGCCTTGGATTGTCAAAAAACTCGACCCGAAAGCTGAGAATTTTCAGATGATTTTTGGTTGTTGAGGATGCCGACAGGCTGACGCCTTTCAAATCCGAAACACCGAAAAGCGCTGAAAAGGCTCGCTTTCGGGTAGGTTCGGATTGTTGACGATACTCTACAGGTAGTCTCTGTTAAATCTTTGTCTGAATGTGAGTGATCCGTCCTTCGCAACGTTAACCATTGTAACGCCCTGAACCCATTTTTCTTCGGGCCAGCCGAATCTCTCGCCTGCTGTGTATGTATTATATCCGTTGCACTGTGCATAAACAAGATAAACTCCTTTATACAGTGCACAGAAATCGTTGAGGTGGTCGTGACCTGAGAATACGGCATTCGTGCTGCCAAGCTCCTGAATAGCATCGAAGAGACCGCTGTTATATGCAGATGAGCCGACATCTTCACGCATTTCACCGAAAAGAATTTCAGCCTCACCCGTCGGAATATAGTTGCCGTTTCCGTCAGGCTTTGCAACCTCCTCATATTCCTTGATCGGAATATGCATAAGCACCATTGATTTGAACTTTCCGTACTCAGCCTCAAGCTCTTTTATGCTGTTCTTATACCAATCAATCTGACCCTGCTTGATGAAGTCATATCCTTTAAGGTCAGTCTGAACTCCGTGAGCCTCACAGTGTTCGGGAATTGCATCACGGCCTGAGTCGAACATAAATATACTCTGCTTGATTGTGTTATCAGCATTCATAATATTTATCTTGAAGTTTCCGAAGCCGAAAAGTTCAGGATCACCGAACTTTGAAAGACAATGCGGGAAGCTTTCAATATTCTTAAGCATAAAGTATTTATGAAATTCCTTTTCTGCTCTTGCCTCGTGATTGCCGAAGCAGTATGCCCAATAAATGCCAGCTTTTTCCATAAATCTGCCAAACTGAATGCAGTCAAGCTGCTGGTAATCGGTAAGGATTGCGTCACCCGTGATGAGCAGCAAATCAGGCTTTTCAGCTGCAAGATGACGGGCAAGCATATCAAGTGACTTGTTTATGAGAGGCTTCTCATCCCATAAATGAAGGTCTGTCGTGACCATAATTTTGAAATTATTATTATCAATTCTGCCCTTTGCATCGTACTTTGCTATGTAGGTAGTATCATCGGTTTCCTTAAGAATTCTGACACTGCTGCCGACATACTTCGGCTCAACATCAAAAATGTTGCTTACAAGCTTTCCGCCGCCCATTTTTTTGACTGCTGTTTCAGCAGAAATGAACGCCTTGAAAGTATTGTGCAGGACAAATGATTTAATTTCTCTGAACATAAAATCCTCCCGTTAAACTTTTGAGATTATTGAAAATGCCGTATTGACGACCTTATTATAAGCATTGATGAACGGCTGCGGATCTTCTTTATTGTAAACCATGAAAACATCCGTTTTCCTGACATCGTTCAGCCATTTCATTATACCGATATTTTTATCTGTAACGTGGTTGAGGTCATCCCTCTCGCACATCAGAACAGTTTCCTTTATTTCAGGCTCACTGAAATCTTTTCCGAGAACAGAACTGTACCAAATATACGGAATATTGAAGCCTGCTTTTGTGAAAGCATAAGCAATTGCACCGTTTCTGAAGTTGATTTCAATAAAATACGGTATATCATCAACGAGCAGGATTTCAAGGTCAAAAAGTCCTTCGTATCCGACAGCCTCAAGCATTTTGTCAAGGACACATTTTTCAAAATGTGTTATTTCCTTTTTCACAACGGCATAGCTCGTGCTGCCCTTATCGACAGGATACTCTCTTATTTTCTCCAACTGACCGTATACCTGAACGGGTTCATCCACTACTTTACAACCACCGTACTCCATCATTTGCTTTTTTTTGCCGTCGATGAACTTCTGAATCAATATCCTTGAATAATTCTCTTCTGATTCTGACAGAAAATCATAAACCTTTTCCAGATCCTCTGCGTTGTTGCAGATCTGTATATCAGACTTGCTTCCCTCAACGCTCAAGACAGGTTTTAGGATACAAGGAAATCCGAAAGACCTAACCTTTTCTTTGAAGCTTTCATCAAAATCTATCGTCGCAGTTTTCGGAACAATAAACCCTGCATTTTTAGCTGCCTTGCACATATTTTCTTTATTCATATACTCAGCAGCTTTTCCCTTGAGATTCGGCAAAAAGCACTTGTCCTTTAAATCGTCATATCTTCTGTCCAAGGCAATCGCCGCCTTGTCGCAAGCTGTGAATATTACCGGTTTTCCCCTATTCTCTTCAAGAACCTTTAAAAGCGTTTCAACGATATCATGCTCTTTTTCGCCTGAATGATAGGTTTTATAAGTATACTTGCTGCTTTCGCCGTACCCGCCGTCAGATAAATTTATATAGATAACAGGAATATTTTTTTCACCAAGGCTTCTTATCATCCCCAATGAATTAAAATGCCAATCGCCGATTACGACGGCATAATTCTCAATCAGAGTTTTTTCTGTATTATCCATAAAATCCTCCTGAGGTTAAATCTTTTGCATTTAAAATCAAGGATCTCTAAATTACCTGCTCTCGCATAAGTGTGTACACCCTCAACGCTCTTGCTTCTGACGTTAAAATCTTCAGGAACGAGAGTATAAACCTGTTCTTCGCTAAAGCTTTCTTCTTTTTCTTCTATACTGTAAAAAACAAGACCGGCTCCGTACACTCCGTTCGTACAATCCTGAGCAGGTCTTATATTTTTGCCTTCTGCAAAAAATATTTTTCCTGCGCCACGTGCGTGCTGACTGTTTTTATGCAATGATTGAATATATTTTCCTGTGTTGATATCGTAAACATCTGCATCGACTCTTTTTTCATAGCTATCAGTTACAACCGATGTTATAAGTTTATCACCGCAAATGACTGTATCAACCGCATTTTCAAGCTTAATAAGCGTTTTATGTTTTACCCATTTTTTAGGAAAATCTTCTGCTTTATATATTTGTATGCAGCCTTCTTCCATTGTTTCAGGCATCATATAAACTTCGCCGTTTTCTTCATAAACATAAGGATACGACAAATGGAAATTTTCTTCCAACACGACTTCGGGATTTGTAAATTCACCATTCACATATTTCATACAGGCGATAACGCCTTTTTCCGTCTTATTGTCAAAAGCCTCTACAAACAGCCAGATATCTTCCTTATATCTGAACAAAAAAGGATCTGCATACCAGTAACGCTTGCTTTCCCGCAAGGAATTAAACGTTCTGTTCTTATTTATAAATGCAAAATCATTTTCTTCAGTTTCTCTGAACGCAATATTCCAAAACTCTTCGGAAAGAATTTCTTTAATCGGTCTCAATGCAAATCATCTTCTTCATCAAATATTTTTTCTAACTTCAGAATTTCGTCTTCATTTGATTGATAATTTTCAAGATTTCGTTTTATTTCGCCGTATAATTCTTTATCGTTAATCAAAAGCTCGATTTTTTCCGCTATTGCTTCTGCCGAAATTTCGTCTGCAACGATTCCCGTTTTATTCTGCTCTATCTGTGAAAAAGCCGTCGTGAAAGCTGAGGTAACTACAGGTACACCGAGAGCTTTCGCCTCTTCAATCGCTATGCTTTTCCCCTCAAACCTCGAAGGCTGAACGTAAATATCGCAATGATACATAAATTTATACGGATTCGTAAGCAATCCTTCAAAAATGACGTTTTCGGAAAGCCCGTATTTCTCTGCAAGAGAAATCACCGTTTCATCATCAACCTTGCCGACGAGATGCCATCTGACATCGTATCCCTTTTCCTTAAGAATACGGCAAGTTTCAACTGCGATATCAGGTCCTTTTTCGTGTGAAACCCTGCCAGCCGTAACAATTCTGACACTGTCGAAACCATCACTGAACGGATTTTCTTCTTTCGCTTGCTCACGAAGAGCTTTTCTTGAAATGATATTTTCAATAACCCTTACCTTTTCTGCGTATTCGGGCAAAGAAGCTTTTAATATATCGGCACAGTTATCCGAAACCGTAACGAGATAATCAAGATTTCTTATCAGCTTTTTTTCAAGCTCATTGTTAAGCTTCAGCTTGTTATAATCACTGTGATAATATCCGACCTTTATAGCCGCATCAATTATTTCGGAAACGAGGTAATTGGTCGTTTTTTCAAGATAACTTACGGCAACATCATAACGCCCGAAATAATTTTCAAAAACACTTTTATAATATTTAAATACACGCTGTTCTGCTTCGTTTGTTTTATGATATTTTGCCAAAGTATAGAAAAACATCAAACGATTTAACATTGTGCTAACTCTGCCTTTTTTTAAAAACTTCAGGCATGAATTTTTCACGTTCTCTTTGAAATCGACAACATCCTGAGGCAGCGGAATGAGATTTACATAATCAGGAAGCATATCGGCAATAAGTCCTGTCGGGCGTATGGCAAAAACATCAACCTGATATTTATCTGAGCTTAAATTTCTTAGCATAGAGATGAAGCTTTTTTCTGCTCCGCCGTTACCGAGGGTAGGTATTACAAATAAAACTTTCTTCACTCCGTCACACTTCCTACACACATTTTCAAAACCACTTTGTACCCTACGAATACTGATCCGAAATGGCTGTTCGCAGGAGAATAAATTATGGTTCCGTAAAAAACAGCACAAGATTCACAGAACATGAATAAAAATATACTTTTATTCATTAAAATAGTATACCATTATCTGATGTTTTTTTCAATATCAATAAGACAAATAACGTTGCTAATTTATGTAGTGTGCACCGACAAAAACAGAAGTAATGCGAACATTGCTCGCATTACCTCTGTCTGATAGTATATTGTGTTATTAATTTATCTTATTTTTTTCAAAAATGCAAACATCTTGTTTTTCTCCACTTTTAACCAGATGAGTGCAACTGCAACGCTCAACAAAAATACAATTATACCCGAAACAAAAAGATATCCGTTCAGTTTCTTGTAAAACGGAAGCAACTGCACTAAGCAGATTACGGCAGGGTGTATCAGATACACCAGAGTTGAAACTGTTCTGACTTCTTTTGAATGTTTTATATTCACATTTTTGAAAGAACACAAAAAGCAGAACAAAAAAATTACCAACGGTATGTGAGACAACTGTAAAGCACCGTAAGTACCTCCGTCCCATGACCAATTATTATTAATAAGCGTAATTTCAGCCATAGACAAGGCAAAGGAAAACAACAGACCGATAAAGCTTACGCCACGGCTCAGAACTTTTTTATGTTCAGCGAAATAAGCACCTAACGCAACATAAACGAACCCGAAAAACAGTCCGCACCTCGGCCCTCCGATAAAACGGTTAAAAATATTATACATTAACCAGTTCATTGCAGAAACACCCTCTACAATCGGTTTCACCAAAAAGTAATACGGTTGTAAAAGAAGCCCCATCACAAAAAACACAAGTGAAATTATCAGCGTACCTTTCATACTGAACCATTTGCGTGCAAGAAAAATAAGTGCTATACCCGTGAACAAGGACGAAAGATACCATAAATGCAGATAACTGTCACCCCTTACAGTTGCATACTCAATGTATATGAGCAAATCTTTTAAGCCAACACCGTTTTTTATCCATTCAGGAATCTGCACAAGAACAAGATAAAACAAACTCCATACTATGTACATAAAAAATATTCTGAAAAAATATTTTTTCACTGTTTCACGACTTTTTTCGCTCATAACCTTTTCTTCAGGAAACTTATTGAACAAAAAATATCCTGCCAAGAAAAAAAATACCGGCACTGCAACACGGAAAAGACCCTGTAAAAAATACAAATTCATCTTGGCTGAAGCATCACCTATACCCGTGTGAATACACACCACAAAAAAAGACAGAATTATCTTCACTATATCAAATATTGCAAATTCTTTTGTGCCCGTTTTCAGCATTTTATTGCTGATATTCTCCAACAACATCACCGACTCCTTTTTCAAGCAATCTCCCATTGTTTTACTTGCATTTTGATTATATCCTATCACGCATATCGGTGTCAAGCAGATTGCCTTCCGCAAAACGAGATTTTTAACCGTTGCTTTAACTCAAAAAACTGCCGGATGTTCGCAGTGAACACCCGGCATAACTGTGATTTAATTTTATTGAATCTTATTTGTAAAGCGGGCCGTAAACTTCGCAAGCCTTTACGTCTGCTGCTTCAAGATCCTTTGTGCCGAATGCATTCCAGCAAGCCGGACGGAAGATCTTCTCGTCAGGAACGTTGTGGAGTGTTACAGGGATACGGAGCATTGAACAAAGTGTAATGATGTCAGCACCGATATGACCGTAAGAAATTGCACCGTGGTTTGCACCCCAATGATTCATAAGGTCATAAGCTGACTTGAACGGACCTTCGCCTGTGCATCTCGGAGCAAACCATGTGCACGGCCATGTGTAGTCTGTTCTCTTCCAGATTGTGTCTGAAACATCATCAGGAAGTGCTACTGTGTAACCTTCAGCGATCTGAACAACAGGACCGAGACCCTTAACGAGGTTAAGCCTGATCATTGTTGCAGGCATTTCAGCCTTTGTAAGGAAGCGTGAAGAGTAACCTGCGCCACGGAAGTAACCGTTATCTGCAGGACACCATTCTGTTGCCTTGTTACAAGCGTCGATGTCTTCCTGAGTCATATTGTACCACTCTTTGATAAGAGCGTTGCCGTTTTCGTCCTTAACTTCACCGCAAGCATCAAGACAGCAAGCACCTGAGTTGATAAGGTGGATGAAGCCGTCAGCTTCCTTAGCCTTGCCTTCAAGATCGTAGCCTGTTACACGCTTAACAGCGTCTGTTGACCAGTATGTACGAACGTCTGCAAACATCTGAGCTCTGTTTGTAAGTAACTTCATAAAGAGCATTGAGATACCGTTGAGAACGTCATTTTCTGTTGCAAGGATGTATGGCTCACGAGCGCCGTTCCAGTCGAACGATGTGTTACAAAGAGCTTCTGCGAAGTCAGCATTCGGATAGAAGTCTGTCCACTGACGCTGACCCTGGAAACCTGCTGCAATAGCATTATGACCAACCATTTCTTCCTCACAGCCTTCAGGAAGATTCTTGTTGCCGTTCATAAGATCCTTGATGATAACCATCATCTTAACAACGAATTCCCAATCCTTTTCCTTCTGCTCGTCTGACTTTCTTACGAACTCGGGGTTCTTGTCGAAGCCTTCCTTGCAGTTTTCCTTTGTCCACTTGAGAGCCTTCTGGAACTCAGCCTCATCGTAGATGCCTTCTGTCATTCGTCTGATGATTTCTACCTCGTCAACTGACTCAACGCGGAGACCGAGATACTCCTCAAGGAAGTTCGGGTCGATTGATGAGCCTGCGATACCCATACAGATTGAACCAATCTGGAGATATGACTTACCCTTCATTGTAGCAACTGCAACTGCAGCACGAGCGAAGCGAAGAAGCTTTTCTTCAACGTCTGCAGGAATGTTTTCTGATTCGTCAGCTTCCTGAACATCATGGCCATAGATGCCGAATGCGGGAAGACCCTTCTGTGCGTGAGCAGCAAGAACTGATGCAAGGTAAACAGCACCCGGACGCTCTGTAGCGTTGAAGCCCCATACACCCTTGATTGTCATCGGGTCCATATCCATGGTTTCTGAACCGTAGCACCAGCAAGGTGTTACAGAAAGAGTAATCATAACGCCCTCTTTCTTGAATTTTTCAGCGCAAGCTGCAGCTTCTGCAACGCGGCCGATTGTTGTGTCCGCGATAACAACCTTAACGGGTTCGCCGTTTGAGTATCTGAGGTTTTCCTCGAAAAGCTTCTTAGCAGCCTTTGCCATACCCATTGTCTGATCTTCAAGACCCTCTCTAACCTTAAGAGGTCCTCTTCTGCCGTCAATTACCGGACGAATACCGATTACGGGATAATCGCCGATGAATCTGTTTTCTGCCATATGATATCATCCTTTCAGATTAATTTATTATATTTCAAACCTTTCGGTTTGGTTTTTATTTCACAATTTTCAGGAAATCCTGATATGCATCTTCCCACTTATTAACTTCTGCAGGAATATATGTCTTGAGCTCGGAAGAATTTGCGACAATCTTTCTTGCTTCGCTGATGTCTGCAACCGATTTGTCGGACATCAACTGAACAGCAACGTTACCCATAACAGTTGCTTCAATCGGACCTGCCTTGACGGTACGGTTACATGAGTTTGCCGTAAGCTGACAAAGAAGAGTGTCCTTTGTGCCGCCGCCGATAACGTGGATTACGGGGTAATCACGTTCTGTGCATTCGCAGAGTTTTTCGAAAGTGAGCTTATATTTCATTGCAAGACTTTCGTAGATGCAACGCATAATCTCGCCGACAGTCTGCGGAACGTACTGTCCTGTCTTTTCACAGAAGTCCTGAACACGCTTCGGGATGTTTCCGTGAGGTACAAACTCTGGAGCATCGGGGTCGATGAAGCATTTGAACGGCTCAGCCGCAAGAGCAAGCTTTTCAAGGTCTGCGTAGGAATAATCCTCGCCCTGACGCTGCCACTGACGTCTGCTTTCCTGAATCAGCCACAAGCCGATGATATTCTTAAGGAATCCGACTGTGTCGTCGAATCCGCCCTCGTTTGTGATGTTGATATTAAGTGAAGTTTCGTTGACAATCGGCTTTTCAAGCTCTGTGCCGAAAAGTGACCACGTACCGCTTGAAAGGAAAGCGAATTTGCCGTCCTCACAGGGAACGGATGTTATTGCCGACTGTGTATCGTGACCGCAGACAGAGATTACGGGAACGGGTTCAACACCGCACTCCTCGCAGATTTCGGGAGTGAGCATTCCGAGAACTGTGCCCGGCTTTACAAGCGGAGCAAAGATATCCTCTTTGATACCGAAAGCATCAAGAAGCTCCTTTGACCAGCTCTGTGTTTCAAGGTCAATTATCTGTGATGTAGATGCGATTGAATACTCAGCACACATCTTACCCGTGAGCATATAGGCAAAAAGGTCAGGCATAAAGAGCATTTTGTCTGCTCTTTCAAGCATCCACGGTCTGTTCTTTTTAAGTGAAATCAACTGGAACAATGTGTTGAGCTCCATAAACTGGATACCAGTTATTCCGTAGATTTTCTCCTTAGGCATTGTTTTGAAAGCTTCGTCAACCATACCGACCGTTCTTGCATCACGGTAGTGAATCGGGTTTTCCATAAGCTTACCTTCAGCGTCGATAAGACCGAAGTCAACGCCCCAGGTGTCAATACCGATACTATCAAAACCGCCTGCCATACGTGCCTTGATGATACCCTGCTTAATCTCGTAGAAAAGACGAAGCACGTCCCAATAAACCGTACCGCCGACGCTTACGGGGTCGTTTGAAAAACGGTGAACCTCTTCAAGTGTGATTTTCTCGCCGTCAAAGCAACCGATGATTGCTCGTCCGCTTGAAGCACCGAAGTCAAAAGCAAGAACTCTCTTAGTCATTGATTACAACACCCTTTTGAAGAATAATGTTTGCATAAATTGCAGTTTCACCTGTTGCGATGATCGCAAATGCACCCTTTGCCTTATCGTAGAAATCAAAACGTTCAACAAGCTCGATACCCTTGTCGCCTTCGTTCTTTTCGATGATGTCCTTGTAAACTGCCCAGATTTCGGGACGGTTTTCGGGGTCGCCGTTATCCATAAGACCAACTGGATTTTCAACGTATGTATCAAGCGGCATAAGCTTAAGGATAGCATCAAGAATTTCAGGCACACCGTGACCGTCGCAACGGATGAGGCGCTTTGCATTTGTTGCTGCAGGGAAATTGCCGTCACCGATTACAAGATAATCGCCGTGACCCATTTCCATAAGTGTTTTAAGAAGCTCAGGCGAAAGCACTGAGGGAATGTTTTTAAGCATAATAAATTCTCCTTTTCAAATACTAAACGGCTAAATTACACCTATTCTATGATATTATACAATAATCAAATACAAAAATAAAGTAAATTACTTGAAAAACTTGCATAAATTTGGTTTAATGTTTTTATTAAAAAGTCAGAGGTGAGTGTTTTGTTTGCAAGAGTCAGCAGTTTGGGCACATTCGGAATGGAGGTTTTCCCCGTTACGGTTGAAGCTGATATTTCCTCGGGATTGCCAAGATTTGACGTTGTCGGTCTGCCCGATTCAGCCGTCAGCGAATCACGTGACAGAGTTCATTCAGCAATCAAGAATTGCGGTTTTAACTTCCCCGTAAGCAGAATTACGGTCAACCTCGCTCCTGCAGACAGACGTAAGGAAGGTCCGATTTACGACCTTGCGATATTTATAACTCTCCTTCTCGCCTCAGGTCAGCTCGGTGCAAACACAGACGGTTACGCTTTCCTCGGTGAGCTTTCGCTTGACGGTAAAATCCGTCACATCAACGGCGTACTCCCGATGGTAATCAGCGCACAGCAGAACGGATTTCACAGCGTTTTTGTTCCCGAAGTGAATGCAAACGAAGCAGCTGTTGTTGAGGGAATCAACGTGCTTCCCGTTAACAGCGTTATGCAGGTTATTGACCATTTCAGAGATCTTTACAAAATCCAACCTGCCGTACCATCCGTTGACAACAACGAAGACGAATTTTTGTATATGCCTGATTTTGCAGATGTAAAGGGACAGTATGAGGCAAAACGTGCGCTCGAGGTTGCGGCTGCGGGCGGACACAATACGCTTATGATCGGCAGTCCGGGTACAGGCAAAAGTATGCTTGCAAAAAGAATACCGTCCATTCTGCCTTCAATGACTTTTGAGGAAAGCCTTGAAACAACCAAAATTTATTCCGTTGCAGGTGCTCTTAAGGGCAGGTCACAGCTTATAACAACACGTCCTTTCCGTTCACCGCACCACACTGTTTCAACAATGGGACTTTCAGGCGGCGGTGCTGTACCGAAGCCGGGTGAACTTTCGCTTGCACATAACGGCGTCCTTTTCCTTGACGAATTGCCTGAATTTTCAAGACAGTCAATGGAAATTATGCGCCAGCCTCTTGAGGACGGAAAGATTACTATTTCACGAGCCGCAGGAACATCGAGTTATCCCTGTTCGGTTATGCTTGTGTGTGCGATGAACCCCTGCCCGTGCGGATACTTTGGCCATCCTGTGAGGGAATGTACCTGCCGTGAGGGTGCGGCCTCAAGATATCTTTCAAAGGTCAGCGGTCCGCTTCTTGACCGAATTGACATTCATATTGAAGTACCACCCGTTGATTTTGAAAAGCTTTCCGACACTCATAAAGGTGAGCCTTCAGAAAAAATCCGCGAAAGAGTTGAAAAAGCAAGGCAGATTCAACACGAAAGACTGAAAGGCACAAGCGCAAACTGCAACGCACAGATGAACGCGGCAATGACAAGAGAATTCTGCGTTGCTTCGGAAGCCGCGATGAAGATGCTTCAGATGTCCTTTGACAAGCTCGGTCTTTCGGCTCGTGCTTACGATAAAATTCTACGTGTTGCAAGAACGATTGCAGACCTTGATGCTTCAGAAATTATCGAAGTCAACCACATCGCAGAAGCAATCCAGTACCGTTCGCTCGACAGAAAATTCTGGAACAAGTAAAAATTTTTGTTGACAAATTAAAATTGTCGTTGTATGATTAGACAAAACCAAATACAGGGGTGCTGACTTTTCAGTCGGCTGAGATTATACCCTTTAACCTGATGCGGATAATGCCGACGTAGGAAGATATTGTTATACAAAAACTTTACGCTCGGTCTTGCAAACCGAGCGTTTTCCGTTTTTATAGCTCACCCGGGGAGCAGTAAAAGCGTTTTGCATTATTGTTTCAGGTGTCGGGTTAATTCCGCCTGAAACGGCACTTCTGTTGATTGATAAAAGTCAGTAAAGGAGTTTTAAAATTTTATGAGCAATCAAAAAACAAATAAAATGAGCGACAACACAATGAAGCTCACGGTCAGCGGAATTATGGTTGCGATGTCAACCGTGCTTTCATTTATCAAGTTCAGCGAGCTTCCCTATGGCGGCTCGGTCACACTTTTCAGCTTTGTGCCGATTATTTTTGTCGGCTATGCTTACGGAGTCAAGTGGGGACTTTCAGCAGGTCTGGTCTACGGTGTACTCCAGGCCCTTTTCGGCGTTTCGGGTGCAACGGCAGGCTTTGCGTGGTATCAGGTAATACTCTGCGCGATGCTTGACTACATTGTTGCAGGTGCAATGCTCGGTCTCGGAGGAGTTTTCAAAAAAATCATCAAAAATCCTCCGCTTTCATTTGGTCTCGGCACTTTCTTTGCCTGTATATTGAAATATATTTCACATTTCCTCTCGGGCTATATCCTTTTCGGAACATATGCAGAGTGGTTTTTTGAAGAAGGCGGCGGTGCGAGCTACGGCGCAGAAATACTTGCGACATATTCGGGCAACACCTTGAGTATTATTTACTCGCTTATCTACAATGCAACGTTTATGTTGCCCGAAACAGTTATCACAATTGTTATGACCTGTATTCTTATTTCGGTTAAACCCTTAAGAAAAATCTGCGGAATCAAATAAAAAAAGCAACTCCAAGATGTTTTATGCATCTTGGAGTTTTTCGTTATTTATACTGATAAGCCTTTACGTAATCAACGATGAATTCTGCGCCCTCCGCAGGTACGTTTTCTCTTTCGTTCGGGATACCGTTTTCACCCTTCATTTCAACAGAAAGAATAAGATATTCTTCATTCTGACTAACACCGCCAAAGTCTGTACGGAATGTTTCAACACCGTTGATGTAGAAGATGTATTCGTTTTCATTCCATTCAAGACCGTATGTGTTGAACTCCTCGTACGGGTTGTTTTTGAGAAGGAATTTCGTTGCGCCGTGCTTCTGATGTGCGTCACCGTAGCCGTCGAAATGGAGGTTTGAAGTTATCGCATTCTCCATAAAATCGCCGTAACAGTCACTTTCGAAAATATCGATTTCTGTACCGTCCATGCCGTCGTTACCGACTTCATAAACGCCGTCATTCATAAGCCAGAATGCACTCCAGATGTCAGAACCCTTCGGGAGGATGCATCTGCATTCGAAGTAGCCGTATTTCTGGCTGAAGCCATTGGGAGAATCAGAGTCCGTGTCTATACCTGCGGTGTACCAGCCTGCACCTTTACCGCCCATACCGTCCTCAAGATAGACAACGGGAATCACAAGGTTGCCATCCTTTGTTTCTGCAAGATACTGATTCCAGTAGCTGCCCTTACGTGCTTCGGTTGTGTTGCCGTACTGATAATGCCCTGACCACACGCTGCGGTCAAGCTCGGTGTCAAAATTATCCTCAAAAGTGAGTTCAAACTTATCAAGATCAAGCTTTTCTCCCATCGGATAGCACGGAATATCAAGAGCCACACAAAGGGAAATTATGAGTGACATAAAAAACGAAAAAATTGATTTAAGCATCGTCATTCTCCTTATTTGATAACCTTGATTCTATCCTCAAATCTTGGCTTCATTTCGGGTTTTTCATCGGGATATCCGACTGCGATTGCGATAAGGAATTTGTACTCTTCGGGAATATCCCAGGCACGTTTCCACTTGTTACCCTGCTCGTTGCCGTCTGCAAAAAGTGCGCCTACGCTTGCGATTATGCAAGTTCCGAGACCCATACCCTCTGCGGCAATACAGATGTTTTCACACATAATTCCGCCGTCCATATAGCTTTCACCTTCGGCAAAAAGAACGATGAAGGTCGGTGCATTGTGGTAAACAGGGTTAGTATCCCAGCGTGTGTATGCAGGCGTGTCGTAACCGACAAGCTCTTTAAAATCAACGTTCATTTCCCTCAGCATTTCTGCATTCTGAACAAAACGCACGTGACACGGCTGACCGTTCCTGCCACTCGGTGCCCGGAGTGCTGCCTGCATAAGCGCATCAAGCTGTTCGTCCGTAATCTGCTCAGGTTTGTACTCGCGGATTGTCTGTCTTTTTAGAATTGTTTTCATTACTTCGTTCATAGTACACACCTCATTATTTTTTAGTTAATATATTTCGTATAATTTTATTTGCAACAAAGGATATAACACCGTACAGCAAACCGAAATCAACGAGTCCGAACAAGAATCCCCTAACGAAATCTGCACTTACAAACTTATAAACAAGAACAAGTGCAACAACAGTCGGTATCAATACCGAAAGGATTTTTGCCGCAAACGGACCGGCCGCGGACGGATTACACGGTGACCAATAGGAAAAAGCATTTTTGAAAGGTGCTGCATTTGTTTTGCTTCCGCACTCCTTTGAATTTAGAGAATAAGTCTTGTAATTTTTCACATCATTCTCATCAAACTCAAAAACACGGAACGCTCTGTGTTTTGTACCGTAGCTGTTGTAGCCCATACCGGGACAATAGCCGAGGTCTATTCCGTCAACCTTACCTGCAAATGAATTGTAGTGGTCGTGTCCGAAATACATCGCAAAAACATCGCCCTGAGCCTTCATTGCATCAAACTGTTTTGTGCCGAGAGTCATTGACGGGGTTTCGCCGTATGTATAATTGTGGAAAAGCTTTTCTTCATCAAGAACCCAATACTTTTTATTTCCCTTTACGAAGTCACATTCCGCACCCTTTGTGCCTTTTGGTACCTCCTTGAAAAGTTCCATAATGTTGCTTACAGGGATATGTTGGAATACCATTGACGGAACAAACTGACCGCCATTTTCTGCTTTCAGTTTTTCACCGACGTTTCTGTACCAGTCAAGCTGTTCATCGTTCACACCCTCAAATCCGACACCCTTTGTTTTTGAATGGGTGTCCATTACAAAAAAGTTCAGAGGGATTCTCTTTCCGTCCGTCGAAAGCACGGGAACATTGAAGGTACCGACATCAGGTCTGCCGTCATTAATATCGTCAAAGCAGATGCAGTTTTTAAGTGTTGCGTAAATTTCAGCCTGCTTTTCGTTCGGAACACCTGTTTCGCGGTCGTGGTTGCCGAAAGTAAGAACATACGGAATGTTATGCTTTTCGATTGCGCTGAAAAGTCTGCGGATTGCAGTTTCTACATTTCTCTCTGCCTTTTCGCCTTTGCCCCACAGCCCGACAACATCAAGCTGGTCACCTGTTATAATTATAAAATCAGGTTTTACCTTTGCGATTGCATCGTCAACAAAGTTAAGTGTATCAACACTTGTATTTTTTGTATCCTGCAGATCGGAAATCTGCATAACCTTTAATTTGCCGTTTTTAAATCTGATTTTATTCTTTAAACTCATTTATATCACCTGAGAAAAGAATATCATAATTCTTTTTTAAAAGCAATAAAAATAACACTCTCCCCAAAGGAAAGTGTTATTGACGATTTATGATTGTTTCAGAACAGCCTTCGGTTTAAAACCTATCTGCTCATATATTTTTTCAAACTCGTTTAACAGGTTGTCACCGAAAATCCAGACTTCTTCACGCCAAGGATGTGACAGATATCCGAACCGCCCGTATTTTTCAATATGAAAATAGTAATCACCGTCAGGGAAAAAGTCCGCAAAGTGTGCTATACCCTCTTCGTTAAACCGAACCCACCACTCGTGCCAGCCTGAACAGTTTTCAGGATTGCGCGGATCATATAAAAACAGATTGTGGTTCCAATCATGTGAAAAAATCTTGTGTCCTTTCTCCAAACAGCTCACTATAGCTGTAGGTGCAAGTTCATAAAGCAAGTCTATCTGTTCATCAGACATCCCGGAAATATCATACACCGCAAACGGTCGGTTCAGGGAGAACGGCAAAAACGGATCGTTTTCATATGAGCTTGGATGAAAACGTAATTCTTTATAGAGAATTTTATCAAAAAGTTCTTCATCTTCTTTCAATAGTGGCGGCGGATTCTCCCATACCGGTACGGTTTTACGGCAAACATAATAGTCACCGTATTCAGTCCCGTTGTGACCAATAAGCTTTTCGTCAGACTTCCCGAAACCTAAGCTTTTCAAAGCGTTAATTCTCTCAGCCGCCTCAGGAATTGCCTTTGTGGCAACTTTGTCACAATCGAACCATGAAAAAGCCACATTCAACAACGGACGGAGAATTTTTATGATTTCGGTTGAAAATTCATAGTCGCTCCTCAAATCAAGGCGAAGCAATCCGCAATTTGTAAATGCATCGTCTGCATCACGGTGAAACATTTCTATTGTACCGACAACCTCTTTTTTTGTGTTGTCAACAACAGACCATCTTACGAATTCCCTACAATTGTACTTGTCAAGCCAGAAATCGATTGCATTCATAATCTCTTCTTTTGTGGTATAGTGAAAATCATCGCCGTAACAATTATCGCTGTTAAAAAGCGGAACTGATTTGATATCCGAATACACCTGCAACAAATCATCGCAGTCGCTTCTTTCGACTATTCTGAGTGAATATCGCAGTCCGTTATATTTCGGATAGGATTCATAAACATCCATTGCCAAAGCCCGCCTTTCTCGAACATTTGTTCTTTTTGATAGTATAATTCAAATCTCTCCGCTTGTCAAGTACTGAAAAACAATTACGTAAATTCAGGTTTGTAGGGTTCTTTGGTTTTGCACAAGTCCCGAAATTCTGTGTGGTTCAACGGGACGTCGAGCATGTCATCCCCTACGCAGTTGCCTGAATCTTGTCCGTAGGGGCGCGCATTGCGCGTCCGTTGAATTAAGCAGAATTTTCGCGGACGACCGATGGTCGCCCCTACGATATTAATTGAATATTCTACTCTATAAACCCGAATTTATATGAGCATATAGACGAAAAATGTTTTTGTCTTGAATATAACAAAATTTGCTCAAAAAAGTGCATCATTTTACTCAATAAAATATTGATATTCAAAAAACGTTGTGATATAATTTTCTACATTAAAAAACTAACTGCGAGATTTTCTCGAATACTATATGCAGGAGGTCATTATTATGGATCAGAACAAAAGACCCGAATCAATGGAAAGAATCACCAATTTTGAACTCGCAAACGCGTTTATCGACGAGCAGGTAAAGGCTGTTCAAGAGCAGGTTGGCGACAAGAAAGTTCTTCTCGCTCTCTCAGGTGGTGTTGACTCATCAGTTGTTGCAGCATTGCTCATCAAAGCAATCGGCAAGCAGCTCGTATGCGTTCACGTTAACCACGGACTTATGCGTAAGGGCGAAAGCGAAAACGTTATCGAAGTTTTCAGAAATCAGCTCGACGCAAACCTTATCTATGTTGATGCAACAGATCGTTTCCTCGACCTTCTTGCAGGTGTAAGCGACCCTGAAAGCAAGAGAAAAATCATCGGCGCAGAATTCATCAAGGTTTTCGACGAAGAAGCTGCAAAGCTTGACGGCATTTCATTCCTCGCTCAGGGCACAATTTATCCCGACATCCTTGAAAGCATCAAGCAGGCAGAGGGCAAGAAGGCAGTTAAATCTCACCACAACGTTGGCGGTCTTCCCGAAGAAATGGAAATGCAGCTCGTTGAGCCGATCAAGCTCCTCTTCAAGGACGAAGTAAGAGTTGTCGGTGAAGCACTCGGTCTTCCTCACGCTATGGTTTACCGTCAGCCGTTCCCGGGTCCCGGACTTGGCGTACGTTGCCTCGGTGCAATCACACGTGACAGACTTCACGCTCTCCGCGAAGCAGATGCAATCCTCCGTGAAGAATTCGACCTCAACGGTCTTGCTGAAAAGGTATGGCAGTATTTCATCGCTGTGCCTGATATCAAGAGCGTAGGTGTTAAGGACGAAAGCCGCTACGAAGGCTGGCCGGCAATCATCCGTGCTGTCAACACAAAGGATGCTATGACAGCAACAATCGAAGAAATCCCCTACCCTGTTCTTCATAAGATCACAGCAAGAATCACAAACGAAGTTGAAGGCATCAACCGTGTCCTCTTCGACCTCACTCCCAAGCCGACAGGCACAATCGAGTGGGAATAATAACCGAAGCAAAAAAGTCCTTATTTATCAAGGGTTTCAGGACTTCGGGAAAGCCGTCTGATACTCAAATGATACTGAATACGGCTTATTCACAATAAAATCATACAGAGATAACCTCTCTCGTTTGAACACTTAGTTCATCCGAGAGGGGTATTTTTTATGCCCAAAATCAGAAGAGTGATACTGTAAATCCGATCGTATTTTTCCTCTGAAATAAATTTTTAAAGTTTTAGTTATAAATTTTCAAAACAGTCAGCAACAGATAAGTAGATAGGTAAAATAAAAGCATTTTTCAGCAAAATCAAATTTTTGGTTATAAATTCTGAAAAAAGTCAGCAATAAGTAAATAGAGGGGTTTTTCAAGGACTTTTTTGAATTTTTTGTGAACTTTTTGGAAAATGATGCCGAATTTGGTCTCTCCCAGTGCGTACATAATAGAGGGTATTTTTAAAATGCTTTCTTATCGGCAAGCCGATTTGAAATAAAAACCAACCGAAAGGAGGAAAAAATATGCCAAGCGTTCTTATGACAGCAAAGCAGGTAAGCGAAGAGCTCGGTATCTCCCTGACTCTTGCTTATCAGATTATCGAGCAGTTCAACAAGGAACTTGAAGCCAAGGGATACTATGTATTCAAGGGCAAGGTAAGCCGCCGTTATCTTTCAGAGCAGATTTACGGTATGTCGACAAATTAAAAGGAAGGAGAAATCAAATGCCAGCTTACAAAGACAAAAACGGTACGTGGTATGTTTCGGTCTACTTCACGAACTGGAAAGGCGAAAATGACCGAAAGCTCAAACGCGGTTTCAAAACACGCCGTGATGCAATCGCGTGGGAAACAACATTCATCAACAAGCACTCAGGCGACCTGACAATGACCTTTGCAGAGTTTTATGATATCTACAAAAGCGACCTTGAGATAAAGCTCAGGGAAAGCACGTGGATTATGAAAGCAAATGTTATTGAAACAAAAATACTCCCCTACTTCCGTCTGAAGAGGATGTGTGAAATCAAGGTTGCCGATATCATCGCGTGGCAGAAGGAGCTGATGTGCTACCGCGATGAAAATGACCAACCGTATTCGCCCGGTTATCTTAAAACAATTCACAATCAGCTCAGTGCAATTTTCAATCACGCAGTGAGATACTACGATCTACCATCAAACCCTGCAGCAAAGGCAGGTAATATGGGCAGAGAAAAACACCGCGAAATGCTTTTCTGGACAAAGGCAGAATATCTTAAGTTTTCAGAAGCAATGATGGACAAGCCTGTATCTTTCTTCGCATTTGAAATGCTCTATTGGTGCGGTATCCGTCTCGGTGAGTTGCTCGCATTGACTATCGGTGATTTCGATTTTGAAAATCAGACGGTGCGAATCAACAAATCCTATCAGCGCATCGACGGACGTGACGTTATTACTGACCCAAAAACCAAAAAGAGCATACGGACAGTCACAATGCCTGACTTCATCTGTGATGAAATGCAAAGATACTTCAGCGGATTTTACAAGCCGAAAAAGGATGACAGGATTTTTCTCATAACCAAAGGCTATCTTCACCGTGAGATGCGAAGAGGCTGTGCCGAAACGGGAGTTAAGAAAATCCGTATTCACGACCTGAGACATTCACACGTTTCGCTTCTCATCGATATCGGATTGCCTGCACTTGCGATTGCGGACAGAGTCGGTCACGAAAGCATCGACATCACTTACCGCTATGCTCACCTGTTCCCGTCAAAGCAAACGGAGATTGCACAAAAACTCAGCCTGGAGCGTGAATAAAATGTCAGCCAAAAATCTTGATAAACACAACCGCTTCCGCAGTATAACTGTCGGATTCAGAGTCTCACCCGAAGAGAACGAACAGATAAACAGAGTCGTTGCGATATCGGGTCTGAGTAAACAGGAATACTGCTACCGCCGTTGTATGAAGCAAGACATTGTAGTTCACGGCGGTAACCCAAAAGTGTTCAAGGCTTTGAAAAACAATCTTGCAGATGTACTCACTGAATTAAAAAACAAAAACGAAGTGTCCGATGAGATGCTTGAGATTATCAGGCTCATCACCGAGACACTCCGAGAAATGAAAGGAGAATTAAATGAATGAAATAAAAAAAGAAATGACCGTCCCCTTCTCATCTGTTGGAGCAGATGACGGACAGTCAAATCATATGTACGATGACAGTATAACTGATACGGAAGAAAAAAGCAATACTCTTGAAGAACTTGCTAAAAAACTTAACCGTATGTCCAATCCATATGTTCTTAACACCGTAACAATGTCAGAACTTTACGATTCCGTTTATACGAATCAACCGCACATTATTGAAAACCTGCTTTACCCCGGACTGTATCTTTTTGCAGGCGGTTCGAAGATAGGTAAAAGCTTTATGATGATTCAGCTTGCATATCACGTCAGCACAGGAACACCCTTATGGGGTTATACTTGCCGACAAGGAACGGTTTTATATCTGGCACTTGAAGATAATCACCGACGTTTACAGGCACGTTCATATCGAATGTTCGGAACTGAAAGTACAGATAAGCTTATCTTTTCGGTCGCCGCAGGCAAACTCAACAAGGACCTTGATGAGCAGTTAAACAACTTTATGTACGAGCATCCCGACACAAAGCTCGTTATCATTGACACGCTTCAGAAGATACGTGAGGAAAACGGAGACAACTACAGTTACGCAAATGATTATCAGATTATGGGTAAGCTGAAAAGTTTTGCAGACAGTCATGAGATTTGTGTGCTGATTGTTCATCACACACGAAAAGAAAAATCCGAAGATATTTTTGATATGATATCTGGAACTGTCGGTCTTTTCGGTGCAGCAGACAGAGCATTTGTTATGTGTAAGGAAAGTCGTATCAGTAACAACGCTACACTTGAAGTGTCAGGTCGTGACCAACCCGACCAACGTTTTAAACTTACGCGAAATCTGAAAACGCTTGCGTGGGATATGGAAAGTGCTGAAACAGATTTGTGGAAAGAACCACCGGAGCCTTTATTGGAAACCGTTTCAGCTTTTCTGACCGAAGCCAACCCTGTATGGTACGGAACATCAACAAGGTTGGTTGAGGAATTGAGTGTTGACATTAAACCGAATACACTCACATTGAAGCTCAATGTCAACGCCAATCGGTTGTTGAATGAGTACAATATACGATATGAAAACAGCCGAAGTCACAGCGGAAGGCGAATAAAATTGGAACTCATTTCGACTGAAGCGTGACGATGGTGACGGTCGTGACGATGAATAGGGCACCCCCCTAAACATCGTCACCATCGACACGACCGTCACGGGAAACTGCATATTAAGTGCGAACAATGTGCAGTTTCCAAACCCTCGGAGAGCGCAACAGCACCTTTTGACATACAAGAAAGTTCAAACTTGAGTGAATAACTATATTAAAAGATACATGGTATCAGTCTTAACAAGCATTGGATGTGAACGGTCAAATGAGCTTGTTTCGACTTTTATGCCATGGCATCAGTCTCAACAAGCATTGGAATTGAGTACTCACATCCGCTTGTTAAGGGATTCCCCCTAACACCCCAACAAACAATCCGATTAAAATATTCTCTCAAAAGAAAGGTAGGTCGGCATGAAAAGCTTTATTGAAGAATTTTATTACGGCAACATAGATCCGCAGGAACTCAGTTCTGAGCTCGGCTCTTCCCTGAAAAAGAAACTGAACACACTTGTAAAAAACGAAGATGAGTTCAGAGAACAGCTATCCGAAAAAGAAAAGAAACTGCTTCAGCAATACACAAATTTGTACAACGAATTTCTCAGTATGAGCATTGCCGACAGTTTTATTTCCGGTTTTCGGCTCGGTGCAAAATTCACACACGATGTATTTGTAAAATAAGAAAGGATGATATTAATATGAATAATAAATCTTCATTTGAGAAAAACGGTGGCACTTACAGAATGGTTAACGGTTATAGAATCCCCAATTTGGATTTACCGGAAGAAGCTAAGAAACCTCTCAGCAGATGGGGACAAGCACATTTGGATTATCTTTCTCATAATAAACAGGTGTTGCTTACAACAATGCTTGCCAAGGGTTCTTTATGGAAGTATCTTCAGGAAATAGACAAACAGGCCCAGGAGATGTTTGAAGCACTTGTTGAAGATATGTGCATAGATAATGATATAACTGAAGATCTGAAAGAAAACGACCAGATGAAATGGGTGCAGGAAATGAATCGCATCTATTCTTTTGCAGCAGAGCTTGTGCTCGAAGATTTAATTTATAGCTAACTAAAATGAGGGGCAGTGATTTTACTGCCCCTCGAACTTTTTCTGTTACTTTTTCGGTTTTTTGACACTATATTATAAAAGGCAGCAATATACAAAGTGCACAATATTCTACTGCTGATATTTTAATATAAAATGTAGTTTTAACTCGATTTTTTGTTGCAATATTAGTTTTCGATTGTTATAATAGTAAGTGGATTATTATATTTAAGAGGTGTACTTATGGCAGTTAGTTATAAAAAACTCTGGAAACTCTTGATTGACCACGATATGAAGAAAAAAGACCTTGCAAAGGTCGCTGATATCAGCAATTACACAATCACAAAAATGAGCAAGGGTGAAAATGTTACCGTCGAAACCCTCGGCAAAATCTGTGCTGCATTGAATTGCGGTGTGGATGATATTATGGAATTTATTCCGGAAGAAATAGAAAAATAATATTTATATTTTGGAGATCATTATGAAAAGAATTATAGAAAACATAAAAAAATTGAAGCTGCCATCTAAAATATTAATTTGCGTATGGATGTTTTGTATGTTTGTGGTAACATTTGCTTGTGCAGTTGGAACAGGAGGCGATTTAACTTCCGATGATATAACAATATTATTTGTTGGTTATATTATTTTCAGTAATTTCTTTCTTGTTCCTGCGATAGCTTTTGATAAATTTATTAAAGCAGGGCCAAGCACACATGATGAATTCGCTTCAGATAAATCTTGGACCGTTTTATTTCTCTTATGTTTTTTCTTTTGGTCTTTAGGCTTGCATAGGTTTTATGCGGGTAAGAAAACCTCAGGAATTATCTATATTTTTACTATGGGTTGTTTTGGATTCGGTTATGTCATAGATTTAATTCTCATTTTATCCGGAAAATTTACTGATCAAGTAGGCAGACCAATTAAGAATAACAAACAAAATAATAATAACAAAACATCAATATATACCCAAAAGTTAGCTGATGAGATTAATGTATATAAAGATTCATTAAGTTCATCTTTGGCAGATGCTAAAGCAAAGATTAATAAAGACACAATTGTTGATAAAGTTGAAAAGGTAAAACAAACCGTAAAAAACAACTCTGGAAAAGAAATTCATACTCAAAATTATAGTAAATCTTCGCCATTTACAGATGTAACCGTAACTGGTACAGAGGAAAAATCGCAGTCCATACCCCAAATAGATACAAATGCTCAACAAACAAAAAATATTTATGCTTCAGTGGGGACAATAAGAATCAAAACAAGTGTTTCAGATGACAGATTAACTTTTGATTTTGATGATGATTACAGATATGGTTCTAATTTTACAAAAGATATGGCTAAACTGGTAAATAAAACCGGCGACAAGGCACCTTTTGTTCCTTTTATGCAATATTGGCCGTCATACGACAGTATGAACAGACAGCAAAAGAATTGGTATTTCTATTGGAGAACCCAAGTCAGACAATCCGTGTATTTAAAAACTGATTTATCATATATATTTGTTCACATATATGAGCTACTAAGTGGTTTTGGATGGAAAAATCCGGAAGATGGTTACAATCAAATTCTTGCGTTGTGGACAAATTATAGAGAAGAACATCCTAAACTTGATCATTATTTGCTTAACTGGCTGTTTGATTTTGCACAATTACATAATTTGGAATATCATATTCCTGATTGTGCTGATATTTCTTTGCCGTATCAACCTGCAATAAGAGATATTTTGATTGATGCGCACAGCACTGAAAAGCCTTTAAAGCTGTCCTTTGCATTGATTGATGCTTTGTGTGACTATTCTTTAGTAAACAGTAAATTTTATAAAGAAGGGCATCAATTATTAATGAGTGAAGCTATCCCGAGAGTGGTAGCATTAGCAGATGCTATGTTGATAAAAAATAAGGGTAAAGGCATTCTTGAAATTTACGGTCCAAAACGTACGAAACAACAAAGCTATTATGCTTTTCAAAGTGCAAATTGCATAAATGCAAATAAAAGAATCAACGTGTCTGTAAAAGGTTACACAAGCAGCCAAAAGTTACGTAGTTATATCAACGAATTGGTTCGCTATGCCGAAAATGTTTTACGAGAGTTATATGGTTCAAGAGGTCGTCTGAGAGGCGTTGAGATAGACGATGAAACCGCTAAAATGGTAAAATCATTTTT
>JAZSPL010000079.1:0-17533 GCA_045537435.1 Acutalibacteraceae bacterium
AGACAACAATGGGCACCAACTCCTTGGCTCACAGAACGACATGGCTACGATCCGACTTACACCTTGCGTGTTACTCACAACGGTTGCATGAACGGTTTTGAAGACGGAGAAACATACATACTCAGGCACTATGTCTATAACGGAACGGTTTTCAATCTCCGCGATTACAGTAAAAACATAACCTTTGATAACGTCAGCATTTACGGAAGTTCGGGTATGGCTTATATCTGCGAGGGCAACAGCTCGCATTTTCAGATTATCAACAGTTTTATCGGAGTAAATCCCGAACACAAAGACAAACGTTGTGTGTCCCTGACTGCTGATGCGATTCATATTGTCAATACAAACGGTTGCTTCAACATTTCGGATTGTGACATAAGCGATATGGGTGATGATTGCATTAACGTTCACGACGGTCTCGGCTATGTTTCTGCGGTTAACGGTAACACACTTACTCTTATTGCTTCTGCAATGAGGCTTGAAGCGGGCGATACTCTCGGCTTTAAGAATGATAAATTTGAGAATACTGATTTAACTGCAAAGGTTGTTTCTGTCAAAAATCTTGACTGGATAACAAAAGAGGTTGTTGTTGAAGGTCTGCCCGAAACTTTATCGGTGGGCTGGACCGCATATAATACGGAATGCAACAGCGGTAACTACGTTATCAGAAACAATTATTTCCATGAAAACAGAGCAAGAGGTCTGCTTCTTCAATCTTCAAACGGACTTTGCGAGAATAACCGGTTTTATAAAACCATGGCACAGGCAATAAAGGTTGTTATGGACATTGAACCCACTCTCTGGCAGGAAGGCACGGGGGTTGACAACCTGATAATCCGTAATAACACCTTTGAAAAGTGTAATTACAGCGACTGGGGTTCTGCAGTCGAAATCGGCACAAATATTGCAGGCAACAGTGCAGAAACATCCGTTTTTACTAATATTGAAATCAGTTCAAACAAGTTTACGGACATTTCGTCAACGCTACTCAGAGCGGATAATATAAATGGTTTTATTTTCTGTAATAACACGATTGACACAGGTGAATTCTTTGATAAAAATTCAACACAAGGCAGAATTCAGTTCGGAAAATTCTGTTCAAACGTAACTTACACAGACAATGTTTTTGTGGACGGCGGATTTTTACAATTCAAAGAAATTGCAAAAGCAGATAATGTTTATGTCTGGGCTCAGATAAATTCGCAGCTTTGAACCAATATTAAAGAAATTATAAAATATTAATTTACCTGAAAAGATCAAACCGAGTAGAGGCTCAAATCTCTATTCGGTTTGATTATGATAATTCAAAATTTGAATTGATATGGGGTGCGTTTTTAGGTGTATTGGGAGAGCGCTACACTGGCAGTGTAGAGGTCATGGGTTCGATCCCCACCGTCTCCACCAAAGAAGACCGATCATTCTGATACGACAAAGTATCCGAATGGTCGGTCTTTTTATTGTTGAATATTGAAATTTCGCTTCTCCATGATATAATTAGTCAAGTAAACTTAAGCTTTTGGAGGCAAAAATGTTCAGAGCTGTTCGTAAAAAGAAAAATGAAATCAGTCAAGATGAAGCAAAAAATTTGCTTCGTTCATCACGCAGAGGTGTTTTAGCTGTTAATGGTGATGAGGGATATCCGTATGCGATACCTATCAACTATTTATATGATGAAGAAAACAACAAAATAATTTTTCATGGTGCGAAGGCAGGTCACAAAGTAGATTCAATCAAGAAAAACGATAAAATCTGTTTTACTGTATTCGGAAATGAAACATTTATAGAAGAAAACTGGGCACCTTATCTTCAGAGTGTTGTTGTATTCGGCAGGTGTCATTTGGTTGAAAACAGGGACGACACCATCAGCTTGGTAAAGAAATTTGCACTTAAGTATTATCCGAATGAGGATATGGTAAATGAAGAAATCGCCAATTCAGGAAAAGGTGTTCAGATGTTTGAAATTAAAATAGAACACTTGAGTGGCAAAAAAGTACAGGAACGATAAATCTCAATTTATCAAAAAGTCTATGCTTTGAAATCCGTAATCGTTATGATTGCGGATTTTTTTCTGAGGAAACAGTATAAATCCGAATGGTAGGTGAATGATTGTTCGGATAAGCGGTATGAGAGGTTTTGAAAACGGCATGAACGGTTAAGGTAATTCTTGCAGCAATATTGTAAATTATTGTTATTTATTGTATAATTATGTCAGCTTTTGTCAGAGGAGATATTGTAATGAAAGTTGCGGTTTGCGATAATGATTCAGTTTTTCTTGAAAGATTAGGCGAGTTGATTGATTCATACATTTTTGATCGTGATGTTATGATTAATGTCAAAAAGTTTACGGATTATGAGAGTATTATAAATCGTATTGATGAATTTGATATTTTCTTCCTTGATTACAAGATGGACGGCATCGATGGTCTTGACTTTGCTCGAAAAATTACCGAAAAGTACGGAGACAGAAAGAGGATAGTTTTTGTAACAGCTTATCCTGAAATTGTTTATGAGGTATTTGAGGTAAGAGCATTCAGATTTCTTGTCAAGCCGATAGAAAAAGAAAAGCTCTATAGAGTTTTGGACGATTTGTTCACGGCAACTAATCTGAATCAGAAAATTACAATTAAAACAGATGGTGAAACCTATTACCTGGAAGCTGATGATATATACTATCTGAAGGTTGAACGTAAAAATACAAGCCTTGTTCTTGGTGATAGAGAGATAGTCTGTCATAAGCCTATGGATTATTTTGAGGATTATTTATCGGGATGTTCCGCCTTTTTCAGAGTTCACAGGTCTCATCTTGTAAATATGAAAAAGATAAAATCCTTTAAAAGTAGCTATATAATAATGCAGAATGGCGATAAAATTGAAATGAGCAGAAGAAGATATAATGACTTCTGTAAACGATATGCTGAGATTTGCGGATAACGGGTGTTTTGATGAATATTTATTGTTTTATTAATCCCGTACAGGTTTTGTTGAGCCTGGCGACTACGGTTCTTCTGTTAAAAAACTTATTCGGATATGAGCTGAAAAAGAATAAAACTCCCGCTTTGATTGTTACGGGCATAACGGTGGTGCTTATTGCGGTTCTGAGTGCTTTTACTGCCGATCCTGAGATGCTTGACCTGATTGCGGAAGCTTTTTCGCTTTTTCTCACGATGTTTTTTCCTTATCTGCTTTTTAAATATTCAAAGCGTTTTACATTTGTCAAATTCGGTGCGGTGCTCTGCGCAACATTTGATTTTATTGTTTTCAGCATATGGTCGCCGTTTACGGGCAGAGAGCTGATAGTTTACAGACTGTTGTACTGCCTGATATATGCGGTTGTGACATCAGTAATCCTGATGGTAAGGAATAAAATTAAAAATTTGATACCGTATCATTTTCTTGATAAAATTCCGACAATAATTTATGTTGTAATTTTTATTGCCGATCTTTCTGCGTTTTATGATGTGTCATCGTTGTTTGATACTGAGTATTCGGCAGAGATTGCCGGTATACTGAAGCTTATCTCCACAGCAATGGTTGTTACCTGCATTGTGTCTGTTGCTTTAAGATATTCAAGAGAAATTCGACTTCGTAAAGAGTCGGATAATTTGCTTGAAAGCCAACTCAGACATTATGAAGATATTATGGAAAAAAACAGGAAACTGCGCGAGTTCAGGCACGATTACCGTAATAATCTTTTTGCAATCAATGCATTGCTAAACAAGAGCGATATTGAAGAGGCGAAAGAATACATAAGCGGAATGAATGACACGTTGGATATGACGTACAGCAGATTTATGACGGGCAATTTCCTTGCGGATGCTATTTTGTCCGATAAGGCGATTCTTGCAGAAAAAAAGGGGATAAAGCTTGACTTTGATGGAAGAATATCGCATAATTTAATCACTAACAATGATTTGTGCACAATCCTTTCCAATGCAATCGATAACGCAATTCGCGGTGCTGAAGGCTGCGCTGATGCAAAAATTATCGTTTCAGCACATGAGAGTGACGGTGCGTTAAAAATCATTGTCAGAAATACTGTTTTAAGTAAAGTAGAAATCAAGGATAACACAATAAAAACCACTAAGTCGGACAGTGAAAACCACGGTTTTGGTTTGAATGCCATAAAGGCAGCTGCACGCAAGTATGGCGGATTTGTGGTATTGGACTGTGATAATAATTGGTTTACACTTAAAACAGTTTTATTGTTGCAAGATAATAAAGATGTATGAGATACTTTTAAAGGTGAAATTGAGTTTAAAGGATGATGTCGGTTGAAAAAGGTTTTCAGAAAATTTTTGTCAGTTTTGCTTGTTACAGAAATCATTTTTTCTTTTTCAAGTGTTGCTCACGCAGCAAGCGTGACAGGAACATACGAGAACCTGAAATATGAGATTGTTGACGGAGAAGCGGTAATCACAGACTGTGATGCCTCTGCAGCAGGAACGGTAGAGGTCCCATCGGTAATTGACGGTTATACAGTAACGAAAATCGGCGATGAAGCCTTTGAGGAATGTTTTTATATCACTGCAATTATCCTTCCTAATACTATTAACTATATCGGATTCAAGGCGTTTACAAGAACAGCAATCAAGGAGTTTGTAGTACCTGACAGCATAACTGTTTTAAAGTACAGAACTTTTGATACCTGTAAAGAGCTTGAAAAAGTTGTTTTGCCTGAAGGTCTGACTGAAATCGAATACAGTGCATTCAGCGGTTGTTCAAAACTGTCTGAAGTAAATATTCCTGCATCGGTAAATAAAATCGGTTCGTCTGCCTTTAACCATACTGCGCTTACTTCTGTCACAATTCCGGAAGGAGTAACGTCTTTGGTAGGAGTTTTTGATTCTTGCAAAAGTCTTGCAGAAGTTAATCTGCCGGCCAGTCTGACAGAAATCGGCAGAAGTTGCTTCTATAGTTGTAGTTCACTTACAACGATTGATTTGCCGGAAAATCTGCAAACCATAGGTTATAGTGCTTTTTATTTTTGTGAAGCTTTGACTGAGATAGATATTCCTTCGTCCGTTACACTTATTGATGAGTATGCTTTTTTTGAGTGTACATCACTTGCGGGTTCGGTTGTTATTCCTGACGGCATAACAGAAATTAAGATGATGTCGTTTTACAATACCGAGATTACGGATTTGTATATCACTTCGAGCGTAACGTCAATAGGTAACAATGCATTCGGTCAATGCAGTAGCCTTGAAAATATATATTACAGCGGAAATATTGAAGCTTGGAATAACGTTTCAATAGGTACGGGCAGTTCTTACGTTGAACGTGCAACCATTCACTATAATTACAGCTCTGAAATCAATACTCTGGGGAGTATTGAATATGTTATATCCGAAAATGAGATACGCATAATCGGGTGTGATCCTGAAGCTCAGGGTGAAATTGATATTCCTTCTGAAATTGACGGTTTTCCTGTAACGGTAATTGATAAAAGTGCCTTTGAAAACTGCACCGGAGTTATCTCAGTCAGTATCCCGTCAACAGTAAACCGCATTTACTCTTACGCATTTTCAAAAAGCGGTATTACCGAGATAACAATTCCTGAAGGAATTGAAGTCTTGGCAGAACGGACTTTTTATTCGTGTTCAGAGCTTGCTGATGTAAATTTGCCGACATCTTTGAAAACGATTGAACGTAATGCTTTTTCTTGGTGCGAAGCATTGGAGTATATAGAAATTCCCGCTTCTGTCGAAACAATCGGCGATTGGGCTTTTTCATTTGCAGGACTTAAAAGCGTAGTTGTGCCTGATGGTATAACTGTTCTGAACGGTACTTTTTCAAACTGTGAGTTGGTAACGGCAATTTTACCCGAAAGTCTTACCGTAATAGGTCCGTCGACATTTTTTTCTTGCAGATATCTTGAAAAAGTAAATATGCCGAAAAATCTCACGGTTATCGGTGAAAGTGCTTTCAGTTATTGCAGAAAACTTAAGGAAATTAATATACCGTCAACGGTTACGCAGATAGGTTCTTTTGCGTTTAATACTTGCATAGCTTTGTCAGGAAGACTGACTTTGCCGGATGCATTAACTGAGATTTCACATGGAGCTTTCGGAAAATGCATATTCGATGAGGTTATTATTCCTTCGGGTATAACAACAATTTCAGCAGATGCTTTTGCGGAATGTCTGGCAGTTAATAATGTTTTCTTTTGCGGAACGGAAGATGAGTGGAACTCTATCAACGTTGAAAGCGGTAATGAATTTCTTACATCGGCAAAGGTTTATTATGATTTCGGCAGATTAGTTGGTGACTGCGGCAAGGAACTTATCTGGATATATGATGTCGGCAATAGAACTCTTGAAATTTCCGGCATCGGAAAAATGGATGAAGTATCTCCTGAGTCGGGTTACGGTTGGGATTCTTTTAAAAATGAACTCGAATATGTCAGTTTAAAGAACGGTGTGGAAACTGTTGCAAGTAATGCGTTCATTGGCTGTCCGAACATCAAAGAAGTGTATCTTTCAAATAGTCTGGAAACAGTAGGTGAGTATGCTTTTGCGGATTGTCCGTCACTTGCCGTTGTTACAATATATTCAACAGAAATTCTGCTTGAGAATAATTCGTTTACGAACAATGACGACAGGCTTACGTTTGTTCACCATTCTATGAATGAACAGGCGGCTGAATATGCTGCAGGGAAGAACGCAAAAACAGTTCCGTTTATTTATAACGTGACAAAAGAAGCCATGTGTTTCAAAGGAGAATTTGTTGTATATGAAGATCTCGGATACAACCTTTTAGCAGAGTTTGCAGAGGAAAAGAGGAATATGAAATATCTTTTCTTCGAAAAACTCGTATTTGACGGGGTAACTTCGGACATTATTGATATCGAAGAAGTCGAAGGTGCTGTAGCTGACGAAGAGTATCTGACCTTCAAAAACCTTTACATAAGCATCAGTGCTGTAAGAGGTGACGGCGAAGAAAGTATCACTTTCTCACAGCTCATAGAGATGCTCGAAAGCGGCGATCACGAAGGATTTCTGATTGAAATCGAGTCCGACAGAGGAAAAGAAAGTGTAGACTTTATGAGAGCGTTAGATCACTTTGTGACGAGTGCGTTGAAGATGGTTTCAAAGCTGATAAATCTTATTTCAAAAATTTTCAAACGATAAATTTTAGCAATCCGCAGATTCATGAATCTGCGGATTGCTTTTTGCCGTTTATACCGAATATGAAACCTCTCGTACTTCGAAGTACGGCTTTTGACAAAATCTGTGTTAAAATATCTGCAGTGTTGTATAAAGTTACGATGCTGAATGAAGTTTTATTTTGGAGGAATTATAATGGCAATTTTTTGGGCAATTATGGCACCGTTTATGGGTACTGCTTTGTTGGGACAGATGCTTGAAACGTACATACCGGGAGCTGAGGCTGTATTTGAAAAAATAGCAGAAGCGATGTTTATTGCTTTCGGAGTTGTTGCAACGTTTTTAGGTTCACTTTAACGGAGGGCTAAGTTATGAAAAAATCAGTAAAAGTATTAATCGGAATTGTTCTTGTTCTTGCACTCGGTGTGGCAGGAACATTCGGTTATCTTTATTTTACAAAAGACAAGCCGAATGATGATACACAGAATTCAGACAAACCTACAAATGCGGAATCTGTAAAATTTGATGTCGGCTCTTATGTAGCATCAGTGGATGGTGTTTCAATTATTGCTGATGATACAGGTGTACGTGTGTTTAACGAAGCTGACCGTTCACAGAAAAAGATATTTGACAGACCGGCAGAGTGTGCAATGTTTGACGGTGAAATTGCTTATTTTATTGAAAAGGATATTGAGGATTTTGAGGTTGAGCTTTACGATTGGGACGGCACTCCGCTTTCTCAGGAGGAAGACGGTCCCTGGCTCAGAGGAAAGATTTATTCCTATAACGTAAAGAGTGAAGAACTTAAAGAAATTGTTATTACAAATGATGAAGACGCTGACTTTGTATGCGTGGATGAAACAGGATTATATTATACTGATACACAGGATGATGAGATCGGATATTATTATCCCAAAGCAACATCTGCTTTCTGTAAATATGATTTAATTGCGCAGAAACGAACAGTCTTATTGGATGATGTCGCATGGTATAGTATTGAAAACGGAAAATTATTCTATCAGACTGAGGGGTCTACGGGAACAGGCGAAGACGGTTATCATTCACTTTATGTTTATGATTTCAAATCAGGCAGCTCTAAAATGATTTCTAAAGAAGAGGCGGATTTCCTCAAATATGAAGGCGACGAAGTGTTCTTTACGGAGAGAATATGCACTTTTGCTGAAAATGATGAGTATATAGAGTATGACGATGTAAAGTTTACATTAAAGTCATTCAATTTAAAGACCAATGAATCAAAAGTGGTTGCAGAACTCGATTTTCTTCCCGATAATCCGAAGATTTGGGTATCGTATGAAGACAGTAACAATCTCTTAGTTCAAGGTAAAGAATACGATCCGGTATTGTATTCTTTACAAGACAAGAGTTATAAGGTTGTTGACGAGGAGCCCGATAAGGACGGTTATTTTATGACTTCCGATTCTCGTGAATTTTTCGTTGAAATACTTTATGCTTTTGATGAAGAAGTTCAGGCTGAATTGTCGTCAGGTATTGCTATTCATCTTTACGACGGACAGAATTATAAGCTTTTGAAAGAATTTGATGATAAATATGTTGAGGTTGCAAAAATAACCGAAAACGGTGCATATATTTATTATTCGTACTATGATGAATCACTGGAGAGTTTTACACCTGTTGAAATAGAATTCCTTCCGCTTGAAATCAAATAAGTAAGGTGACTGTGTTATGAAAAAATCAGTAAAAGTTTTAATTGGTATTATTCTCGTCCTTTCACTCGGAGCGGCAGGTACATTCGGATATCTTTACTTTTCAAAGGACAATCCGAACGATGATGTACCGGAAACAAAAAATCCCGAAACAGCTGAAGCTGTAGCTTTTGACAGTGACAATTCTGTTGCAACTGTTAACGGTGTTTCAATTATTGCTGACGATACAGGGGTGCGTGTTTTCAACGAAGCAGACCAAACACAAAAAGTTGTTTTTGATAAGCCGACAGGGAATGTCTTTTTTGACGGTAAAACAGCATATTTTGTCGAGGCAGAAGTTGAAGATACTGCTGTAGAACTCTATGATTACGCTGGAGAAACGGTTTCTCAGGATGAAAACGGACCTTGGTTGAGAGCCAAAATACATTCTTACAATGTTGAAACAGATGAAGTTAAAGAAATAGTTACGACAAATCATAATTCATTTACACAGATAGTATATGCTGATGGGACTGGTGTTTATTATACTGACTGGAGCGATGATAAGGTTGGCCTTACATACATTGAAGAGCCAACATGTCCGTTGTATAAATATGATTTCGAAAAACAGAAGAGTGTTATTGTGATAGAAAAAATTCTTCCCTATGCTTGTCATGCTGTTGATGGAAGACTGTTTTATCAGGCAGAAGGCTGGATCAACGGCGATGATGGATATCATAATATTTATACTTTTGACTTCAAGTCAGGTGAAGCCAATAAGATATCAAAAGATGAGGCTCAATTTCTAAAGCTTGAAGGCGAAAAGGTATATTACATTGAGAGAAAATGGAGTACCGAAGTAAGTGATAAAATTGAATATAAATTAATGTCCAATGATTTAAGCGGTCAGAAAGCCGAGATTGTGGCAGAGTTTGATTTCCTTCCTGATGAAACCAGAGTGTTTGCAACATATGTAAATGAGAATATCTTAGCATTTACGGGCAGATTTGATGGTATGTATATTTACAACATCAAAGACGGCACATTTAAACACAATGATGACGGAGCTACTGAGTATGAAGTTATAAGTAACGGAACAAGTGCAGTTCTTCAGAAGAATTATTATTCGGCAGAAGAAGAATTTATTAAAACGGAGCTCTATCGTTATGACGATGCTACAGAGCAGGAGCTTATTGAAGAGTCTGATGAAGATTTTTATGCAACAAAAATAACCACAAACGGTGTTTATGCTCATTATTGGGAAGGTTTGGATTATTGCGGAGTGAAATTCATCCCGCTTGAAATCAAATAACATCTGAGGAAGTGTGAAATGAAAAAGATACTGAAAGCTTTATTGGCAATTGTACTTGCTGTTGCAGTTGTTGCGGCAGGTGTTGGTGTTGGCTACCTGATAAAAGAAAAAGGTCTGCTTGATGGTGCAGATGAGCAGATCAATAATGAACAGCCGACAGACGAAAGCAAAGAGCCTGTTGATGTAGAGAAAATATACACAGATTTTCTTGCTTCACCGGAAGCAGAAAAATATCATCATCTTCTTGAAGATGATGGGGATGAGGGATTTAAATACAGCGGTAAAAAAGAAGTTGAATTCTTTGATATCGACAGTGACGGCGTGAACGAGTGCTTTGTAAGAATGGTGTATCACTATGATGACGGTATCGATGTTCCGCAGTCGAATAATGAAGAACAGATATGCATTTTTGATATCGACGGTGATAATGTGCGCTTCGTAAAATCAACAGGCTTGTGCGCACCTTACAGAGCAGGCGAAAAACTGCGTCTTATCAAAACCGAAGACGATACATACAGAATTTTCTGGTATATTTGTGAATCTAACAAAAACCGTGAAGGTTCGGTTTACTCCTATGACGGCAAAGCGTTGAAGCTTGAAAAAAGTTTTTTTGCTGATATTTATCCGATTATCTATGATGAGAAGACTTTCTTCGTTTCATCAACAAGCGATCTGTTTGATAAAGAATCTGCAATTTATGCGGACTATGAAACTGCTAAGAAAGTTACCGAAGACGAGTTCTTTGAACAATGGGATTATTACTACTCTCTCGCCAACGCCTCATTCAGTTCTCCGGAATACAATGAACCGGATTGAAATCTTTAAAATATTGTAAGGAGTTTTTGTTATGCCTGTGATTTTTCCTTTAATTCCGTTTGTATATCTGGCATCTATCGGAGTATACCTTGAACAGTATCTTCCGGGTGCCGAAGAGCTTTTCTATAACCTTTCAATGGAACTTATGTTGGCTATTGGAGGAGTTGTCGAAGCAATCGGAACCTTGCTTTTCGCATTTGTGTAAAAGCACTTTTTGCGGGAATCCGCGCAGAATGCAGAGAATTTAAATCGCACAAGGGACGGAAATGTCACCCGTCCCTTGTAATGCTGATTTCATCCCGATAAATTCGGGTTTGTCGGGGTGTTATAATTATTTATCGATCTTAATTTATGCGTAGCTCCTTCTGATGAGGGAGCTGTCGAGCGTCAGCGAGACTGAGGGAGAGAAAACCGAAAAATAGTTGTTTATCAACATTTCATTAAACTACCCCTCCGAGTTTTGCTACGCAAAACCCACCTCCCCTGACAAGTGGAGGTTCGCAAAACTCAAGCAAAAACGTAATCAAACCATCCCCACAAACCCGAATTTGTTGAACATATTTAATTGAAATCTCATTAAAATCGATTTGTTTCATTAACAATGAAATACAGTGATAAAAATATTGCGTAATAATTATAGAATTACGGAGGTAAGGCTATGAAAAAAATTAAAAGATTACTTGCTTCGCTTATGGTTGTGATTATGGTACTTACCACAGCACCTGTGAGCGGGTTTGCGGAGCTTGATTTAACGGGTATTTTTAATATATCCGCTAATGCTCAGATGTACAGCGGCAAGTGCGGTGATAATCTTACTTGGACACTTGATACGGAAACAGGACATCTTGTAATTGGCGGAATAGGTGATATGTATGATTACGGTTATGGTGAAAGTCCGTGGCAAAATTCGAGTTTATCAGTAAAAAAAGTAACAATCAATAGCGGTGTTACGAGTATTGGTGACTATGCGTTCTTTGATTGTGGCGACCTTGTAAGTGTAATAATCCCCGAGAGTGTTACAAGAATCAAATTTAGGGCATTCGATTCTTGTACTAGCCTTGCAAATGTAACAATCCCTGACGGCGTTACCCAAATTGGACATAATGCATTCGCTTATTGCACTAGTCTTGCGAGCGTAACAATCCCTGACAGTGTCACCACAATTGTGGAAGATGTGTTCGTTTATTGTACAATCCTTACAAACATTACCGTAGATGAGGGTAATCCTGAATATTCGTCTGACAAATACGGTGTATTGTTTAATAAGGCTAAAACAAAGCTTATTCACTATCCGATAGGTAATACAAGAACGAACTACACGATCCCTGACAGCGTAGTAAACATCGGGAACCACGCATTCGCTGGTTGCACAAGCCTTACAAGTATTACCATACCCAGTAGCGTAATAGTCATGGGTTCAAGAGTTTTTGACGGTTGCTCAAGTATTACAAATATCACAATTCCAGACAGTGTAACAGATATAGGCGATGGTTTGTTTGAAAATTGCTCGAGTCTTACAAGTGTAATAGTTTCTGGCAGTATAACAAGTATTGGATATTATACATTCAGTGGTTGTACTAACCTTGTAAATATCAGAATTCCCGATGCTGTGACCAAGATCAATCCAAGTGCTTTCAGTTCTTGTGTAAAACTTACAAGTATTTCAATCCCTGATGGTGTCAATACGATTGAAAGGGATACGTTCTATGATTGTGATAGCCTTACAAGCGTAACGATCCCTGATAGCGTCACAACAATCGGACATGGTGCATTCTCGGGTTGCCGTAGCCTTACAAGCGTAACAATCCCTGACAGTGTTACCACGCTTGGAGACGATGCGTTCCGTAATTGCGACAGCCTTACAAGCATCACAATCCCTGACAGCGTGACCACAATCGGAGTTCAGACGTTCTATAGTTGTGACAGCCTTACAAGCGTAACGATCCCCGACAGTGTCACAACAATCGGATATAATTCGTTCGCAAATTGTACCAACATTAAAAGATTAAGCATACCTGATGGTGTAAGATGTATTGATAAAAATACTTTTTTTATGTGCAAACGTCTTACAACTATAACAATTCCCGGCAGTGTCACAGGTATTGGGGAAAACGCTTTTTCTTATTGTAATAGGCTGGCAGATGTATATTATGGTGGTACTGAGGAATCTTGGAAAAATATCACCATTGGTAGTGGTAACGCCTACTTGACCAACGCAACTATTCATTACGGTTCGGTTGCGCCTGACATTCCACAATCGGCTGTAGTTCAGGAAAACCTCGACTATTACATTGAAGAAGACGACGCACACAAAAAGTTGTCCATGCAGGTCACTCTTAGGGATGAATGGTTTGCAAAGGACTCTGCAGAGTATAACCACGACCTCGGCGGCTTTTGCTCTCAGTTCACTGTCCTCGGCTATACAAAGGCAAGTCATATGCTTACGGATGAACAAAAGGAAAACGGCACACGACCTGCAGGATACATTACCAAAAATCAGGTCTTGAAAAATGCATTGACTAAAATGGGATTCTCAGATCCCGTAGTAGAACTTTCTGCTCCACGAGAGGGCGTAAATCACTTCGTTACAAACAAAAAAATAACTGTAAACGGTCAAGAATATACACTTATTTTTATCGGTCTTATCGGTTCGTATATGGAGCAGTGGTACTCCAACTTTGATCCGGGTACAGGAAGAACACACATGGGCTTCAACGGTGCAAAAAATTATGTGTCCGCAATAGTTGGAGAATACATTAAAAATCATAACCTTGACAAATCAAAAACCAAAGTTCTTATAACCGGTCATAGCCGTGGTGCCGCAACATCAAATCTTCTTGCAAAAGAATTTATCAGCGGTTCTTTAAGCCGCTATGCAAATCCCTCAAATGTTTATACTTATGCATTTGCAACTCCGAATTCAACCTCTTTACCTGAAAGAAACGATGAAATATATAAGCGTATATTCAATATCGTTAATCCAGAGGATTTTGTTACTAAAGTTTTGCCCACTGCGTGGAGATTCGGTAATTACGGAACAACATACACTCTTCCGAGCAGAACCAACACTAAGCATTCGGAATATAAAGTTCACCTTAACAAAATGCAAACCTATTTCAAACAGCTGAAATCCGGTGAGGCATATGCACCATACATAGACGGCGAAGTAACTGTATATAATTTGGTTGAAAAATTTACAAGTACGGTAAAGTCACTGGACGATTTTAACAATAAAGAGATGCGTTTTGCAGCACTGACATATATCACACCGTGGGATTTCTTTCAGATTGCAATTTGTCCTCTTGTTGGAGAGAGTATAGGCAGTTCTGGATTTGTGAGTGGTATTACCAACTTTGCACTTTGTCTTGCTGATATCGGAGCAGCAAAAACTTACAGAGAGTTTGCAAAGTTTTTCCTTTGGTATGCAGTTCTTGATAAGGTAAATAAGATGGCACCAGAAGCTATTAACATTTTTCTCCCAGCATTGGCGTCGGCAACTGGTGTTTCTGAGGAGACTTTATTGGCAGGGTGTGAAGGATATTTTGAAGATTCGCACTGTGCCGAAACCTATTGTGCGTATATGATGACTTTGCCAAAGGCTGAATTAGTAAAAGAAAAGAAATCCTTATCTCACACCGTCAACTGTCCGGTTGATGTTGAGGTTGTTGACAAGGCAACAGGCGATGTTGTCGGCAGAATTGTCAACAATGTTATCGACGAAGAAATTGCAGCTAAGGATAATGCTATAGTAATGACTGTTGACGGCGATTCAAAGTCATTCTGGCTTCCGTCTGACGGTGATTATGATGTAAGACTTACAGGTAATGACGAAGGCACAATGGATTATACTGTCAGCGAAATTGATTCCAATATTGGTGAAACACAGCGAGTAAACTTCTTTGATGTTTCAATTACGGACGGAAAAGAAATGACAGGCGAAATCAACAGCGAAGATTTTGTGCTTGAAGAATACACTCTTTCGTTTGAAGACGAGTCTGCACCGGATATGATTCCGACAGAAATTATGTCAGATGACGCAATTATAAATTATAATATCGATATTAATGTTGAAGGATACGGTAATGCAACAGAATCAATGACGGTTGCAAGCGGTGACTATGTGTCACTTGTAGCAACTCCTATTGAGGGCAACGAGTTCCTCGGTTGGTATGAAGACGGAGCACTTATCAGCACAGATATGCAGTACAGTTTCGTCGCAAAATCTGACCGAGAAATAACTGCAAAATTCAAAGCAATTATCGGCGACGTCAACAGCGACGGTAAAATCAACTCTACGGATGCGTTGCTGTGTTTGCAGCACTCTGTCGGAAAAATAAAGCTCGAAGGTGATGCTTTCACAGCGGCAGATGTTGATAAAAACGGATTTGTTAATTCGAGTGATGCGTTAAAAATCCTTCAGTTTTCTGTCGGAAAAATAGATAAATTATAATAAATATACTGAATTTGATAAAAGGATGGCAGAAATGCCATCCTTTTACTCTTGTGTATGCTTTGTTCTGCTTGGCCTGATATTTGTAGGGTGTGTTTTTGCGTGTGTCGGGAGAGCGTTTGACTGGCAGTCAAAAGGTCATGGGTTCGATCCCCACCGTCTCCACCATATTGAAGAAATCCGAACTTAATGCCAATCGGCAATGGGTTCGGATTTTTGTTTTTATTCGGGATATTTTATTTTGGAGTTGTAACATAGATAACACAGGGGTCGGTCCTCTGTGTTATTTAAGCTTCTAAATCAATTACTTTCATTTTTGCAGCTTTTATTATTGATTAGTTGTAAGAATTCCCTCTTTTTCTCTTCGCTCAATTTGCGATATTTTTCAATAAATTTGCGTTCTTCGTTTGTCAATTTTGCAAACTCTTTCTTTTTTTCTGTTTTCATAAAGCTATCCTTTCACCATAGTGGTATAAAATACGTCTTGTTTCCCAAACATCAGCGCAGTACACAGGGATGAATCTCTGACTTCGGGCAAACAAAATCCCATGGGGTGGTCACTCCCCATGGGTAAGCTAAATCCAATATAATTCAAACGGAAGCACCCACACGGATATTTCCTTTTTGGTTAAAATGATAATGACTATCGGTGATAAAATATAAAATTATTGCAACTATGATATATTTCTCGGGTTATGATTTTACACGAAATCACCCTTTATAATTCAAAAACGCTTTCTTAAACGCACTGATTTTTCTTGATGAAGTATAAACCGAGTACTCTTTATCACCATACTTGACCTTAACAAAATCCTTGGTAACCTCGTGAACATAATTCATATTAACGATGAAGCTGTGGTGAGGTTGTGCAAATACCTTAAGGTCGAGCAGGTTCAGCCAATGGTCGATATTGTAATTCGTTTCAATCCGTCTGTCTGTCAGATACAGCACGGATTTTCTCTTTTCTATCGCAATATAAAGAATATCATTCGGATAAATCCTCATAATGTCTTTACTGCTTGTATGTATAATGATGCCCGAATTATAGCAGTACTTCTCACAAATGTTTTCTTCATCACTTAAATCAATGCATAGTCTTTCATAGCCGCAACATTCAATCAGTTTATATTTTATGCCGTTTTCTTCCATAAAACCAAACAGTTTTGATTTTGTTTCCTCTTTTACAGTGACGTTGCATACCGTTGAATCCATAAAAATACCTTCCTCAATTTAATACAGAAATGAACTTCTATATATAAATGAAGAAAGTCACACTTTGTCTCGCAAAAATTTCACGTTTTTCCAAACTTTCTCTGTTTTCGACAAACGCAGACAACCGTAATTATGCACAATTACGATATATAAATCAGATTTATCTCATAATTCTCTGCGATATCTCTGTTAATGAGAATTAAGACGTAAAAAAACATAATTATCAGACACTTGTCAAAGAACATTCGATATGAGCATTTTTGACATAATTTTACAAAAATGTTATAATTATCCAAGTATAGAATTTGTTTTATGAAAAGGATGGATATAAGTTGATTAGCGCTGAAAGGGCAAAAGATATTGCTGATTTATACTATGATGACATATATCATCTTTGTTATTTAAGGCTTAAAAGGGAAGAGGAGGCTGCAGACGTTGCTCAGGAAGTTTTCCTTTTCTTTCAGGAAAACTATGACGAGCTTGAAGATGATTTTATCAGAGCGTGGCTTTATAAAGTTGCTGACAATAAAATAAAGGAAGAATTCAGAAGTATCGCTAAACGGGAAAAGGAACTCATTTTCGGTTCTGTGTTCGGAACTATGACAAGCGCAGATATTCTTTATGAAATGGAAGAGGATAATAAAATAACCGATGAAGAGCTCGAAGAAAAGAAGAAGGGTATCCTTTCTTCCCTGACGGAAAAAGAACTTGAGCTTTTTGAAATGGTTTATACCAAACGTATGGAATACGCTGAACTTGCAAAGGCATTTGATACTACTGAACACGCAATGAGGTCGAGAGTGTACAGACTCAGACTGAAAATTAAAGAAAGAGCAGCCTTTGCATTTATGGCGATTTTGCTTCTTTTTATGAAGTTATAAAAAAATTTGCGTGACAAATTACATTTTTCTTCATATATATTTAAAGGAGGTTTTACGTTTATTGAAGCATAAATATGGGAGGTAAACAAATC
>JAZSPL010000044.1:0-27626 GCA_045537435.1 Acutalibacteraceae bacterium
ATATCAATCGTTCCGTGTGGGGACGTAACTGAATATGCGAGAGTGGCGGAATCGGCAGACGCGCACGTTTGAGGGGCGTGTGGTAATCCCGTACGGGTTCAAGTCCCGTCTCTCGCACCATAGTGAGTATTCATAACACAAGTGAATACTCACTTTTCTTTTTTTACATTTACTCATAGTTAATATTGTTATGTATCGAGCAGGTTTTGAGCCTGCTCTTTTTGTTATGCCGTTAAATACTCAACGACTACACCTTGCCTTGCTTCGAGGACTATTTTTTCTCAAAAAATCCTTATGTTTATATGAGGATATGTATTCAGGTTGATTTAGCTGGCGAGCGTGTGGTATAATTAGCCTGACAAATAAGAATTTGAAAGGAAGATTCTATGCTTCTGAAATTAGTTTCATTTATTGCTTCAATTTTATTGTTGTTCACTTCATCTGTACCAATGCCGCAAAAGCCGGCTATACTTGTTGAAGTGCTTGATAATTTAAGTGAAAACAGAACGGCAGATGAGATAAACGGTGCCGGTGGAACAAAATTCTATATACAGCGGCCAAAGAATGAAAAACTGACAGAGGTTAATGCTGCAGATTTCGGACTTTCGGAAAATAGTGAAGATAATTTCACAGCTTTTCAGAATGCTCTTGATTACTGTTCCGGGCATCCGCAGACAAAGCTTGTTATTGATAAGGGAACATATTATTTTAAAAGCATCGATGGTCTTGATGCAAATAACTGTACAGATCTGCTGATTGAAGGAAACGGTGCAACGTTCATCTTCTCCTCAACCGGTTATAAGTTTTTTATCAGAAACAGTGATTGTGTTGAAATCCGCAATCTTAATTTTGACTGGAACTGGGAAGAGAGTCCGCTTGCCGCTGTTGTCACCATTCAGAACAGTAATCCTGATATACACACAATTGACCTTGTTTTCAGAAATCAGAAATACTGCAATGAAAATAACCGACTTGCAGCAATTACGCAATGTGATCCCGAAACATACACTTTCGGTGCAAAATATTCCTCAAAAGAGGTTTATCTTTATCAGGATGAAACAAACATAAAATCAGTTCACAAGATTTCGGATAATACTTTACGTGTTACCCATAACGGATGTATGGATGGTTTTAACAACGGTGAAAAATATATATTGAGACATTATGTCTATGACGGAACGATTTTTAACCTCAGAGATTATAGCAAGAACATAACATTTGATAATGTCAACATTTACGGAAGTCCCGGTATGGCGTATATTTGTGAGGACAATTGTTCACATTTTCAGATTATCAACAGCTTTATCGGAGTAAACCCCGAATACAAGGACAAACGGTGCGTGTCGCTGACCGCTGATGCGATTCACATTGTAAACACCGACGGTTGCTTCAATATTTCCGGTTGTGACATAAGCGGAATGGGCGACGATGCAGTTAACGTTCATGACGGTCTGGGCTATGTTTCGGCGGTAAACGACAATACGCTGACCCTTATTGCTTCAGCAATGAGGCTTGAGGCAGAGGATACTCTCGCTTTCAAAAATGAAAAGTTTGAAAACACGGATTTAACCGCAAGGATTATTTCTGTCAAAGCTCTTGATTGGATAACAAAAGAGGTTGTCGTTGAGGCGTTGCCCGAAAACGTAAAAGAAGGCTGGACCGCCTATAATACAGAATGCGGCAGCGATAATTACGTTATCAGAAATAACTATTTCCACGAAAACAGAGCAAGGGGGCTGCTCCTGCAATCTTCAAACGGACTTTGCGAGAATAACCGATTTTATAAAACTATGGCACAGGCGATAAAGGTTGTAATGGATATTGAGCCCACACTATGGCAGGAGGGCACCGGCGTTGATAATCTTATCATACGTAACAACACCTTTGAAAAATGTAATTACAGTGACTGGGGTTCGGTAATTGAAATTGGTACAAATATTGCAGGCAGAAGTGCAGAAACAGCCGTTTTTACAAATATAGAAATCAGTTCAAACAGCTTTAAAGATATACCGTCAATACTTATGAGATCAGACAATATTAACGGACTTGTTTTTACCGGCAATACAATTGATGCAGGTGATTTCTTTGACAGTACATCAAGACAAGGTAAAGTTCGTTTCGGAGAATATTGTTCAAATATAACTTATATAGACAATGTTTTTGTTAACAGCGGATTTTTACGACACAAAGAAATTGCAGAATCAGATAATGTCTGTGTCTGGGCACAAGTTAATTCGCAACTTTAAAACAACTAAACCATACTACGGATGAAAATACTAAATTTTTATTATTAATGGTATAATGATTTCGATAAACTTGAATTTGTAAGGATAAAAGATATGATCAACGCTAACGAATATGGTTTTTTGCCTGAAAACAATCCATACAAAAATTCCGAAGCTTTTCAAAAAGCAGTTGATAGGGGAGGAGTAATTAAGGTTGCCGTGCCTGGTATTTATAAGTTTTCCGAGCAGATTGAAATCGGTGATGATACAAAGCTTGTGTTCGGTGAAGGTGTGATTCTTCAACGTGAAGCGAGCGTGAACGGTGTTAACGGCAATGCTTTTATTAATAAAGGTGCACTTAAAGGCGAATATAACCGTAATATCGAAATTATCGGCTTGCACCTTGAATGTAACGGTATTGAAAGCAACGACTTTGGTGTGAACAGTCGTATTGCCGGGTTACGTGCTCAGGTTGCAATGATTTATGTTGAAAATTTGATAATTAACAGCTTTGAGTGTCACGGATTGCTTGAAAAGGATTATGCAATTCAGGTAAGCGCATTTAAAAACATTATTCTTGATGATTTATTTATAACGGGAAATAAAGACGGCGTTCATCTGGGGTGGGGTGACGGATTTGTTATCAGCAACGGCAGATTCCGCACATTCGATGACCCGATAGCACTCAACGCCTTTGATTACGCAACCTCAAATACTCATATAGGTTGGATTGAAAACGGTATAATCGAAAACTGTATTGATTTGGATGATAACACAACAACCGGCTTTTTCTGCAGGATTCTTGGCGGAGCCTGGTGCAAATGGTACAAAGGAATGCAGGTTCAGCACTCGGATACCGTTGCAGTTAACGGTAAAACGTACCGCGTTCTGATGAATCCTAAGGACGGAAAGCTTTATACTTCCGTTACGCCACCCTCCCACGAAAAAGGAATTATGGAATATGACGGTATAAATTGGGTTGCTGTGCGCGATACGGAAGAATTTGACTGCGGCTGTCGCAACATAATAATACGAAATTGCAGACTTCAGAAAAAGCGTAACATAGGAATTGCGTTAAGCCTTAATTACGACACCTATGCTCGCAGTTATTATCCCGGCTGTGTGTGTATTCCCCAAGGCGGAATCACTCTTGAAAATATTGTTTTAGAAAATGATGTTGATATTCTGCTACATTCAAATTATCCGACCGAAAATATTACGCTGAAAAATATAAATTTCGAAAACTCAAAGCTTTGTTTTGACATAGTATCGGATGCAGATAAAATCATTTATCCCGAGGTTGAGATAAATGCAGAAAATGTTGTTTTAAACGAAAATACAGTACAAACCAACCCTAAGCATCCGATAAAAATATGCTTTATGAAATGATAAAGATAAATTTCAAACTGTCGATACAGATACTGAGCCTGCTCTCACATTTGTGAGGACAGTTTTCATTGCCGGACAGCAGAAAGGCATCGCTTCACGTAAAACCGACGCCTTAATTTTATGTTTTTTATAAAAGCTGTTTTCTCTGTCTTGACAGTTCCTGCTTACAGGATATCAATGTATTCTCCGTTCAGAGCCTTATTCATACTTCTGACTGCACAGAACTTACCGCACATGGAGCAAGTATCGTCGTGTTCGGGCTTGCGTTCGTCACGGATGCGCTTAGCGGTTTCGGGATCGAGTGCGCACGACCACTGTTCCTCCCAATCGAGCTTGCGGCGGGCATCTCCCATGCGGTCGTCTATATCTCTTGCGTGGGGAATCTTCTTTGCAATGTCGGCTGCGTGAGCTGCGATCTTGGAGGCGATGATACCTTGCTTCACGTCATCCACATTTGGAAGTGCCAGATGCTCGGCAGGAGTTACGTAGCAAAGGAAAGCTGCACCGGAAGCTGCGGCAATCGCACCGCCGATAGCTGAAGTAATATGGTCGTATCCGGGTGCAATATCGGTAACAATAGGACCGAGCACATAGAACGGAGCGCCCATACAGATGGTCTGCTGTATTTTCATATTGGCTTCAATCTGGTCCATCGGCATATGTCCGGGGCCTTCTACCATAACCTGAACATCCTTTTCCCAAGCACGCTTTGTCAATTCACCGAGGCGGACAAGCTCCTCAATCTGACATACGTCGCTACCGTCGGCAAGACATCCGGGACGGCAGGCGTCACCGAGAGAAATCGTCACGTCATACTCACGGCAGATTTCAAGGATCTCGTCATAATATTCATAGAAGGGATTTTCCTCGCCAGTCATACACATCCAGGCGAACACGAGAGAGCCTCCACGGGAAACGATGTTCATCTTTCTCTTGTGCTTTCTGATCTGCTCAATGGTCTTGCGGGTAATACCGCAATGTAGAGTGACGAAATCCACACCGTCCTCTGCGTGAAGTCTTACTACATCAATGAAGTCCTTTGCGGTAAGGGTTGCAAGATCTCTCTGATAGTGAATAACGCTGTCGTATACGGGAACCGTACCAATCATAGCTGGACACTCACTCGTCAGCCTTCTGCGGAAAGGCTCTGTGTTACCGTGAGAGGACAAATCCATAATGGCTTCCGCCCCCATATTAACGGCTGCCATAACCTTTTCCATCTCGATATCATAGTCTTTACAATCACGCGACACTCCGAGATTCACATTAATCTTGGTGCGGAGCATGGAGCCGACGCCGTTTGGATCAATGCAGGTATGTAATTTATTTGCGCAGATTGCCACCTGACCTTTTGCAACAAGTTCACGGATTTCTTCTTCGGTTCTGTATTCCTTCTTGGCTACTGCCTTCATTTCGGGGGTGATGATGCCTTGTCTTGCGGCATCCATTTGTGTTGTGTAATTTCTCATTGTTCATGGTTCCTTTCAAGCATAATTTATTTTGAGAACTGACCGGTCAGATCAAAGGCGTGGTTCATAGGTCCCGAACCTTGCCCTAAGTCGAGCATATCGGCAAGTGTACCCGAAATATATTCTTTCGCTCTCTGTACAGAGATTTCGAGGTCACATCCCTTTGCAAGGTTTGCGGCAATGGCACTTGACAGTGTGCATCCCGTGCCGTGGGTGTTGGGATTGGTGATGCGTTTTCCCATAAACCAGCGGTATGTGCCGTTTTCATATAAAAGGTCGTTGGCATCGTTTACGCTGTGTCCGCCCTTGAGCAAAACAGCGCAGTGATAAGTATCGCTGATTTTCTTTGCAGCCCTGAGCATATCCTCTTCATCTCGGATGGCCATGTCTGACAAAACCTCTGCCTCGGGAATATTTGGGGTCACAACGGTAGCAAGGGGTATCAGGTATTCCTTGAGGGTATCTATCGCATCCTCGCTGATAAGTCTTACTCCGCTTGTTGCGATCATAACGGTATCCACAATAATATTTTCCGCCTTATGATATTTGAGTCTGTCAGCTATGGTTTTAATAAGCTCGCTTGAAGATACCATACCGATCTTTACAGCATCGGGGAAAATGTCCTCGAATACCGCATCTAATTGTTGCTTCAGAAAATCGGGCGTTGATTCCTGAATCGCTCTTACGCCGGTCGTGTTCTGTGCCGTCAACGCCGTTATTGCGCTCATAGCATAAACACCATTCATTGTCATTGTTTTCAAATCTGCTTGAATACCGGCGCCTCCACTGCAGTCGCTTCCTGCAATAGTCAATGCTGTTTTCATTTTCATAAAAGTTCTCCTTTCGCTCTCAGCATCGTTTTGTATAGCGGCATAAGGTGGTGCCCCCAATCTGCCGCTGATTGTCAAATAGTTTTCAGTACGGGATCTGCAAAATCCCGGATATAGTAATCGGCAAGACTTTTTAGATCATCTTGTCTTTTTTCGTGTCTGTCATAAATGCCAACGGTGAGGAATCCGTCTGCTTTTTGCTGTTTTAAGCGCAAATAACGAGTCTTCAAAAACACAGGTTTCTTCCTTCGCTGTACCAAGGTGTTCCAGTGCCTTGCGATATATGATCGGCTTGTCCTTGCCGTAACCAACTTCTGCACAGGTAAATATCTCGGAAAAATAGTGTCGGATAGCAAGACGTTCCAACGTTTCCTCTACAAGATACCTGTCTGTTACCGTAGCAATGCACATCTTAACATCGTTTTCTTTGAGCAGGCAAAGATAATCTGTAACACCGGGCTTTAACGTAACCTTCGTTCTGTAGATTTCTTCTGCCATAGCGTTTACACCGTCCACAATCTCTTTGACAGAAAGTGTGACGCCGTAATGATCACGGTAATATTCGGCTGCCTCCTCCAAGGTAAGCGTCATAAAGGTTTCTTTCAGATTCTCATGTGGTTCTTTACCTAACGACCGCAGATAATCTTCACCGATGGTGTCCCAAATGAACATAGAGTCAAAAAGTGTGCCGTCAAAATCAAAGATGGCTCCCTTTAGCATAAGCCAAGCTCCTGCGCTCTCGCTTTCAATTCCTCCGCCGCTGTTTTGGGCTCATCTGCTTTCATAATGGCAGATACCACACAAATTCCGGCAATGGGGATACCTGCAAGAACGTCAATGTTATCCTTGTTCAGACCTCCGATAGCATTTGCAGGAATAGGCACAGCATTGCATATATCACGGAGTGTATCGGTAGAAGTCAGAACGGTTTTTACTTTGGTTGTGGTGGGATAGATCGCACCAACGCCAAGATAGTCAGCGCCCTGCTCGTAGGCATCCTTTGCCCAAGGAACTGTTTTGGCTGTTGCTCCGACAATTTTATCTTTACCCATCAGCTTTCTTGCAGTTGCAACGGGCATATCCTCAGCTCCAACGTGAACACCTTCTGCATCAATTGCAAGCGCCACATCCACACGGTCGTCAATAATCAGCGGCACATTGTACCGCTTCGCAATAGCGTGTACCTTCTCGGCAAGCTGGACATATTCACGTGTGCTCTTGATCTTCTCACGAAGCTGAAGAAGGGTTGCACCGCCTTTAAGAGCCTGTTCAACACGATAGAGGAATTCCTCCTCGGTGTAGTTTGTGCTGTCAGTTATAAAATACAAACTTGGATCAAACTTTTTCATTTTCTTTACCTCACACATACAAATAATCATTCAGAACCGGTTGCAGACCTTCATCTGCAATGTCCTTATACATCTTATCAAGACTGCGGTTATCGTCGATTTCAAACTGTTCATCACCTTGAACCTCGTCGGTTTCTTTGCCTGTATATTTGCTTTCGTGGTCACCGATACCGGTAGAGACACCTGCGGAGACCTTTGTTGCCGCAATCTTCACTATGCCGTTACGAAACTCAGCACTCTCACGGGAAGATACCGTAATTCCAACATACGGCAAAAAGATACGGTATGCACAAAGCACCTGACAAAGCTGTTTTTCGTGAACATCAAGAGGATTGATTTTATCATTATTGATAATCGGTCTGAGTCTCGGACAGGATAGGGACATTTCAGCATGAGGGTACTTTCTCTGCAAATAATAGACATGTAATGCACTTGCCAAGGCATCCTTACGGAAGTCAGAAAGTCCAAGCAGAGCCGAAAATGCAACACCTCTCATACCGCCACGGAGCGCACGCTCCTGTGCATCAAAACGGTAAGGCCATACACGCTTGTGTCCGAGCAGATGCAGTTTTTCATATTTATCCGTATCATAGGTTTCCTGAAATACAGTTACATAGTCAGCACCGCATTCGTGAAGATATCTGTATTCATCGGTATTTACGGGATAAATTTCAAGTCCGACCATACGGAAATATTTTCTTGCTAATTTGCACGCTTCACCGATATACTCCACATTGCTCTGACCTCTGCTCTCTCCTGTAAGAATCAGAATTTCTTCCATGCCACTGTCGGCAATAACCTTCATCTCTTTTTCAATTTGCTCCATACCAAGCTTCATACGCTTGATATGGTTATAACAGTTAAAACCACAGTATACACAGTAGTTTTCACAATAGTTTGCTATGTAAAGAGGTGTAAACAGATATACGGTATTTCCGAAGTGCTTGCTTGTTTCAAGCCTTGCACGCTGTGCCATTTGCTCCAAAAACGGCTCTGCAGCAGGAGAAAGAAGTGCCTTAAAATCTTCTATCGTACAATTATTATGTTCCAATGCCGCTTTAACATCATCGGCAGTATATACTGAATAATCATAGGAATTCATCTGTGCCATTACGTTTTCACAAACATCTGACTCAATAATCTCCATTCCCGGAAGATATTCCATATGATTCTTTCGGGAGGAGGGTTCGGTTTCAAGTCTGTGCTTTTTTGCAAGTGCTTCAGGTGACAGATGCTCCGAATCCACAAAAAATTGATTTTCCATAAGTACACCTCTTAATCACGAAGGAAACCGGTCAACGGATCGGATGCTGACGCACCTCTCGTCAGCACTCTGCCAAGTCCGGCAAGATATGCCTTTCGTCCCGCTTCAATAGCATTTTTGAAAGCAGATGCCATCATAGGAAGGTCGCCTGCGGTGGCAAGTGCTGTATTCGCCATAATAGCTGCTGCACCCATTTCCATAGCTTCACAAGCCTGAGATGGTCTGCCGATGCCTGCATCCACAATAATGGGTAAGTCGATTTCATCAATGAGAATCTGAATAAACTCTTTGGTTGCAAGACCTTTATTTGAACCAATGGGAGAAGCAAGAGGCATAACACTTGCAGCACCTGCATTTACAAGGTCACGTGCAACATTGAGGTCGGGGTACATATACGGCATAACAACGAATCCTTCATTTGCTAATATTTCAGTTGCTTTAATGGTTTCCTGATTATCAGGAAGCAAATACTTGGAATCACGCATAATTTCAATTTTAACGAAGTTGCCACAGCCAAGTTCTCTTGCAAGACGAGCTATACGAACAGCTTCTTCTGCATTTCTTGCGCCGCTGGTATTGGGAAGCAGGGTAATACCTTCGGGAATATAGTCAAGGATGCTTTCCTGTTCTTTGGTATTTGCACGGCGAACAGCAAGAGTGATTATCTCTGCTCCGGCATCTTTAACAGCAGCTTCAATCAATTTCATAGAATATTTACCCGAGCCGAGAATAAAACGTGAGTTAAATTCGTGTCCGCCGATTATGAGTTTATCATTGTTCATTGAGTTTTCCTTCTTTCTTTAATTTTCAAATTGTTCTGTCAGGATTCTAAGCACAGTATGTGCCTGATGTGCCGCACAGAGCATCACACGGGTTGCTACAAGACTTCCCGTTTCTGACACCTCACTCGTTCCGTCGCCACAGATATAAAATCGCCTCGATATTCTGCGTGTTTTAATGGCATTGGCACTGCCTATTCCTGCCATACCGGAGGCGGCAACTAAATACTTTTCAGGCATTCTTTCAAGCACAAGATTAACAAGCATTGCTTTGCATTCAGCATCGTCAAATGCTTCGCATATGATATCAGTATCTTTCAAAAGCTCCTCAGCGTTATTTTCTGTGATACGAACAGTATGTATTTCAGTTTCAAGATACGGCGCAATCTCTGCAAGATTCTCACACAATGCTTCGGTTTTATATCTCCAAATCTGATTTGCCTTGTACTGCTGACGGTGTAAATTAGTAATATCCACCCTGTCAAAGTCAATGAGAATTAATTTTCCGATACCAACTCTGGCAAGGGAAATTGCAATATTAGAGCCAAGTCCGCCAAGTCCGCATATTGCAACGGTTGCACCAGAAATCTTTTTTTGCAGTTCTTCTCCGTGTCGCTCGCACAAAGCCTTATTCCATTCTTCTTTTGTCGGTATCAGATTAACCACCTCCCACAAAACTGACGACCTCTACGCTGTCGCCGTCTTTCAAAACGGTTTCGCCATACTGCGCCTTGGGGACTATATCTCCGTTTCGCTCTACTGCGATTCGTTTTGAATCATAGCTTGTAGTTGCAAGATATTCCGCAACCGTCTTGCCTGCAATATTCAGTTCCTCGCCGTTGATCTTTACCATAAAAATACCTCCAAAAACAACAAAAAAGGAAGCTACCGATTTGGTAACTTCCTTAATAAACTTTGTTCTTCCCAATATTCTTGTATCAGGCATCCCTACGTTGGCATTATCCAAATCAGGTTCTCGGTCGAAGGTTATACCTTCCTCTCAGCCTGTAACACAAGCTCCCGTTTGTTCAATTGTCGTGTATATTATATACCTGTGTGATTAATTATGCAATAGATTTATACTAATATTCAAAAAATGTTAAACAGAGAAAAAGCGGAATCAAGATAAATATTAACTATTAATTTTTACCGAGTGTCAATCAAATCATTATTAATCACTTGCGTAGCTAAGAAACAGTTCTTTTTCTTCTCCGTCCGATCTTGCTGTGAGTTGTTCTTCTTCCTCAGTAAGTTTGCTAAGTTTCTTTTTGAGCTTGGCCGTAAGTTCAGAGTATAGTAGAGGTAGTTTTCAAGTGTTATTGTATTTATCAGCAAGACATCTTGTGTTTTAATATATACTGTGATAAAATATTTATAACAGTTACACTTAGGGGTGTTTGTTATGAAAAAATTCGTACAGGTCGGATGCGGAATACGCGGCATAGAGGGATATGCTGAACCGATACTGAAAGATTTTAAGGATCAGATTCAGCTTTGCGGTGTTTATGACATAAATCCTAAGCGTGCTGCTCTTGTAAGTGAATACGCAGATGCTGAAGTGCCTGTGTTCGATAATTTTGATGAAATGCTTCGCACAGTTGAACCGGATACCGTTATAGTAACAACCAAGGACAGTATGCACGATTTTTATGCCATAAAGGCACTTGAAGCCGGATGCAATGTTATTGTCGAAAAGCCGTTGACAACAACTTTCGAAAAGGCGAATGCAATAAAAGCGGCTGAAGAAAAATCCGGAAAAACAGTTACGGTTGTGTTTAACCTGAGGTATCTTCCTTTTTTCGCAAGAGTTAAAGAACTGCTTAAAAGCGGAGTTATAGGTGATGTGCTCAGTGTTCATTTTGAGTGGCTGCTTGATACTCAGCACGGAGCTGATTATTTCAGGCGTTGGCATAGGAAAAGAGAAAATTCAGGCTCTTTGCTCGTACATAAGTCAACACATCATTTTGATCTTATAAATTGGTTTTTGGAAGATGATCCGATTGCCGTAAATGCTTTCGGCTCAAAAAGCTTTTACGGACCGACCCGTGATAAGCGTTCACAGAGGTGTCTTACTTGCCAGTATAAAAAGAGTTGTGAATTCTATCTTGATATAAATCAACCGCCCATGGACAAGCTCTATCTTGCTTGTGAAGACGTTGACGGTTACTACAGAGATAATTGTATTTTCTCGGAAGAAATTGATATTGAGGACACGGTAAGTGTTAATGTCCTTTATAAAAAAGGTACTGTTATGAGCTATTCTCTGACTGCTCATTCACCGTATGAAGGATTGAGGATTGCTTTCAACGGTACAGACGGACGTCTTGAGTTCTGCAAACTTGACGGAAGATATTCGGATTTCGGTCAGGGCGTGAACAATGTTATTACAATTTATAACCGTCTTGGCGAAAAGATTGCCGTAAATGCACCCCGGGATTTGCCCGGCGGACACGGCGGTGCTGATGAAAAAATCAGAGAGAATCTGTTTGTCGGTTGCGAAAGTGATCCACTCGGGCAAATGTCGGATGTGCGTGCCGGTATGATGTCAATCGGTATCGGTATGGCGGCAAATATTTCAATGAAAGAAAACCGCAGAGTTTATCTGAGTGAGTTCTATGATGAATTAAAGTAAACCGAAACAAAGAATTATATCAAAAATCACCTGAACGGATAAATGTCAGGTGATTTTGCTGTTATACAGTGCAAATGATTGTTTTATTGTTATTATGATAATATTGTGTTATAATGGAAAAAACACGATTACGGAGTGATTGTATGAAGATTACCCTGAATCCTGATAAAGTTTATCAAGAATATGACGGTATAGGTGCAAGTGGTGCCTGGTGGGCACAGATTGTCGGCGGATGGACAAATACTGATGAGAACGGTGAAGAAGTCCGTAATGTTATTTCACGCCTTCTTTACGATAAAAAAACGGGAATCGGTATGAATATTTACCGTTATAACATTGGCGGAGGTTCAGCCCACAGCGGTAACGGTGAGTATTCTGATTTCGCCAGACGTACCGAAAGCTTTGATGCAGGCGAGGGTGAGTATGATTTCACCCGTGACGCCAATGCTGTTTATATGATGAAACAGGCTGTTAAAGACGGTGCAGACGAGGTTATACTCTTTGTCAATTCTCCGATTGAACGTCTTACAAAAAACGGTTGGGCGCATCTTAAAAAGAATCAGGCATTCAGAACAAATCTGAGCAGAAAAAACTACAGCGCATTTGCAGACTATTGTCTTGATGTTACAGAGCATTTTGTAAAAGAAGGTTTACCGGTTAAGTACCTTTCACCTATAAATGAGCCGTTCTGGATATGGACGGGCGGTCAGGAAGGTTGCCATTACAGTCCTAGACAGGCGGGTAAAGTGATGCGCTGTGTTGCCCTAAAATTAAGGGAACGCAATTCTCTTGACACGGTTAAACTTTCAGGTGTAGAAAACGGTGATATCCGTTGGTTCAACAAATCTTATACACGTTGGTTGCTTAAATATAAGGAAGTTGTTGGCTGTATTGATTCAATAGACCTTCATTCTTACTGTCTTCATATGCCGATTCCGTTTTTTAACAACAGGGTAAAATTCCTGAAAAGATACAGAAAATGGCTCGACAGAAAATATCCCGATATTCCCGTTAAAATGAGCGAATGGACTCATATGGTCGGCGGCAAGAACTGCGGAATGGATTCGGCTCTTGAAACAGCAAAAATAATGTATGAGGATATGACTATTCTCAATGTTACATCGTGGCAGCATTGGCTTGCCTGCTCGCATTATGATTACCACGACGGACTTATATATCTTGATCTTGAAAACAAAACCTATGAAATGACAAAGAGGTATTACGTTACGGGCAATTTTTCGAAATACATACCGCTTGGAGCAGTGCGCTTTGATGCCTGTTGCGACGATAATGATGTTAAAATTATCGCGTTTAAAAACGAGAAAAAAACAATTATTATTGTCATTAATCCCACAAATATTGAAAAAAGCTACAGTGTGCCTTGCAATGCGCTTTTAGCTGTAACGGATAAAGAGAAGAACCTGAAAGAAACATACGTTAAAAACGGTTCTGAAGTCGTAATTTCGCCTGAATCAGTTACGACGATTGTTATGAATGAGGGTAGTTATGATTAAACGGATTAAAGAACTTATTCTGAATTTTATACTTTCTTTTAAGACCTATTGGAAGAAGCCGCCTGAAGGAAGGTACATGAGTTATAAAGAAATTGTATCTCTTGCTACGGGCGGAATAGGTGTTAGAATAATCACTTATTGTTTTGCACAGTTGATTATCTCTACAGGAAATTCTCTGCTTGGAAACACAATCGGTATTGATCCTATGCCGTTGCAGATTATTTATATGATAAGTCTGATTACTGCAGTTCCGCTTACGGCATTAAGAGCAAAAATGATTGACAATACAAAAAGTATGAAGGGTAAATACAGACCGTACATACTTACAATGGGTCTGCCTACTGCAATTCTCGGTTCCTTGTTCCTTTGGATGCCGTATGAGCATATGAGTCTGTTTATGAAATGCGCTGTTGTTCTCGGTTTCAATGTTGCGTTTCAGTTCTTTTTCAGCTTTTTTCAGGATTCATACGACAGCCTGATAAACGTTCTTTCTCCGAACAGTATTGAGCGTTCAGACGTTCTTTCCATACGCTACATTGTTGAAAATCTTTCTCCGTCGATTGTCGGAATCATCTTTCCGTTGCTTGCGAAACTGATAACAGGTGAGGATACACTTTATGATATCAAAATTTACAGATATCTGTATCCGCCGATGCTGTTTGCAGGTTTCCTGGTTTCGATGATAATTTATTTCAATACTACTGAAAAAATTGTTCAGCCGAAATCGCGCCGTGTGCAGATTAAGTTTACGGATGCTTTCAGAGCAGTTGCGAGAAATAAGTATTTCTGGATAATTTCACTTGCGGGTTGGATAGGCTTTCTCGAGGTAGGTTTCCATAAGATTATGGAATGGATGTATAATTATCAGGGAGCTTGCTCAGCAGGGCAGTATGCCGTTGTTACGGCAATTGCAGGTAACGCTTCTTTCTGGCCCAATCTTGTAGGTCCGATACTTATAAGAAAATACGGTAAAAAGAAGATTCTTATTTATACAAATCTTTTAAGTGTTGTATTTATTCTTGCAATGCTTCCCGTGATTCACAGTTCAGGCAAACCGTATGCAATCTGGGTTTTGCTTGTAGTTACATTTATCAATCAGTTTATAACGTCACTCGGACATCTTTTGGGACCCGGTGTCAATGCGGATATAAGAGATTACCAGCATTATATAAGCGGTGAAAGAATTGACGGAATGTTCTCTGCTGTAGGCCTTATCGGAAATGCAATTACTATGATAACCGGTATGGCTCTTCCTGCAATTTATTCAAAAGCAGGTCTTAATAAAGAAGTTGCCGGAATGCTCGGATACGACGTAAACAATGTGTATGAAGTGCTTTATGACAGAAATTATTTTATAAGCATATGTTCAGTACTTATTGTTGCTTCGGCTGTGGGTGCTGCACTCAATGCCATTCCGTATTTCTTCTATGATTTTACTGAAATCAAGCAGAGAGCCATTGTGAATGTCCTTAAAATCCGTGCTGCATTTGAAGATTATTCAAAGACCGGTGAAATTAATGATGATTATAAGGAAGCCTGCGAACTTATTGAAAAAGCAAAATTACTTGCAGGAAAAGATTCTAAATCCTTAAAAGAATTAAGAAAAACTGTTTCAGGTTCTGAATTTAATAAGTTGAAAAAAGAGAATGAAGAAATCGAAATTTCACGTTTTATTCTTGAAGAGCTGAACAAATATAATACGGACGAAGGAAAGGCATGGTTAGGGGAGGCACGGCTAATCTCAGAAGCGGGTCCCGACGGCTTTGCTGATATAGAATTACCTTCCAAAAATGAAATTAAACTTCTGCCTTCAAAGACGCAGATACAGATAAATTTCAGACGTGATGCGTTGGTGAGAAATGAAAACATCAAAGCAGCTAAAAAAGCTATGCAGCGATACTTTGCTGACGCTGTATCAGGTTTTGATGAAAGTGAACTTGAAAAGCTTTATGAAAAAGAAAATGCTGTTATTGATGAGTTTACAAAACTTTGTGCAGATATCAAGAAAGCAAAAGAAATTCACGACAGAAAAGCTGTTAAAGAATTAAATGAACAGCTGATGTGGGTTAAGGTCGAAAAGAAAAAGATTGCAAATGCTGTCAAAGAAAGGGAAAATTTGCACGCGCTTTATTACAGGGCGGTCAAACCGTATACTGATGCCGTCAGGGTAACTGAGCAAGCGAAGGCATATTCAAAGATAATGACAGAAAACTTTGCAGGATAAAAGTAAACACGGCTTGTACAGAGTTAATCTGTACAAGCCGTGAAATTTTTATTTATAATCTTTGTTCGTAAGGAATCGCCATGCGGCAACGTATTTTGCGGCTGCACGCGGATACTGACTCTGAATATAAAGGTAATGATCGTCTGTTACAATAATCAGTGCCTCGATTGAAACATTCAGAACAAGTTTGATTTTATCCATCGGGATTGTGATTTTAGTTTCACCGTCATAAGCGATTTCAAATCTGTCCGTAAACAGCCTGAGCTCCGCATCCTTGTTTATCAGTCTTTTGCGGTGTTTGACAAACATGGAAATTATCTGCCGATTTTCAGAGTAAATAAGTCCTCCGGGCGGTGTTCCCAAAACAATCTTTTTCCATGCGTCCTTTTGCCATTTGTCCCAGTCAAGGATGGATTCAAAGTGAAGACCTGTCCCGGTGTTGTGGAAAAAACCGTCAAATTTCAATTCAACTTTATATCCGCAATCGCATTCAAGGAAGTTTCCGCTTGAATGTAATTTGCCGACACTGTGACATTCGGGACAAAGATAAAGAATACGCTCAACACATTCTGCAAGACGTTTACCGCGATATTCATTACGTTTTTCCTTTTGTAAGGCATAGTCGTTGTGGTAAATATCTCTTGTGATTACTTGATTGACCTCTTCGACTGTCATTGCAGCAATTTCAGTGGGTGAATACTCTCTTACGACGTGTCCGTGTACGGGACCGCGTCGTAGTTTTTTTGCCCATTTCGGTGCATGAAGATAACCGCCCGTAAGCTTGAATGTTATCAATGCCGCACCGCTGTCCTTGATCATCTGACCCGTACGAGGGGAGAAAAAGCCGGTTTCGCCGTTCGGTGTCATAGCGCCTTCAGGATAAATGCTGACAGGTACGCCTTCTTTGATGCTCGCAATGATCTGTTCAACCACGCGTGAGGTAGGCTGATCTCTGTGCTTTACAATAACACCGGCGAATTTCTTGAGAAAAAACTCGGAAAACTTATTGTTGGTAAGGTGGTCACTGACAACAATACGCATATAACGTCTTAATGCCATCAACTCATAGCCGGGATCCATTCCGTCAGCGTGATTGCCGACGATAATAAATGCCTTATGTTTTGGTTTGTAAGTTTCAATTTTTGCGTGACAGAATCTTAATATAATGTGACCAAACATACGACGTACGGAATTGACAAGAAATCCGTGTATTCTGTGTCTGTTTTTCAGAGCATCCACCTCCCTGAAGCGGTATGTGTTTATTTTTTCATCTTATGAAATAGTTATACCTTTAAGAGCGTATTTAAGCATCATTGAAACATAGAATACGATTTTTTCAACGAGGTTTGTATATTTTTCTGCTACATTGTTCAGATTGCTTTGAACATTTACTGTTCCGTAACCGGGGAGAACGCCGTTATTGTCGTCAACACCGTCATTGTCGTAGGCAAACTTATAAAGCAAAGGTGAGATGAGTCCGAGTATTGCATATTCGGCAGCATTCACTTCGCCGAATACTTTAATACCAAGCTGAGTAAGCTCCTTGGGGAGTGATTCGATTCCGATATTTGCAAGAACCTGATTTACGAGGTTAACAAGGAAGAGGGAATCTGCGATACCTGCAAAATCATCTCTGAGAATAAGCACGAGTGTTCTCAGAAGCATTGTAACTTCTGTGCTTTCAAGGTCGTAGTACTCTGAACCTGCATAGTGCATACCGACAAGTGCAGTTACAAGATGCCACGGTGTTTCGTAATCGCTTTCAGGAATAACAAGTCCGTATTCAGCAGCAAGCTCCTGAACGCTGTTTTCACCGTAGAAAGGCATGTCAAGTATGTCTGTAAGACCTGTAACAGCAGCTTTAACGAAGTTGTAGTAAACTGCATCCTCTTCAATTCCCATTTTGTCAAAGTAGAGGTCGCGACCGAGTCTGTACTTTATGCCGTGGTGGAAGAATTCAGCAGCATAAGCCTCAAAATCCTTTTCCATAAGAGCAATCTGCTCATCTGTAAGGTCTGGTACGGCTTTGTCAAGAGCAACCGTATCAATGCTTGTAATCTTCTTGTTTTCGTATCTGATTTCTTCGTCAGTTACGTGGAACATTCTGTATTCGAGAGGATACATTGAAAGTGATGTTGTTGCAAAGTCATAGATAACATTGCCGAGTGTGCTTGTGTATGTTGCGGCGTCACTGCAATGCTCGTGACCTGTGAATACAAGCTTGATTCCGCAGTTAGCGAGGATTTCAGCTGTAGAGATATGCCATCTGATAATAAAGTTACGGCTGATAAGTCTCTGCACGGGAAGGTGATCAAGAAGGTTGTGATGCATCATGAGAATCGGATATTTACCGTCTTCCTTTGCCTTCTGTGCTTGGTCAACAATCCAAGAAAGTCTGTCTGTTGTAAGACCGTCTTCAGTTGACTTGCTCGGGTCACAGCTGTCGGCAGCAATAAGTCTGTAGTTGTCACCGATATCTGCTGTGTATGAGCAGTCAGATTCAACAACTTCGAGTGCTTCGTCGTAACCGAACTCGTAATATACGTCCTTAAAAACATCAACCGTTGTTGCACAGTCAATACCTACGTCGTGGTTACCGGAGATAACATAAACCGGTTTACCGGTCTCTTTTTCAAAACGTCTGAGCTTTTCTGCAACGTCAAGATGCTGCTGAAGAACTGATTTACCGTCGTTTGCAAGATCGCCGGGGATGAGGACAAATTCACAGTTTTCATCTTCGGCACACTGACGGAGAAATTCGTCAATGATAAAACCGCTTTCATGCTCCATCTGAGCACGTCTGTTTGCATAGTAAAAAACAGGGTCATCGTTGTTGTGCTCAACTTCTCTTGTCGGCTCAACATAATGAAGGTCTGATGCAACCGCAAATGTCATAATTCCGTCGTCAGCTGCCGAAACAGCAAGAGCAACGGTTGACATCAGCAAAGCGATTGAAAGGACTACAGAAATAAACTTTTTCATATTCCAACCTCTTTCTGAAATATTTTTTTAATTCTACCATTAAGAAAAATTTTTGTCAACAATAACGCCAATAAAACAGAAAACCGACAGCCGTAATGACTGTCGGTTATGATGTGTTTACAGCTTAATCAACAACGAATCTATACAAAGAAAATTATCGACGTATTAAAATACCTTTCATAAATTGTGTTTCATTGTGTGTTTCGTATATGATCGATTTTTCTTCTTCTGTACATCCTATCAATATTTTGATTTCTGAATCTTTCTTGATTAAATCAACGATGCACATTATTGCATCAACCTTTTTCTTGTCGCTTCCAACCCACACATCTATTCCTGCACCATCCATAGAGGTTGTGTCCTTCAGATATCCATAATCAACCCGATATATAAAAGCAGGATACTTAGGATGTGAAGTTCCCTTGGGTCTGTCGATTACAATTTCTGAATTATTAACTAATTCATCCAATGCGTTCCAAAACTCAACATTATATTGCACATTATCACCCTCGCAGATTCTTATTTATCGATACTCACTATTACTTATTACTTCCAAAAATCACGAACGCGTTTTTTAGTGAAGAGGGAATAGTTAATAGTGAAAAAGTAAAATCCCGAATACTTTCGCATTCGGGATTTTGGTGACTCACCGGGGATTCGAACCCCGGACACCTTGATTAAAAGTCAAGTGCTCTGCCAACTGAGCTAGTGAATCGTGATGCGTATTTGACGCTTGAATATAATATATTATTTAAAACAAATTGTCAAGCCTTTTTACGAAAAATATTTAAATTATTTCCTTAATATTTTTTGCCGTTTACCTTTGAAAAAATATACTCAACGATTGCCAGTGTATCCTCAAGTTCGGCAATAGTCTCAAACGGTGTTACTTCATTGTTTTCAAAAAGGGGTTGCAGATCTTCTCGGGTATATGGTATAGCTCTGCAAAGTCTGCAGGCTCTTTTTCTTCGCCAGGAAAGGGCGTTTAAATCTTTCAAAGGCAACAACAGAAGAAACCTTTTGTTTTCGGCAATTATCCTGTCATATTCATTTTGAGGATTGTTTGCTATATCTGTCAGCTCGGCAATAAGTCTTTCTCTTGTAGTCATAATGCACCTGTCTGATGTTAATAGTATTATCTTGGTTTGCAAACTCCCCTCTGAGTTAACAGAGGGGAGAACAGATGATTATTTAATTTTGACCTTAAAGTTCTTGATTTCGAACGGAGTTGCGTGGAAGCTGATTGAATCACCTTCGTAAGCAACGGGCTCATCATTTCTTTCAATAAGGTCACATTCTGCAGCGTAGGTGAGGGGAGCAAAGAATTTAACCGTTGCGTCAACGCTCTTGCCCTTCTTCTCAACCATACGGATGATGTAAGCATCTTCCTCTTCACACTTCTTGACAGCTTCAATTGTCATATTGTCTGCTGTAAGAGTGATGAATGAATTGCTTGTACCCATGTTGCCGCTGTTTTCAAGCTCAACGGGAACAAGAGGATTATTGATTTCAAGACCTCTTGTGAGAGTCTGAGCCTTCTTCCATGTGTCAGCGTGAGGATAGATTGAATATGTGAAGTAATGCTCACCGCGGTCTGATGTCGGGTCGGGCTTGATAGGAGCCTTAAGAAGAGTAAGAATCATCTTATGCTCGTTAACCTCGTGACCGTACTTACAGTCATTAAGAAGTGATACACCGTAATCTTCGTCAGACATATCAATCCAGTTGTGTGCGTTAACCTCAAACTTAGCCTTGTCATACGGGTTGTATCTGTATGAGCAGCACTCCATTGTTGCGTAAGCAATATCTCTTGTGTAGTTCTTTGTCTGAAGATCAACGTCAAAGAATACCTTGAGAAGCTTTTGGTCTTCGTGCCAGCTGATGTGTGTATCGAAATCGATTCTGTCAAGATCATTGTAAATGATGATGTTCTGATGAATAACTGACTTAAGAACAGGCTTTTCAATAGAAATCATTGTGTAAACATCGCCTGATACGATATCCTTTACAAAACCGTCCTTGAGATCGTACTCACGGTCAACATATGTAGCAACGATATCCCAGGCGTCATAACCGCCGGGCATATCTTCGAAGAGTCTGAAGTTGTTACCCTTACCGCCCTTTGAAAGAACCTCACGGTTGTTTGTCTTATCGTAGATTGATGTAAGAACAGCGTTGTCGTCGAATACAAGCTTGAATCTTGCGTTTTCGATTTCCTTACCGTTTGATTCGTTATAAGCAGGCTTGTCTGATGCGGGAACCTTGTAGAATACTTTATAACCGACAGCGGGAACTTCCTTTGCGATGAATACAAGCTTCTTCTCACCGTTGAACTTCTCATAAACCTGAACGGAAACCTTGTTGCCGTTTTCGTCGAGGATATCAACATCCTGCCAGTCAAGCTCAACCTTTGAAGTTGAAGCAACACCGAGAGAGTTGAAGAGTGCGAAAGGCTTGCCCTTGTCTGCATCGAAGCCGATGTTCTTTGCGATGATGTCGAGAGCTTCTTTGCGTACTTTTTCGCCTGTTGCGATAACCTCATCGTAAATGCTCATAAGCTTGCCGAAAACTTCTGTGATATGTGTTCCGGGAAGTGAATCGTGGAACTGGTTTGTAAGGATCTTTCTCCAAGCAAGGCTCAATTCCTCTGTGGGATATTCGTAGCCGTACTTCTCAGCGATAGAAGCGTACATTTCAGCCTCACGGAAGAGGTTTTCACAGTAACGGTTAGCTTTCTTAAGAGCAGCCTTTGTTGTGTGAACGCCACGGTGTTCTTCGAGGTAAAGCTCGTCCTTCCATGTAACAACCTTGTCACCTGCAGCAACAGCCTTCTGACGCATATTTTCAAGAGAATCTTCGATCTTTGAAATCTGTGTCTCGGGAAGACCCGGGAAACTCTTGTATCTCTTGGTGTATTCAAGCATTTCGTTGTCTACACCGCCGCCGCCGTCGCCCCAGCCGTAGCAGTACATTGATTCGCCGATTGTATCTTTTTCAGAGAACTTAACCCAGTTTGTCTTGAGTGAGTCAGGCTCCATTGAACCGATGAAGTGAGTCGGCGGAACAGCAGCGAATACCTTTGAACCGTCAGGACCTTCCCACCAGAATGCATTGTAAAGCCACGGGTTTGTATCGTTCCAGATACCCATCTTATGAGTAACGAAATATTTCATTCCTGCCTTCTTCATAATCTGCGGCATACAGTAGCTGTTACCGAAAACGTCGGGAAGCCAGCAAGTCTTAGGAGTAACGCCGAACCACTTCTCAGCGTAACGTACACCGTGAAGGAACTGACGTACGAAGGATTCACCTGAGATGATGTTACAGTCAGGCTCAACCCACATACCGCCGATGTATTCCCAACGGCCTTCCTTGACTCTCTGCTGAACCTGCTCGAAGAGGTTAGGATAGTGGATTCTCATTTCCTCGTACATACCTGCCTGGCTCTGTGAGAAAATGAAATCAGGATACTGCTCCATAAGACGAAGCATTGTAGCGTGTGTACGGCCGACCTTACGAACGAACTCCTTGTAAGCCCACATGTAAACCATATCAAGGTGAGAGTTACCGATAAGGTCAAGCTTACCCATACATTTATAGTTAGGATTGTTATAAACTCTGTCGTAAAGAACCTTCTTACCCATACGAAGCTTTGCTTTGAATACGTCAAAGTCAGGCTCGTCGAAGTCTACATAGCAGAAAGCTTCTTTAAGTGACTCACGGATAAGAGTAGCATAGTCGTTGCCCATACCCGGCATAAAGAGTGCATTGTAAACAGCCTTGAAGTCCCAGTAAATCTCATTGATCTCATCATCGGTAGTTGCGATGAATGAACATTCAAGCTTCTTGAGAGTGCTCTCGTTTGAGTGCCATACGAAGTATGATTCGATGTCGATATCGAAAACTTCGCCTGCCTTAGCACAGTCTGTGAGAACTACTGCGTTACGGAACGGGTCAAGACCCTGGAAGGGGACACCGTTTACTGAAACGAGAGAGTCACCGCCGAAGTAAACGTAAAGAGAAACCTTCTTGCCTTCAAACTTTTCGGGGATAACAATCTTATTCTTAAAGAAAGCACTTACACCGTTACCGCCCCAGTAGTCGCCAACGTTAAGCTCTTTCCACTCGTCATAGAAAAATTCATAGTCGCCGATATCTTTGTAATTGCACTCACGCATTTTCCAAGCGTCTGTAAGCTCGAAATCAGTATAGATTCTCTTTTTGAGAGTCTTAAGCTTGATTTCAGCAAGCTCGTCAAAAGCAAAAATACCGCGCTGTTTGTTTTTGATAAGACCGCGCCATGTGTCGATATGGGCTTCCATACCTTCCACAGAGGGGATGGTCTTCTTTGCTTCATTCGCCATAATTACGCTCCTCGCTTTTAAATTAACCTATCGCCGTGCGATATAATCGATTAATTATAACATTAAACTTTTTTTATTTCAATATTTATTCTCTAATAAATGGGAAAAACATTCCTGAAATCGCTTGACAAAAATCCGCGGGGAGGGGGTACAATATTTATACGGATATTTGCCCCTTTAACTTGCTCATAAGAAATATTAAAATTTTTAAAAAATTTATGTCATAAATCGTGTTTCGACTGACTACTTAATGAAGACACAAAATAATGAGGTGGTTTATTATGCTTTAGTCAGCTCGAAAAGACTATAAATTATTAAGGAGAATTTGTTATGAAAAAAGCTTTATCGTTATTTTTAGCACTTATAATGATACTTTCAATCGGCACGATAGGAGTTTGTGCAACGAGCTACAGTATTACTCTTGCTCCGACATTAGACCATGTCCGCAAGGATAATATGGTATATTACCCCGTACAATACGATTTACATGAATATTCTGATGCTTACGCCAAGCTTTGCACATCAGAAGGAATTGATGCCGTAAGCACACATATCGAATTGGGCTATACATATGATGCAGAAACCTTGAAGTTTATTGATGTATTACCGTCAGAAACTTTATACAATTGCGGTGGTACGCTAAAGGTCAAAGAGCAGGGAACGGATGAATACGGAGATAGTTATTTTATTGTAGAAATAGATTTTTCGGACACGGAAGCTCTGTCCGAAGAATACTTCTTCAACCTTCAGTTTGAGGTTTTGCAGGAAAACTTCTTCTATTCAGGTACAGCAATTGCAAGAACCTTAGTCAGTCAATATCCGGTTTATGCAGACCTTGAAAACCTTGACATCAGAGGTTGTGTATGGAATGTAACAGACAGCAACGGCGAAGTACATGACCTGAGTGAAAGCATCTACACAAGCTATATTGTGATGGATGAGTTTTTAGAGCCGGATTACAATCAGCTTTTGATCACTGACTATGAGCCGTTCGTTCCGCCCATTGGTGAAGAACCGCTTTTTAATACGGGCGTAACTCCGAACCATGTCAGAAAAGACAATGCGGTGTATTATCCGATTGGCTTTAACGCAGGTGAGGGTGTTACTTATGCTGCGTTCCGTTCGGAGCTTTTAGCTGAAAAAACAGTTGAAGGCGTTTGCTATACGAAAGCTGTTATGAAATTTATCTATGATGCTGATACGGTAGAATTTATCGATATAATTCCTTCAATAGGTCTTCATTTCTTCCTAGGCGAAGCTACTGTTCTGGAACACGGCTCAACGGGTGAAACGGGTCCCGACGGGCAGGATTATAACTATCTTATAGTTGAGTTGAATGTAGGCAATATCAGTATTTCGGATGAATATTCCTTCTTTTATCTCAAGTTCTATGTCAAAGAAGAAAACTTCGTAACGGCAGACGGAAAGGTGAGAACTGTCTGCGCTAATGCAGATTATGAAGAAGCTCCCAAAGGAAAGGGTTGCATATGGCAGTTTGTTGACGATAAAGGTATTGTGTGCGATATCAGCGACCGTGTATATCTGTATAATGAAGACGATTATCCCGAAAGCTGCACCTTTAATGATTTGCTGATTGACGATACAACTACGGGCGATGTATGGGAAAAGGGATTGAATATTGATATGACTATCAGCAAGGGCCACGGTAGAGTTGATAATCATGCTTATTATCCTTGTAAGTTTACTCCGGGAAAGGCATATGCTAAGGTCGTGCGTAACCTGACAGGCTTTGAAGACGGTACTACCCGGGTTAAAATGAAAATCAGCTATGATTCAAGAACTCTTGAATTTGTTGATGCACTCCCGTCAAAAGAGCTTTACGATATAGGCGGTACTGTAACGGTTGTTGAGTCAGGTGTTATAAATTCGTATTATACCTATCTTGAATATGTTATCATTCAGGTGGATTTCGATGGGTTTACGGGTCTTGATTATCAGTATTTATACAGCCTTAAATTCAATGTTCTTCAGGACAACTTCGTTGATTCTTACGGCAAGCCGATATCTCTAGTAAAAACAGAGAGATTCAACATAGGTGGCGTGTATTCCGAATGCCATTGGAGTGTAACGGGTACAGACGGCAGATCATATAACCTGACGGAAATCACAGCCCATAAGAACGATGTATCTTTTGATTCTGCAGAAACCTACGAGGCATTACTTATTGAAGGCTATGAGCCTTTTGATCCCACCGAGTGTTTTGAGTTAATAGGCGATGCTTCAGTTAAGACTCAGGGTGGTGTGAACTATATCGTGGGTCTTCGTGCGATGGTTACGAAAGCAAATTTTAATTCAGCATACATAAATTATAAAAATGTAACTGTTGAGTATACTATGTCAACGGCCCGTTATCTTGGAACAGGTTCGAAAGTTACCGTTAAATCAAGTGCTACGGGTGAAGTGATAGCAGAGTATATAGTAGTGGTATACGGCGATATAGACGGAACGGGAACTATCAACGCAAGAGACGTGCTTGCTGTTTCAAATTCAATTTCAGGAGCAACCGATACCCTGATGGGGGCAGAAAAGATTGCGGCTAATCTTGAAGGTTCAAGAGATGCGCTCAACGCGAAGGATGTTGCGGCACTTCGTGCAGTTTTAGCAGGTTCAAAGACGATTGATCGCACAACCGGTAAAGCAGTATAAATCCAAAAATGAAAAGCGAAAGCGGTGTGGATTCTTCACCATGCCGCTTTTTGCTGTTGCAAACCGCGATACATGTTTGTTTACGTAGCTACCGAATCTTTGTCTTAAATCTTTCTTTTGCATTGAATTTTTGAAAATTAGTGCTATAATAACAAAGTGTCATAATTCGGAGGTGAGACTGTGCGCAGTAAAAAAGCATTAATGAATACTGCAACATCATTGTTGCTGCAATTAGTATCCGTTATCTGCGGATTTATCGTTCCGCGTATAATTATCGGCACTTACGGCTCGGAAGTTAACGGTCTTACTGCCTCAATAACACAGTTTCTTAGCTATATTGCACTCTTTGAAGCGGGTGTTGGCGGCGTTGTCCGTGCGGCAATGTATAAGCCTCTTGCTCATAACGACCTGACAAAGCTTAGCGGTATTGTAAAAGCAACCGAAAACTTTTTCAGGAAAATAGCTCTGATTTTTGTCGGCTATATGCTCGTTCTTGCAGGAGCTTTTCCTATCTTGGTGAACAAAGACTTTGACTGGCTGTTTACTGCCGTACTTGTTGTTATCATAGGTATAAGCACATTCGCTCAGTATTATTTCGGAATGACATATACTGTTCTCCTCTATGCCGATCAGAAAAGATACATAACATCTTTTCTTCAGATTTTTACAGTCATTTTAAATGCAATACTTGTTGTGATTTTTGCAAATCTTGGTGCGTCAATCCATTGGTTGAAGCTCGGTACGGCGGCGGTTTATATTTTGCGACCGATTGTACTTAATCTGTATGTCAAGCGAAAGTATCAGCTTGACAAAACCGTTAAGCCTTATACCGCGGCAATTGAACAGCGTTGGGACGGTCTTGGCCATCATATCGCATATTTTGTAAATCTCAATGCAGACGTTGTTATTCTTACACTTGTTTCAAAAATTTCATCCGCTTTTTCAATTGCAGAGGTTTCGGTTTATACTGTTTACCATGCGGTTGTCTACGGGATTGTCAACATAACAAGTTCGTTTTCAGCAGGAATGGAAGCGGGATTCGGCAATATGATTGCAAACGGTGAAAAGGAAAATCTTAATAAGAAGTTTTCTTTTTATGAGTTTATCTACTATACCGTAGTTACAATAGTGTTCACTTGTGCCGGAATTCTTATCCTGCCGTTCGTAAAGGTTTATACGGCAGGTATTGCAGATGTGAATTACATCAGACCTGTGTTTGCGTATATTATAGTATTGGCATATGCTGCCTATGCAATCCGTTCTCCTTATAATACGCTGACACTTGCCGCAGGACATTACAAGCAAACACGAAATGGTGCGTTCCTTGAAGCTGGAATAAATGTTGTTGTTTCTGTTATATGTGTGTTTATTTGGGGTATAGTAGGTGTAGCAATAGGTACTCTGGCAGCAATGGTTTTCAGAACGGTTCAATATGCCCGGTATCTCTCAAAGAATATCCTTGAAAGAAGTTTTATGGTATTTATAAAGAGGGTAGTTATCGCAGCGTTAATTTCTGTTGTATCAATTGTTCTTGTTAATGTTTTACCCAAAGTTGCAGTTGAATCTTATATAACCTGGTTTTTGTTTGCGATAGAAACAGCAGCAATTGTTGTTGCAATTACTTTTATATTCAGCTTTATTTTTGCAAAAAGCGAACTGATTGATACAATAGGATACATTAAAAATACATTTCTCAAAAGAAAGAAAAAATAATTTAAAAAAATTTAAAATTGTTCTTGACATCTGCAGAATGTGATGATATAATAACTTCACTTTCCGCCGCTTTTTGGCGAAAAGAGGTAAGCACCTTGAAAATTAAACAACGATGAAAGAAAACCCTGAAAAGATTTCTGAGTTTTGCTATTAATGCAAAACGTACTTTAACAGAGATTTCGGAAACGAGATTTTGAAAAAATTAGTCAGTGAATGACGAAATGA
>JAZSPL010000066.1:0-14207 GCA_045537435.1 Acutalibacteraceae bacterium
TAAGCTAGTAAGACCCCTCAAGGACTATGAGGTTGATAGGCTGCAGGTGTAAGAGTAGTGATACTTTCAGCTGGGCAGTACTAATAGGTCGAGGGCTTGACCATAAGAAATTATTGGCAAGGTAAAGCGAAAAGCTACGACTCACATTACTAATTCTTGTCTTTGTTCAGTCTTGAAGGTGCGTAACTTATACAGATTTAAAACCGTAGCATCGAGCTACGGTTTCTTTTTTTCTTTACTTTTTAGAAATATTGTTATATACTGTGATTGTTATACAAGTTAACAGTTTGTTCTTTTGCATGTTGTTGATATTCTGTTAATGTTTTTTGTCTGGAGATGGTAAAATGAAGAGGGTAACAAAACAAGTATTTTCTGCGTTACTTGCAATAATAATTATTGCAACAAGTGTGCCGTTTACGGCATTCGCGGAAGAAGAAAACACACAGAGCAATCAGAACGTATCGGCAGATATGGGCGATATGAGTTTGACTGCAACAAACTCGTTCGGTGAAATGCTTGCAGAATCCTTGAGTGAGCAGACAGCGGAGCAGGACAACGGCTATTACATTTCTGATATTGAGTATCAGGATGATTATGCGCTTGTAAGCTTTACGACTAAGCAGGACTGTATAATCCGCGTTGCCGCTTACGAGGAGGATACAGGCAGAATGATAACCTCGGCATCTGTAGACGTCCTTGCGGATGATACGGAAGCAATCGTTGTGCTTGATGATGCGCTTCCGGGTTACTTCGTGTTAAAGGCATTTATGCTTGATGAAAATATGTCGGCATTGTGCAAGGCATACACCTGTAACGAAATGACAAAGATGTATGGGGAGTTTGAAAAAACAACCGTTGAGGATTATCCTGAAGACAAGGTTATCAATCTTGACGAAAGCGTTGACAATAACTTCCTTGTTATGTCTGACGATACAACAACCGTTACGGCTGACGGCGAGAAAAACACTCTCGTTTCCTATAACAATGAAACAGGTGTTTATACCTTCAGTAATATTGACGAACAGATTAAATCGTTAAAAGTTGGTGATATCTTCTATTTTGATAACGGAAACGTTGAAGAGCTTACCTTTATCAAGGTCGGCTCAATTGAGATAAACGGTACCGTTGCATACATAACTGAAGCAGAGGCTTCAATTGAAGAAGTTTTTGACACGGTAAAGATTGATAACGAAATGACCTCGGGCGAATTCGATGTCAATGAGGATGAGGAACTTGAAGAAGGCATTACCTATGAGGGCGTCGAAGAGATTGAAAATTCTGACGAATTCGGCACTCTGGCTTGGGAAAGCGAAAAAAGCGTAACCTTCCAACATAACTATACCATTGATAAAACAATCAAACCGTCAGAACCTAAAAAAATCGGGAAGTTGGCATCGCTGACGGGTTCAATTACTATTGAAGGTTCGGCAGGTTTTTCTGTAACAGGTACATTCAAGTACTATATCAGCAGAAAATTCTCTGAAGTTGAATTCACTCTTACACCCGAAGTTTCGGTAAATGTGTCCGTCAAGGGTGTCGGAAGATTTGAAGTAAAACTCAAGTCACTTGATTACAGCCCGTGTCCCGGTGTTTATGTCGGTATTTCTCCGAAATTTGTTGTTGAAGCTTCCGTTGAAGCATCGTTCAATACAACATTAAAGTTTACTCTCGGCTTCGGATATAATACTGATGACGGATTGGTGAACAAAACTCAAAAACCAACCTTCAATCCTGAGTTTAAAATTGAAGGTAGCGTTTTTGTCGGTGTTGATCTTGAACCGCGAGCATATGTTATCAGCGAAAAGGCTGCAAAAATTGAGCTTGGTTCTGAAATAGGTGCTAAACTGACAGCGAAAATTTCTACGGATAACGGTGATAATCACATTTGCGATTCCTGCCTTGACGGTGATATTGATCTTGTCGGTGACCTGACGGGTAAGCTTGTTTTCGGAGAAACAACAAAATGGGAAAAGCAGGTAACAATAACCTTCCTCAGCATTAAGATTGATATCGTAAGCTTCTATTATTCCTATACTTTCAATGACTTTGGCTGGGGCAAATGTCCTTATATTTCGGTTGATGTTGAAGTCGGTGACCTCATCAAATTCGGCTCATATCCTCAGACGAAGGTAACGGACACATCACTTCTTTCGGCATTAAACTCACTCAGCCTGTCCTGGGTATCGTACGGCTATTATTCGGGCACGGGTAACTTGTACGACGGTCAGATGACATCGGGTGATTACATGAAGTATGCCGATGTTACATACAAGGGAGAGAGATACCGTGCCGTAAAATTCACGGAATACAGACCGTATAATACAGGAGACGAAACCAGATCAGTCTACACAAATCAGGACGAAAACGGCTATTACACAAACACGGTTTATTGGTTCAAGTTTGAGACACTCAAATGGCGTGTACTTGACCCGGATGAAGGCTTTATGGTGTGCGAAAGCATAATTGACTCACAGCCGTATAATAACACAATCTACTACAAGTACAGTACCTATTGGCAGGATACAAGCTGTACAACATATGCAAACGATTATGCAACAAGCTCAATAAGAGATTGGCTGAATGACGATTTCTATCACACTGCATTTACGTCTGCGGAAAAATCACAGATTCAGAAGTCCGCACAGGACAACAGCTGTTACAAACCGAACCATCCGCAGTATGACAGCGCAACCACGAATGATAAGATATTCCTTCTTTCGTGGGATGAGGTAACAAACAGCGAATACGGCTTTAATTCAGGCCATAGTGCAGACACCGCCCGCAGAGCGCAGGGAACAGACTATGCAAAGGCACAGGGGTTGTATGTCTACCACAGCTATTCTTATTGGTGGCTGCGCTCGCCTAGTATCAGTTCTGAAGGGGTGTGTGCTGTCAACGACGAAGACGGCTTCTGCCTCAGCAGCGACGTCTACTTCACTGACGGCGGCATTCGTCCCGCTTTAAAATTGAATCCGAAATCCGTTATCTTTGAATCCTATGGTGAGCAATCCGGAACCGTAAGCATTGAAACAGAAGGCGAAGCCGGCATTACAGAATACAAGACATCAAAAGCTTATTGTGTTGAAAACGAGGAATACGTCCTCGCGGTTCTTAAGTCAGGCACGGAAATTTCAGGGCTTACAGAAGATGCTTTGCTTTATATCGACCAGAAAACGGCAGAATCGGGCAAGGTTTCCTTCACCTACATTCCGAGAATTGACGTCGAAGCGGATGTGTACATAATAGGTCCGTCCTCTTCGGGAGAGATAGTGCAGGAAAAGGTTACTCAAAGGGGAGTGAATGATCCTTACTGTGAATTCATAGGTGGTGCAACGGTCGTCACGCAAGGCGGTGTGAATTATATCACAGGTCTTCAGCCGAGCCTGACAAAGTCAAAGTTCCAGTCAACACACATTGACAGCGAAAATGTCACGGTTGAAATCAGTATGACAACGGCACGTTATATGGGTACGGGCTCAACGGTAACGGTAAAATCAACAGCTACAGGCGAGGTTATCGCAGAGTACGTAGCAGTAATCTACGGTGATGTAGACGGAACAGCAACAATCAACGGACGAGACGCAGCAGCAGTTTCTAACTCAATCACAGGTGTTGCAGACTCACTTACAGGTGCGGCAAAGCTCGCAGCTAACGTTGAGGGTACAAGAGCTACAATCAACGCAAAGGACGCATCGGTAATCCGTTCAGTTGCAGGTGGTTCAATGACAATTGACCAGTCAACAGGTAAGGGCGTAGAAATCTAAATTTTTCCAATAAATTAAGCAGTATGGCTAAAAAACATACTGCTTTTAATTTTGAACTTTTCTATATGAGTTTAGGTTTGCATGTCAAAAATAAGAAAAAAGAGTGGCTTTTCAGCCACTCTTAATTTTTTATGATCAATCTCTGAATTCCTTTTCGTGCTTAAGAACCTTGCCGTTTTCGGCGCTTACTTCGTATTCATATTCATACTTGCCTGCGTTGAACTCTATCTCATAAACAAGACCATTTCTTTCTTTGTCGAGTTCAGCTTTGAATCTGTTTACATCTTTTTCTGCAACGCCTGCGTGCTTGAGTGCTGCTGCCTTAGCATCATCTTTTGTAACTTTGGGTTCAGCTGCAGGCTGTGCAGGTGCTTTAACCGTTGTATTATTCTGATTGTTATCTACCTTAACTTCTCCGCGGTTCTTTTCAACTTCAGAATGAACTACCTTGCCTGTTTCAGCGTTTACTACATAATCGTATTCGTAGTTGCCTGCATCAAATTCGATCTCGTAAACAGTTGCGTTTCTTTCTCTGTCAACTTCGACTTTGTAATGCTTTACATCAGCTTCTTTGACGCCAGCATGCTTAAGTGCTGATGCCTTTGCATCTTCCTTCGTTACCTTTACCGCAGGTACCTGAGCAGGAGATACAGATTTTTCTGAAGGCTTATGCGTGATTTTTTCTGTTACTTTTTCTTTCACTTTATTTTCTTCGGATTTAGCACCTTCATCGGGATTAAGTGCTGTTGTTGACGGTTCAGACTTAACCGCTTCCTTAGGTGCTTCCTGAAGTGTGTTCTGTGCTTTGGGACTGTGGGCTTTCAATGCTTCCTGACTGCTGTTTTTTGCAAAACCTGCTAATAACAATGATGCTGCAACCAATGCTACAACTAATAATACTGATAATTTCTTCATAAATCTTACCTCCTTTTATGAATTTAAAAAGTTATGTATGAAAAAGGGGAGTAAGCTTTGAACTTACTCCCCGTAGTTGTTAACCGAAATATCTTTCAAGAAGACCCTGGAATGCCTTGCCGTGTCTTGCTTCGTCACGAGCCATTTCATGAACTGTATCGTGGATAGCATCGAGGTTAGCTTCTTTAGCTCTCTTAGCAAGGTCAAACTTACCTGCTGTTGCTCCGTTTTCAGCAGCAACTCTGAGCTCAAGGTTCTTCTTTGTTGAATCTGTTACAACTTCGCCGAGGAGCTCTGCAAACTTTGCAGCGTGCTCTGCTTCTTCGTAAGCTGCCTTCTCCCAGTAAAGACCGATTTCCGGATAGCCTTCACGATGAGCAACTCTTGCCATTGCAAGGTACATACCGACTTCTGAGCATTCGCCTTCAAAGTTTGCACGAAGGTCCATGATAATGTCTTCAGAAACACCCTGTGCTACGCCTACAACGTGCTCTGCTGCCCATGAAAGATTGTTTTCTTCCTGCTTTGTGAACTTCTCTGCAGGAACCTTACACTGCGGACAGAATTCAGGTGCTGAATCTCCCTCGTGAACATAACCGCATACGCTGCATACCCATTTTGCCATAATAATTTACCTCCAAAAATAATTTAAAATAATTTGTTTTTATATTCAATGCAGACATCCGTTACATACGCCGATGAATGTTATCGTGTGCGATGTAATCTTTCCGTCTACAAAGTTTACTGCTTTTTTTTCGATATCCTCAAGTACGGGGTAGGCGACATCGTAAAGTCGTTTGCACTCCGAACAGAGCATGTGATAATGATTCATTGCATTGCCGTCAAAGTGATCGGCTCCGCCGACTGAGATTTTCTGAATGGTGCCGTCTTCCGAAAGCATATTCAGGTTTCTGTAAACAGTTCCGAGGCTCAAGTTCGGCATTTTCATTTTAAGCGCCAGGTAAAGCTCCTCGGCTGTCGGGTGGTCATGCCTTTGGCATAACTCGTCGATAATAGCGTCGCGCTGTTTACTGTGTTTTGTTATTGCCATCGTATGACCTCCAATCAATAATGATAATCGTTACTATTATTATAATTTATTTTCAGCAAATGTCAATACTTTTTTGAAAAATTTTTTGACTTTTTTTCTTTTCTAAGTTAATATGTATCAGTAACCTTTATTTTATAGTAAAAAGGATGAAAAAAATGAAGAAATTTATTGTTTGTGTTTCAATATTTACTGTTATTATTTCATTGTTTGTTGCCTGCGGCGACAAGGCTGATGATTCAGCATCAACTTCAGCACCAACAACGCACTCTATAAGCTATATTGATGATAACTATTCAACGACAAAACCGCAATATACCGTCGGTGCTGTCAAGACGAGCGAAAAGAATGGTACTGATAACAGGGCATCTACGATTACGTATTATGATGAAAACGGTTTTATAGTAAAAGAAGAAGTTTTTGAGAACGGAAAAATGGTGTATTACTATACTGTTTCAGCGACAGATGATATGGGTAATGCCGTTCAGGTAAAGTATTATACACCGAAAGGAAAATTTGTTGCTGCTTATGATAACGGATTTTTCTTTGATGCAAAAGGAAACAAAATGAGCGAAACTACCTTTGAGACTTTGCTCGGTGTGAAATAAAGTTTAAGGCTGTGTACGATGATTGTACACAGCCTTATTTTAATTGATTTTGCTAACTTTACCTTTTACAACGTGAAATTTATTTCTCGTTGCAAGTGTAAGTAAAGGTCCGTCAGATTTAAGGTTGTCCGTGTAGACGTCCCTTATAGTATACTCTGACGCGTCTCTTTTCATTCGTTCTATTTTTTCTCCGTCCTTACAGTTAAGCCCGATTGCCTTTCCTGTCTTCGGGTCGAATTCCGTTGCAACAATCAGGTCTACGCCGAGCTTATCGCAGATCGGTTTAATCTGAAAAACAGGGGAGGCAGAGCAGACGATAGTCTTTACACTTTTATCACGGTTGATGAAATACGGGTTGATTTTGTGTGCATATTTCTCCCAGAAAAGCTTTGTTTCTTCTTCGCAGTCAACACTTTTTAAAGGTCCGTAAAACGCTTCCTTAAATTTTTCAGTCGGAACAATTCCGAGCAGAAATCCGATGAGCGTTACTATATGCCCCGGAAGGTTAAGGAGAAAACGCGGATGTCTTCTTAACTCAAAAAGATAAAAATACGTACCCGATTCGCCGTTGAATATTGTTTTGTCAAAATCGTAAAGATCAGCAATCATTAAAATTCAACATCCTTTTTGCCGTCAAGTGTAACTTTGACAGTCTTGTCACCGTAGATGATTTCATAATCGCCCCTACCGTCCAACGTGAGCTTTGTAAGCTTGTTGTCAGCCCAGTCGATGTCAACCTTTACGCCGCCCTTTGCTGTAAGACCGTGAATGTGACCGTCAGCCCATTTGTCAGGAAGTGCGGGGAGAACAAGGATTCTGTTTTCGAAAGACTGCATAAGAGCCTGAGCGATACCGCTTGTTGCGCCGAAGTTACCGTCAATCTGGAACGGCGGATGAGCGTCAAACATATTCGGGAATGTGCCGCCCCTGCCGCGAGGATATCTCGGGTTGATGTATCTGAGCTGGTTGTCGATGAGCTTGATAACCTTTTCTTTGTCACGAAGTCTTGCCCAGAAGTTGATTTTCCAGCCGAGGCTCCAGCCTGTACCGTTGTCGCCGCGGAGTTCAAGCGTTCTGCGTGCAGCCTTAGCAAGCTCGGGAGTTTTATCAACTGAAATAAGGTCTGCCGGGAAAAGTGAATAAAGATGAGAAACGTGGCGGTGATACTGGTCAAAGCCGACCTCATCCTTGTACCATTCAAGAAGCTGACCCTGTGAACCTGTTCTGAAAGGAAGAAGCTTCGGATTCTTTTCCTTGATTTCTGCAATAACATCACTGTCAGTGCCGAGGATATCAGCAGACTTGAGAATATTCTGGAAAAGGTCACGGATGATGCCCATTGTCATATAAGTTGTTTCACTGACGGAGCAATCCTCTCTGCCGATTTTATATTCATTTTCAGGAGAAGTTGACGGAGCAAAAATAAGATAACCGTCTTTGTCCTCGATAAGAAGATCAAGGCAGAATCTTGCGGCAGATTCCATAATCGGCAATGCTGTTTCTCTGAGGTAATCTTTGTCAAGAGTGTATTCGTACTGCTCGTAGAGGTGACGGCAGAACCAGGCACCTGCCATCGGCCAGAATGACCATACGGGATTGCCCTTTGACGGAGTCGGAATTCTCCAGAGGTCAACGTTGTGGTGAACGCAGAAACCGTCTGCATTGTAATAATTCTTTGCAACTTCTTTACCTGAAACTGAAAGCTCCTTGATGAAATCGATGAGCGGAGCGTTCATCTCGGGGAGTGAGCAGGGCATTGTCGGCCAGTAGTTCATTTCCGTGTTGATGTTTGTTGTGTAGTTTGAACGCCACGGTGAACACATTCTGAATGTCCAGATACCCTGGAGTGTCATAGCCTGAGAGCCTGCTCTTGAACCTGCGATTGTAAGATAACGGCCGAAGTTGAAAAGAAGACAGTAAAGGTCGTTGTCATTTTCCTTGTTGCGAAGGAATTCGTGAAGTCTGCGGTTTGTGGGAGTGCCGTCCTTTTTGCTGTTGCCGAGGTCGATGGAAACTCTGTCGTAGTACTTCTTATGGTCAGCAATGTGACGAGCCTTTAATTCGTCAACACCCTTTGCTGTTGCAGCAGCAATAGCTTCGCGACAGATACCTTCGTAATCCTTTGTTGACTCATAAAGTGGCTTGTCCCAGCCTTCAAAATTGCTTTCGGCTGTGAGAATGATGTTTGCGTATGTAGCGTCTGAAACGTTGAGATATTTCTTCGTTGCCTTGAGCTGTCCGTCTGTTATAACCTTGAACATACAGCAGAATTCGATACCCTTTTTCTCTCCGTCATAGTATTCAGGACCGGGAATCGGGTCGTTTGAAAAATCAATGTGTGACGGGCAGATGCCGCGTAAGATATATGTATCTCCGCTGACCTCAACGTCATACTTAAGGTCGCATTTAATCATTGCATTGAAATCGAGCTTCTTCTTGCCCTGTGCTGTCATTGAATAAACAAGCACCTTATCGGGATGGCTGACAAAACATTCTCTTGTGTGGTCGGTATCATTTGCCGTGAATTCAGCCTTTGTAACAGCTGTTGCGATATCAAGCTCACGTCTGTATTTTCTTGCACACATATGAATGTTTGATGTTATCATGAGCTTACCGAGCTGGAGATACCATTCACAGTCATCACCCGTGAAATTCTCTTCGATATAATCTCTTGATTCAATCATCTTGCCGCTTAAAGCAAGGTCACGAGCTTTTACAAAATGCTCAAATTTGTTTTCTACAACATATTTATGTGAATAACCTGACCAGAGAGTGTCAAGGTTAAGGCCGATAGTTTCCTTGTCGCAACCGCCGAAAACCATTGCGCCGAGGCTGCCGTTTCCGAGAGGAAGCGCCTCAACCCACTCTTTAGCAGGGTGATTGTACCATAAAACATGTGAACCGAGTCCCATAAAAATTACCTCCGTAATTAAATATAGGTAAAGTATACATTATATGTACAATTAAAGTCAATTGCTTGTATTGCAATTTTTCTTTTTTTATTATAGAATGTATATGTGAAAATTTGTGTACGGAGATTTAAACCTATGGCAGATAAAGTTTTGATAATAGGAGCAGGTGCGGCAGGACTTATTGCGGCAGGTACTGCATCAGGTATGGGCAAGGATGTTACGATACTTGAGCGTAACGAACGACCTGCACGTAAGGTTGTTATTACGGGTAAGGGCAGATGTAACGTTACAAATAACTGTAAGGAGCTGAGCGAGCTTATCGCAAACGTTCCTGTCAACGGGCGTTTCCTTTACAGTGCATTTTCAAATTTTATGCCGCAGGATACAATTGAACTGATTGAAGATATGGGTGTCCCACTCAAATGTGAAAGAGGAAACCGTGTTTTTCCCGTGTCGGACAAGGCTATTGATATTGTAGACGCACTTGTTCATTACGGTACGGATGACGGCGCAGAGATCGTCAATGCACGTGCAAAAGAGCTGATTATTGAGAACGGCGAGCTCAAAGGTGTGCGCACTTTCGATGACGAAGAATTCTATGCCGACAGTGTGCTGATTGCAACAGGTGGAATGTCCTATCAGGCAACGGGTTCAACAGGTGACGGCTATGACCTTGCACGTCAGGCAGGGCATACAATCGTCGAGCCGAAACCGTCTCTTGTGCCGCTGAATGCACACGAAGGCTTTTGCTCTGAGCTTATGGGGCTTTCACTTCGCAATGTAGGTATGAAGGTCGTTGATACAAAGAAGAACAACAAAGTCGTTTACGAAGATTTCGGTGAAATGCTTTTCACTCACTTCGGCGTATCGGGTCCTATGGTGCTTTCTGCAAGCTCACATCTTCGTGAAATGGAAAGGGGAAGATATATTATTTATATTGACCTCAAACCTGCACTCGACTTTGAACAGCTCGACGCAAGAATACTGAGAGATTTTTCTGAAAATACTAATAAAAACTATATTAATTCACTTGGCGCACTTCTGCCGAGAAAATTGATCCCTGTTGTCGCTAAGCTCAGCGGAATCAAGCCGACAGTCAAGGTGAACCAGATAACTAGGGAAGAACGTCACTGCCTTGTGCAGCTTCTCAAGGAGTTCAAGGTTACCGTTAAAGGGTTCCGCCCGATAGATGAGGCAATTATTACTTCAGGTGGAGTCAGTGTTTCGGAAATCAATCCGAAAACAATGGAATCAAAACTTTTGAAAGGTCTTTACTTTGCAGGCGAGGTAATTGATGTTGATGCATACACAGGCGGATTCAATCTGCAGATTGCGTTTTCAACGGGTAAACTCGCAGGCGAGAACTTATAATCAGGAGGATTTATTATGGCTATCAATATCGCAATCGACGGACCTGCAGGCGCAGGCAAAAGCAGCATCGCAAAGTTAGTTTCAAAAAAACTCGGATATATTTACGTTGATACAGGTGCTCTTTACAGAACGGTCGGACTTTACTCAATCCGTAAGGGTATCAATACTAAGGATGCAGAAGCTGTTACGGGAACTCTCGAGGATATCAAAGTTGAGCTCGGCTTCGTTGACGGCGCACAGCACGTTTTCCTTAACGGTGAAGATGTTTCCGATGCAATCAGAACGCCCGAAGCTTCAATGGGTGCTTCAAATGTTTCGGCTATTCCTGCAGTAAGAACATTCCTTTTTGATTTGCAGAGAGATATTGCAAAAAATAACAACTGCATTATGGACGGCAGAGATATCGGAACGGTTGTTCTTCCCGATGCACAGATTAAGCTTTTCCTTACGGCATCTCCCGAGGCAAGAGCCGAGAGAAGATATAAGGAACTCATTGAAAAAGGCGAAAAAGTCGATTTTCAGGATGTTCTTGACGATATCAACAAGCGTGACTATCAGGACTCTCACCGTGAAATCGCTCCTCTCAAGCAGGCTGAAGATGCAATCCTTGTTGATAACAGCGGCTGCAACCTTGAAGAAGGAACAGCTCTTGTTCTTGATATTATCAAAGAAAAATTGGGTTGAGGTAACCTATGTCTTATAAATTTGATTACAGTAAAAAACATTCCCGTTTTGCATACCGCATCCTCAGACCGTTAGCGAATATTATCATAAGATTTAAATACAGGGTAAGGTATATCGGTGTTGAAAATCTGCCCGAAGACGGTGGATTTATTCTTGCTTCAAACCATATAATGGCACTTGACCCGGTAATTATAGCAATCGGATGCAAAAGACCGTTGCATTTTATGGCTAAAAACGAGCTTTTCAAATATAAGTCTATAGGTTGGTTTCTCACTCAGTTGAATGCGTTCCCCGTCGACAGAACAAAGTTTGACGAAGATGCAATCAATTACGCAATCGATGTTGTGAATCAGGGCAATGTGCTCGGAATCTTCCCTGAAGGTACACGTTCACCCGATTTTACACCGAAAAAAGGCAAGGGTGGCGCGTGCTACATAGCGAAGGTATGTAAATGTGATGTTGTACCTGTTTCAATTTACACTTGCGACAAAGCTAAGTTCGGCACAAAGCTTACGGTAAGATACGGAAAACCCATACCGCACGAGGATTTGAAATTCGCCCCCGAAAGTATGCGGATGAAGGATTTGCGATACGCAACAAACCTCATAATGGAAAAAATTACTGAACTCTGGGAGAATGGTCATGGAAATTAAACTTGCAAAAACTGCAGGCTTCTGCTTCGGCGTGAACAGGGCTGTGGATATGCTTTACAAAATGGTAGAGGACGGAGAAAAGGTCTGCACCCTCGGTCCGATTATCCACAATCCGCAAGTGATAGAGGACCTTGAAAGCAAGGGTGTTAAGATAATCTCGGACGAAAACGACGTGCCGCAGGGTACGAAACTTGTAATCCGTACACACGGAGTCGAGAAGAAAGTTATCGACTCGTTAAAAGAAAAAAATATCGATTTCTGTGATGCAACTTGTCCGTTTGTACGTAAGATTCACAAGATTATAACTGAAAATTCAGATGAGAATACGCTCGTTTTAATTGCAGGTGATGAAAATCATCCTGAGGTGCAGGGCATACGAAGCTACTGCAAGGGCGAAAGTATAGTGTTCAAGAACAGTGAGGATTTAGAAAAAAATGCCGAAAACAATGCGGAAAATGCCGAAAAAGAAACAATCGTGGTCTGGCAGACGACATTTAATACGGTAGAATACGAAAAATGTTTAAAAAAAATAAAAAAACACTATACAAACGCAAGAATATTTGATACAATATGTAGTGCTACTAACGAGCGACAGGAAGAAGCAATGCGTTTAGCCGAAACCTGTGATGCTATGATTATAGTAGGAGGACGGCAAAGCTCAAACACCGCGAAGTTGAAGGCTGTGTGTGAGAACTGTTGTCCGACCTATCTTATCGAAACCGCGAAAGAACTTTCTTCGATTAATTTCAGCGGTTGCGAAAAGGTAGGTGTCACCGCAGGAGCATCCACTCCGGCGGCAATCATAAAGGAGGTACTTTCAACAATGTCGGAAAACACAAACGCAATCGAAAATGTTATTGAAACAGCAGAGGAGGTGGCAGTTACTTCTAACGCTGAAGATATGAGTTTTATGGAGGCACTCGAAGAGTCTCTTAAAAATATGAGCACAGACCAGAAGGTCCGCGGTATCGTAACAGGTATTTCTCCCAGCGAGATTCAGGTTGATATCGGCAGAAAGCAGACAGGCTATGTTCCTGCTGACGAATACAGTGCAGATCCTACAGCAGATCCTATGAAGGAACTCAAGATCGGCGATGAAATCGGTCTCATCATTATGAAGACAAACGATCAGGAAGGCACAATCATGCTTTCTAAGAAGAGATATGACGCTCAGGGCGCTTGGGACAAGATCGAAGCAGCTAAGGAGAACGATGAGGTTCTTTCAGGTACAGTTGCAGATGTTATCAAGGGCGGCGTTATCGTTATCACAAACGGTGTAAGAGTATTTGTTCCCGCATCTCTTGCAACAGCATCAAGAGGCGACTCACTTGACGATCTTCTCAAGACTAAGGTTGACCTTAAGATTATCGAAGTTAAGGCAGAACGTGGCCGTAAAAAGGCTGTTGGTTCAATCAAGGCAGTTCTCAGAGAAGCTCGCAAGGCTGCTGAGGAAGCATTCTGGGCACAGGCTGAAGAAGGCCAGGTTTACCAGGGCACAGTTAAGTCACTCACAAACTACGGTGCATTCGTTGACATCGGCGGCGTAGACGGTATGGTACATATCTCTGAGCTTTCATGGAAGAGAATCAAGCATCCGTCAGACGTTCTTGCTGTTGGTCAGGAAATCGAAGTTTTCGTTAAGTCACTTGACAAGGAAAACAAGAAGATTTCTCTCGGCTACAAGAAGGCAGAGGACAATCCTTGGGAAATCCTTCGCCGTGATTATCCTGTTGATACTGTTATCGAATCAGAAATCGTTGGTATGACAACATTCGGTGCATTCGCAACAGTTATCCCGGGCATCGACGGTCTTATCCATATTTCTCAGATTGCTGATCAGCATATCAGCAAGCCGCAGGATGTTCTTAAGATTGGCGAAAAGGTTACTTGCAAGATCACAGCTATCGATTTTGAAAAGAGCCGTGTAAGCCTTTCAATCCGCGCTCTCCTCGCTCCTAAGGCAGAGGAAGAGGCAGTTGAAGAAGTTGCAGAAGAAGCAGCTGAAGAAGCAACAGAGGCACCTGTTGAGGAATAATCAATAATAAATTTAACGGAGATAATTCACACGAATTATCTCCGTTTTTCTATGCAATAAATTATCACCTTGTCCTACAAATTCGGGTTTGTTGAGGTGTTTTTAAATCGACATCGTAGGGGCGACCATCGGTCGTCCGCAAAAATGTGATTGATTTAACGGACGCGCAATGCGCGCCCCTACGAACCCAATCCCAAAATAACTACGTAGGGACGGG
>JAZSPL010000013.1:0-131104 GCA_045537435.1 Acutalibacteraceae bacterium
TAAAAAGGTTGACCTTAACATTCAGAGAAACGAGCCTAAAAATACTCAGGAAAGACTTACTGTAAACAGCATTACCTGTGTTGACAGATTAGGCTCTACTGTACTTGACAATGTTTCTTTCACTGCAAAAAGTGGTGAAATTTTAGGTATTGCAGGTATTGCGGGAAGCGGCCAGCGCGAGCTTTTAGAATCTATTGCTGGTCTTCAGAAACTGAACAGCGGAAACATTACGTATTTAAACCCGAAGACAGGGAAAACAGAGGAGCTTCGCGATAAAACACCCATGGAAATACGCGATATGGGTGTAAGACTTTCTTTCGTTCCCGAAGACAGGCTTGGAATGGGCCTTGTGGGAAATATGGACATAGTTGATAATATGATGCTGCGAAGCTACAGAAAGGGTAAAACGGTCTTTCTTGAAAGAAAGGCTCCAAAGGATTTGGCAGAGGAAATAATTTCAAGGCTTGAGGTTGTAACGCCAGATGCAAACACCCCTGTAAGAAGGCTTTCGGGCGGAAATGTGCAGAAAGTTTTGGTAGGAAGAGAAATTGCCGCTTCTCCCACAGTTTTAATGGCGGCTTATCCCGTTCGCGGACTTGATATAAACTCGTCATATACAATATACAATCTTCTTAATGAACAGAAACGTAAGGGCGTAGCAGTAATATTTGTGGGCGAAGACCTTGATGTTCTTTTAGAGCTTTGCGACAGAATTATTGTTCTTAGCGCCGGTAAAATCAGCGGAGTGGTTGATGCAAGAAATACCACCAAGGAAGAAGTGGGCCTTCTTATGACGAAATCGCAGGAGGTGGAAGAAAATGAGTAATGAAAAGCATGAAAAACGCGCATTAGAGCCTCGTATTCAAATTGCAAAGCGCGACGATATGATATGGTATAAATCGTGGGGAGTAAGGCTTGCCTCGATAGTGCTGGCACTTATTCTGTGTGCTTTGGTTATTGTGCTACTCACAGGGTACGACCCGATTAAGGTTTATGGCTCTATGATTTTCGGAAACTTCGGCACGCCTCGTAAGGTGTGGAATATGCTTCAAAAGCTTTCGATACTTTTATGCATATCTCTTGCCGTAACACCTGCTTTTAAGATGAAATTCTGGAACATAGGTGCCGAGGGGCAATCTCTTATAGGTGCGCTTACGGCGGCAGCTTGTATGATTTATTTTGGCGATAAAATGCCAAATGCTCTGCTTATTCCCATAATGGCAGTGCTTTGCATTATTGCTGGTATGATTTGGGGAATTATTCCTGCATACTTTAAAGCAAAATTCAACACAAATGAAACGCTTTTTACACTTATGATGAACTATGTTGCAACTCAGCTTGTGCTTTATTGCATCACATTCTGGGAAAATCCAAAGGGTTCAAACACGGTCGGCGTTATTAATATGTTCACAGAAGGCGGATGGCTTCCTGCTCTTTTTGACCAGAAATATCTTCTCAATATTCTCATCGTAGCTGCAATTACTGTTATCATGTACGTTTATCTTAAATACAGCAAGCACGGCTATGAAATCTCCGTTGTCGGCGAAAGTGAAAACACAGCACGCTACATCGGCATTAACGTAAAGAAGGTTATCATCCGTACAGTTCTTGTTTCAGGTGCTGTCTGCGGTATAACAGGATTCCTGCTTGTTTCAGGCACACATCACACAATAACGGCAGATACAGTCGGCGGACAGGGCTTTACGGCGATTATGGTTTCGTGGCTTGCTAAGTTCAATCCCTTTGTTATGGCAGGCGTATCGTTCCTGATAACATTCCTTGAGAGAGGTGCAGGTGAAATTGCAACGATTCTCCGTCTCAATCAGAGTGTTGCCGCAATTATGCAGGGCATTATTCTTTTCTTCATAATCGGCAGTGAGTTCTTTATCAATTACAAAATCAACTTCCGTCAAGGCAAAAAGGAGGGTAAGAAATGATTACTACAATCGCTCTTTTCTTAAAGCAGGCAATCATTCAGGGTATCCCTCTTCTCTACGGTTCAACGGGTGAAATTATCACGGAAAAGTCAGGTAACCTCAACCTCGGCATTCCGGGCATTATGTACATCGGCGGTATCTCGGGTATCATCGGCGGCTATCTTTACGAGTTTTCGGGTGCGGAGCTCAACCCCGTACTTCTCGTCCTCATTCCGCTGTTTTCGTCAATTTTCGGTTCGGTCGTAATGTCACTTATCTACTGCCTTCTTACGGTTACTCTTAAAGCAAACCAGAATGTTACGGGTCTTGCACTCACAACGTTCGGTGTTGGTGTCGGTAACTTCTTCGGCGGCTCGCTTTCCTCAATCCTCGGCGAAGGCGGTACGATTTCTCTCATCGAAACAGGTAAAGCATACAAGCAGACACTTCCGTTTGCTAAGGATCTCGGCCTTTTCGGCGAAGTTTTCCTTTCCTTCGGTTTCCTTGCTTATGCGTCAATAATTATTGCAATTCTTGCTTCTGTTTTCCTCAACAAAACACGTAAGGGTATGAACCTTCGTGCTGTTGGTGAAAATCCCGCAACGGCGGATGCCGCAGGTATCAACGTTACTTCGAACAAGTATATTGCAACCTGTGTCGGCGGTGCAATCGCAGGTCTCGGCGGTCTTTACTTCGTAATGGACTACGTCGGCGGTGCATGGACAAACAACGGCTTCGGCGACCGCGGATGGCTCGCAATCGCCCTTGTTATCTTCGCACTCTGGCGTCCTCATACAAGCATTCTCGGCTCAATCCTTTTCGGCGGACTTTATATTGTTTATCTTTATATTCCTGGTCTCAGCCGAAGCTCACAGGAAATCTTCAAGATGCTTCCGTATGTTGTAACAATCCTTGTTCTTATCATCACAAGCGTAAGAAAAAAGAGAGAGCATCAGCCCCCTCAGAGTCTCGGACTTTCATATTTCCGTGAGGAAAGATAAAACCGATAAACATTAAAAGGACGGTCATGCCGTCCTTTTTGTTGCTTTTTTGAGATAATATGGTATAATATGAATATAAAATCTCGGAAGTCAGGTAAACTCTATGGTGAGTAATTTGATAAAAAAACTATCAAGAGTACAAATAATTGCATTCGGGTTTCTCGCTGTGATTTTTGCAGGTTCGTTGTTGCTGATGCTGCCTTTTGCAACAAGGGCAGGACAAACCACAAGCTATGTGGATGCACTTTTTACTGCAACCAGCGCAACATGCGTTACGGGGCTTACTCCGTTTGATACGTATACCCATTGGACACTTTTCGGGCAGCTGGTCATTCTTTTTATGATTCAGCTCGGCGGTATAGGATTTATGACAGTAATAACAATGGCAACGCTATTTATGCGCCATAAAATCGGGTTGCAGAACAGAATGCTTGTTATGGAATCTGCGGGAACGATAGCGCTTTCCGGGATCGGACAGCTTGTCAGAAGAATTGTAGCAGGAACAGCAATGATTGAAACAACGGGTGCTGTGGTTCTTGCAACGCAGTTTGTGCCGAAGTTCGGTTGGTTGAGAGGTTTGTATTATTCTTTCTTTCACGCAATTTCAGCTTTCTGCAATGCCGGTTTTGATCTTATGGGACGGATTGAACCGGGTTCGTCAATGATAAAATTTAACAACAATGCCGTTGTTATGGTTACGCTTGTGTTTTTGATTCTTATTGGCGGTATAGGTTTTTTTGTATGGGACGATATTCTCGTTTGCAAAGCAAAGTTCAAAAATTATAAAATTCATACCAAGTTAGTGTTGGTTTTAACAGCAATTCTTACGGTGATTCCCTTTGCAATGTTTTTCTTTTTTGAATATGACCATGCGTTCAGAGAAATGGGGATTTTTGAAAAAATACTCAACTCGTTTTTTCAGACCGTAACTCCGCGAACGGCAGGCTTTTCGGGAATAGATATGACAACGCTGTCTGAACCCGGCGGAATGCTGACGATTGTTCTGATGTTTATAGGCGGCAATCCGGGCTCAACGGCAGGCGGTGTAAAAACAACGACGATAGCGGTTATACTTCTTTCAACGGTTGCATATCTGCAGGAAGACAACAACGTGACTGTGTTCAAAAAGAGGATTGAAGATAAAATGGTAAGGCGTGCTTGTGCAATTGCTTTTATTTACTTTATGATGATTTTTGCATCAGCTTTGGCAATAAGCTGGATTGAACCTTTGAATCTCCGCGAAGTGCTTTTCGAAGTAGTGTCAGCGGTTGCAACGGTCGGACTTTCAATGAATGTTACGGCAACTCTTTCGGCAGCATCAAAAGTAATTATTATTGTTCTGATGTATGCAGGCCGAATAGGTGCGCTGACTTTTATAATGCTTCTCTCAAAGCGGAATAAAACTGCTATCCTCAAACGCCCGACGGGCAAAATTATGATAGGTTAGGACGGATTAGTATGAAATCAATTCTTGTAATAGGTATGGGAAGGCTCGGAAGACATTTGTCAACAAAAATGCTTGAGCTCGGAAACGAGGTTATGGTTATCGACAAAGAGCCGGATATAATTGAAAGTCTTTCGCCGATACACGGTGATGCCAATATCGGTGACTGTACGAATGAAAACGTTATCATGGCACTCGGAGTAGAAAATTTTGACATCTGCTTTGTAACAATTGACTCTGATTTTGAAGCTTCGCTTGTTGTAACGTCGTTGTTGAAGACTCACCGTGCACAGAAAATAGTAGCAACGGCTAAGCGTGATATACAAGCGGATTTGTTAAAGCAAATCGGTGCAGATGAAGTTGTATATCCTGAACGTGAAATTGCTGAAAAGCTTGCTGTCAGATACAATGCGGACAATATTTTTGATTTTATAAAACTTACTCCCGAGTATGCAATTTATGAAATACCGACTCCTGCGTCATGGACAGGAAAAACAATTGCAAACCTTGGCGTCAGACAGCACTACAAGGTGAATATAATCGCAATCAAAAAAGGCAGTTTGCTAAACACAATGCCCGGACCCGATTATGTATTCAGTCCGGATGACCATATCATGGTTATCGGTAAAGCAGGGGATGTATTCAGACTTTCTTCAGAAAAGTAAGGTGTTATTTATGACAGTAAAAGAACGTTTAAAAGCTTTAAACGTGCCGTCGCCGTTGGAAGTGACAGGTGAGCGTGCAACAACCGTTGAGGAATGGGAAAAAATTAAACCCATCGTCAGGGAAATGATGTATAAATGCGAGTACGGCTATCTTCCCGAAAAGCCCGAAAGTGTATCGTTTAAAGTTGTAAGTGAATCTGACGAACGCTTCTGCGCAGGTAAAGCTTCAATAACTCGGGTCGAAATCACTTCAAAAGTATACGGTGAAGAATTCACATTTCCGATAACATATGTTTGTCCCACAAAGGCTCAGGGTAAAATCAAAACCTTTGTCTGTATCAATTTTCGTCCCGATATTCCCGACAAGTATATCCCGACAGAGGAAATTGTTGATAACGGCTTTGCTGTTGCATCTTTCTGCTATCAGGACGTAACAAGTGATGACGGTGACTTCACAAACGGACTTGCAGGCGTGATTTATAAAAATCAGGAAAGAACACTCTATTCACCTGGCAAAATCGCAATGTGGGCGTGGGCTGCTATGAGGGTTATGGACTTCCTTGAAACGAGAGAAGAGGTCAACCTCGACTGCGTAACGGTCTGCGGTCATTCAAGGCTCGGCAAAACAGCACTTCTTGCAGGTATATCCGATGAACGCTTCTCTTGTGTTCATTCAAACTGTGCTGGCTGCAGCGGTGACTCCCTTAACAGAGGTGCACAACCGGGAACGGAAACAATAGGCAATATTATTGACCGCTTTGAATTCTGGTTCTGTGAAAATTATAAAAATTATTACGGCAAGGATAACGAAACCGAATTTGAACAGCATTTTATGCATGCCTTGATTGCACCAAGACCTGTTCATATCGGCTCTGCGGAAGAGGATAAGTGGGCAGGACCTGAACTTCAGTTCCTTTGCTGTGCAGCGGCATCCGAAATCTATGAACTCTACGGCAAAAAAGGCTTTGTTTACGAAGAAGATGATTACCTCAACTGCGGTAAAATGTTAAATGACGGAAGCATAGGATTATACTTCCGCCACGGTAAACACTATTTCGCCCGCGATGACTGGCACGGACTTATTGATTTTATCAATAAACACTTTCAGAATTGATATCTGTGTTCAAAAATTCACAAAGCTCGTTTTCTTTGTAACCCAACGAACAACCCACAATCGATTTGACATAAACCATTTCGTCTGTCATACCGCTTACGGGAATAACTCCGTTTTCAAGTGCTGATGCAGTTGAAACATAAGAATATGAAATTTCATCACAAGGTGTAAGTATCAGGCTTACACCTTCTTTTTTGCACCTTTTTGCAAACTCCGCAAAGGAGTTACTTCCTCCCTCAACACATACAGTCTGCGAATGATAAGTCGTGTGAACAACAGCAGAAACTTTTTCAAGATTAATGCTGTTATAATCCAAACCGACAAAAGGATTTATCAAAAGAACCTTCGCATCAAGTGCTTTAATTTCATTTAATAAACTGTTGTTTACCTCAAAAGTCTTACTTTCTGCACAGACAGCTTCAATATCGTCAACGGCAATCATATCCTTGCTGAAAAAGTCGTTGCTGTAATTTCCACATTGAAGCAGGTGAGAGCCGTAATGAAGATAAGTCCTGCCGTCAGAATTCTGATAAACCGCGTAAACATTCGGCTTCAGTCCGTTCATAATCAGCTCAACGGATGTTCCGAAATTGATGTTAGCATTAGTGCCTTCACAGTTAATAGGTGAGTGGCTCGAAACGAGGCAGACGGGCAGATTCTTTTCACTCATAACAAGTGATAAAAGTGAAGCAGAGTAAGCCAACGTGTCCGTCCCGTGAAGAATGATGATTCCCTTGTACTTTTCACTTTCAACTTTTCTCAATTCATCAAGCAGAATGTTCCACTTTTGCAGAGTCATGTTTTCACTCAATGTGTCAAGCGGCATAACTGTATCAAAAGCGATATCACAGAAAGGTGAGACACTTCTCCTGAATTCGGTTATTATTTTGTATTTCGCACTTTCAGCATAGACATCTCTTTTGCCGTCAGCATTTTCGAAAGAACAGATTGTTCCGCCCGTGAGAATTAAAAGTATTTTGTCCATAGCTTCCTCCGTTTGCGATGATAATGGCGCCCCTGAAAGGGGAGCTGTCACGAAGTGACTGAGGGGTTTAAAATAATTATACCACCATACAAAGTAAAATCAATTGAATTGTTTAAAGAATAGTGTTTAAAAATAAAAATGAATCTGTATAATTTGTAAACAGATTCATTTTAATGTTCGATATTCATTTGTAATTCCTAAAACATAATCAGCAGAAACATTGTAAAACTTACACAGTGTGATAAGGTGATGCACGGGGATTTCTCTTAAACCGTTTTCATATCTGCCGTATTGTTGCTGAGTGGTCATCAGCAGTTTTGCAATATCTGACTGCGTCAGGTCTTTGTCTTCACGCAGGTCTTTGAGTCTTTGGAAATAAAACAAAATAATCAATCCTCTTTGATGTTTGACCATATTTTAAAACAAATCCTTTTGGATGTATTGACTTTAAGTCCGATTGGGTTTATAATTATGCTTGATGAATTGAAATATCTGTTTGCTTTGAAAGAAATTATTCAGAGATAACGGACATTAAACTTGTTATATCAGCATATAGCCATAAATGTTGAAAAATACTGGAAGCGATGCTATAATGAACAAGTCTAGAGTGTGCAGATATTTTAAAATTCATAAAACTGTATATTAACAATAAAGGAGAAATTTTTATGGGTGCAATAACAGCTTTTATTATGGTGCCGTTTTTGGCCGTGTTTGCGTTTTTTGGTACGATTTTCGGCACAATCACAGGTGCTGATAAAGTAAAGGTAGAGTTACCTTACGATGAGGAACAAGGATTGGTGTGGACTTGTGAAGAAAATGCAGACTGGTTTTCTGTGACGGATATGAAAATAAAAGGTGATAAGCAGATATTTACCGTTAAAGGCGATAATATGTTTAACACAGAATATCGAGATGACTACGGAAGAGAAGAAGTAGTTTTCACTGCAGAGAATAATAAGCAGGTTACTTACATAGCAGTAAAATATGAGGGTATTTATGCACTTAATATTAATCACATCGTCGAACTGTATACTCCCGAAGAATACGGCGTGATTACATATACACCAAAAGCAGAAACACCTGTGGACGGTGCTGTATGGTACGGCGGTTCAGATGAAAACTTTTATGATGTTGAAGGTGCGGATGGTGAAACTGAATTTACATTGATATACCTTCCTAACTATTTTCTTGCAAATCTTCCTGAAGAACAGCCTGATAATTTTTCCGAATATTTGTCCGCATATTATCCCTTTTACCTTCCTCCCTATCTCCACGGACTTGCACCCGGTCAGAAAGAAGATATAACTTTTACAACATGTTTGGTGTATGCAGTAAAGGGCGAATATGGTGTTCACGAATATCACGAGAGAATTCTTCTTGACGTAGAACTTAAAGACGGTGAAGCAAGAATAATAAATGAAACCCGCCAGTATTATATAGGCGGTAACGAATGGACGGAAACGAAACCTGCAACTGATTGAAGATAATTACAGAAAAGCACCTCTCACGGGTGCTTTTTTTGCTGTAGGTCGATATCGCACAAGTTTAACCTTGCTCAACAAATTCGGGTTTGTAGGTGTGTTTTGAAATAACAAACGTAGGGGCGATTCACGAATCGACCGTCAGAAACGCAAAGGATTTAACGGCGGCAGCAAGCCACCGCCCTACGTACACGCCTCAAAATATTTTGTAGGGCACGACGCTTGCGACGTGCCGATATTCTGCTGTATATAACGGCGTGTCGTAAACGTCACGCCCTACAAAAAGAATTTAAAACAGCTCCACAAACCCCAATTTGTTGAACACATTTTAATTTACTTGCTGTGTTTTCTGTAAACCTTTGAATATTTCACCAAAACAACCATATACTTTTTATTGAAAACTCTGAAAAATTTATTGACATTTGATTTTATTGTGATATAATTTCTGTGTTAAAAGGTGAAGTTTCTTTTAAACGGCGAAGACCCGACTTAAACGGAAAGTCTGAAAGAGAGAGTACGTCATAGGCTGAAAGCGTACTTAAGACGAGTAGTAAGCTCGGCAACACTTTGTTTGACCCCACATCTTAATATTAAAAAGAGGATACTTCGTTTTGAAGTATCAATGCGGGTGGCACCGCGGGTTAATTTATTTACTCGTCCCGGGAATTATATTTGTATAATTCCTTGGGACTTTTTATTTTACAAAAATCTATCAGGAGGTAGATAACAATGTATAGAACTCATCTTTGCAACGAAATAAGAGAGAAACACATCGGCGAGGTTGTCGAACTCGCAGGTTGGGTTGACGTTGTCCGTGACCACGGTGGCGTTCTCTTTGTTGACTTGCGCGACTACACAGGAATAACACAGGTTGTTGTTCACGACGAAAGCCTTCTCAAGGGCATCAGCAAGGAAACTGTTATCTCTGTCAAGGGTACTGTAACAAAGCGTGACGAAAGCACAGTTAACCCGAAGATTGACACAGGTCTTGTTGAACTTGTTGCCGATACTCTCAAGGTTCTCGGTGTGTGCAGCCGTGACCTTCCTTTCGAAATCGGTTCAAACGACACAAACGAAAACATCCGTCTTAAGCACAGATTCCTCGATTTGAGAAATCCTGCACTTCATAAGAATATCGTTCTTCGTTCAAACGTTATCCGCCATATGAGAAAGCTTATGGAAGAAAAAGGCTTCCTTGAAATGCAGACTCCGATTCTTACAGCTTCTTCTCCCGAAGGCGCAAGAGACTTCCTTGTTCCCAGCCGTAAGCATCCGGGCAAGTTCTATGCTCTTCCGCAGGCACCGCAGCAGTTCAAGCAGCTCCTCATGGTGTCAGGCTTTGACCGCTACTTCCAGATTGCACCTTGCTTCCGTGACGAGGACGCACGTGCTGACCGTTCACCGGGTGAATTCTATCAGCTCGACTTTGAAATGGCTTTCTCAACACAGGAAGAAGTTCTCAAAGTCTGCGAAGATGTTGTAAGCGACGTTTTCCGCACATTCTCAGATAAGAAAATCACAGACACACCGTTCAGATGCATTCCTTACAGAGAGGCAATGGCAAAGTACGGTTCAGATAAACCCGACCTCCGTAACCCGCTTGTTATCTGTGACCTTACAGATATGTTCAAGAGAGTTAAGTTCAAGCCCTTTATGAACAAGCAAGTAAGAGGTATCGTAGCTCCCTGTAAGAATGAAAGATGGTTCTTCGACAAATCACTTGCATTCGCTACAAAGCAGGCTAAGATGGCAGGCCTTGCTCATATCACACTTCTTGATGCTGAAAACTACGGCTTCAAGGATGACCCGATCAGCAAGGTTATGACACCTGAAGAGATGAAAGAAATCGTTGAACTTACAGGAGTTAAGGAAGGCGAGACAATCTTCTTCATCTGCGACAACTCATCAGACATCGCAGATAAAAACGCAGGTGTTGTCCGCACATGGCTCGGTAATGAGCTTGAGCTTATCAAAAATGACCGTTTTGAATTCTGCTTCGTAGTTGATTTCCCGATGTACGAGCGCGATGAAACAACAGATAAAATCATCTTCACACACAACCCGTTCTCAATGCCTCAGGGCGGTCTTGAAGCTCTCCAGACAATGGAGCCGACAGAAATCCTTGCATACCAGTACGACCTTGTATGTAACGGTATCGAGCTTGCATCAGGTGCTGTACGTAACCACAGTCCTGAGATTATGAGAAAGGCTTTCGAAATCGCTGGCTATCCGGAAGAAGAGCTTGAGAAGCGTTTCAGTGCTCTTTATAATGCGTTCCAGTTCGGTGCACCGCCGCACGCAGGTATGGCACCGGGTGTTGACCGTATCATTATGCTTCTTGCTGATACAGAAACAATCCGTGACGTTATCGCATTCCCGCTTGACGGTCAGGCTCAGGACCAGATGCTCGGCGCTCCGAGTGAGGTTACAGAGCTTCAGCTCTACGAAGCTAACGTAAGCATCCGCGGCAGAGGCGGTTCCGAAATGCTCGGTTCTGACCTTTCTGACTCTTCAGCTCCTGCTGCAAAGTCACCGAAAGCTCAGGCGAAGGCTGAAAAGGATAAGCTTGCAAGCCTTGAGTCTGTAAATGAACTCAGCTTCACAGATGACGAGAAGAAAAAGATGAACAAGATTTTCGAGCTTATGTCAAAGAATGAGGCAGACCTCGGAAATACAGATACAAAAGACGTTGAACCTATGGTTTACGTTATGCCGATGACAAATGTACTCCGCGATGATGCAAGAGACCAGAAGTTTGACCGCAAGGATCTTCTTGCAGGTGCACCGCAGAGCACAGAAGACAGCTGGCAGGTTCCCAGACTTGTAAAGTGAGGTGTTAAAAGTGGGATATTATGTTAACGAAATAAACGCAACAGGCAAAATCGCCGTTGACGATACAATTCTTGTAAAAGGCACTCCTGCAACAGCAGGTTCAAAGATGCTGGAAAAATTCACCCCGCTTTTCAGCGCTGAGGTTGTTGAAAGACTTGAAAAAGCAGGTTACGGAATTTCAGGTAAAACAAATGTTGGTGAATTCGGCCTTGACCTTATGGGTGAAACATCATACTTCGGTGCAAACGAAGTTGACGGAAAGCTTGTAAGCGCAGCAGCTTCACTTGTTAAAGACGGTGCAGTCACAGCAGCTCTTAACGTTGACCTCAACGGCGCACCCAGACGTGCCGCAGCAGTTGCAGGTGTTGATTTCCTGAAGCCGACATACGGTACTGTTTCACGTTACGGTGTTACCGCTGCTGCTTGTTCAGGTGAGCAGATCGGTGTAACAGCAGCCGATGCAGACGGAGTTCGCGAAATCCTTACAGTTATCGCAGGTCACGACTCAAAGGACGGCACAAGCCTTCCTGCTGAAAAATATGATTACGAAGCTGTTGAAGTTTCGGGAATGAAGGTTGCTCTTGTCAAGGAGCTTTACGACCTTGCTTCTGAAGAAACAAAAGCAAATCTTGATAAGTATATCGCTTCTCTCAAGGCTCTCGGTGTAACTGTTGATACAGTTTCACTCGATTGTGTTAAGGAAGCACAGACAGCATGGCAGATTCTTATGTCAGCTGAAACAACAAACAACCTTTCACGTTTTGACGGTGTTAAATACGGTCATCGTACAGCAGATTACAAAAACATTGATGAACTCTATGTTAAGAGCCGTACAGAAGCTTTCGGCTTCCTTACAAAAGCTACAATCATCTACGGTTCAGATGTTCTCGCAAAGGGCAAGTACGAAAGCTGTTACGATAAGTCGCTCCGTATCCGCCGCGTTGTAACTGATAAAATCAAGGCTGTATTTGCACAGTACGATGTAATCCTTGCACCTGCTTGTAAATGTGTTGAGTATAAGGCATACGACCTTATGGAGTCATTTGAAAAGGTGTTTGAGGAAAGCGTTTTCACAGCAATTCCGAGCATCACAGGTGTTCCTGCTATGGTAACAAAGGGTGTTCAGCTTATTGCTGATTCATACAAGGAAAATGTTCTTCTGAGCATTGCAAAAAGTGTTGAAGGATTGGAGGCATAAACGATGAAATACGAACTTGTTATAGGTCTTGAAACTCACGTTGAGCTTTCAACAGATTCAAAGCTTTTCTGCTCTTGCGGCGGCCACTCAAGCCCGAAAGAGCCTAACGATTGTGTATGTCCCGCTTGCAGCGGTATGCCGGGTATGCTTCCCGTAACAAACAAACACGCAATCGAGCTTGCAGTTAAGGCAGGTTTTATGCTTAACTGTAAAATTAATCAGTATACAACATTCGATAAGAAGAGTTATTACTATCCCGATCTTCCTGCATCTTATCAGACAACACAGTGGTTCAACCCAATCTGTGTTGACGGTAGTGTAGAAATCGGCGACAGAACAATCGGAATCAAGCAGATTCACCTTGAAGAGGACGCAGGTAAGCTCGTTCACGACGATGCAACAAACACTTCGCTCGTTGACTACAACAGAACAAGTGTGCCTCTTATCGAAATCGTAAGCCGTCCTGATTTCCGTTCATCAGAGGAAGTTATCACATACCTCAAGAAGCTCAAGTCAAGCCTTCAGTTTGCAGGCATTTCTGAGTGCGAAGAGGGCGCAATGAGATGTGACGTCAATATTTCAGTACGTCCCGAAGGTTCAGAAGAATTCGGCGTACGTGCAGAAATCAAGAATATGAGCTCACTCTCAGAAATCAAGGATGCAATCGAATTTGAAAAGGTTCGTCACGTTGATGCTCTCGAACGTCATACTGAAGTTCTTGTTCAGGAAACACGCCGTTGGGACGATGTTAAAAGACGTACATTCCCGATGCGTAACAAGGAAACAGCGGCAGACTACCGTTATTTCCCAGACCCGAACCTTATGCCCATCGTAATCGACGACGAGTGGCTTGAAGCAATCCGCGCAAGTATGCCTGCAACAGCAGAGGAGCAGAGCATCCGCTATACTGAAATGGGTATCCCCGAGAAGGAAGCAATGGTACTCGCATCTGACAGAAAGCTTTCTGATACATTTGATGCAGTTGTTGCTCTCGGCAGAGCTCCGAAATCGGTTGCAAGCTGGATTCTTACAGAATGTATGGGTAATATGAAGCGTCTTGAGCTTGATGAGCTTAAGATTGATGCAGCAAAGCTTGCAAGAACCATCGAGCTTGTTGATACAAACGAAATTACACGTCCTGCAGGTAAGAAGGTTCTTTCAGCACTCTTTGAGAGTGACATCGACGTTGATGCTTACTGTGAAGAAAACGGACTCAACGTTAAGGTTGACGAAGGATTTGTTCTTGAAACAGTTCAGCGTGTTGTTGGTGAAAATCCTGATGCCGTTGTTAACTACAAGAGCGGTAAAACAAAGGCTATGCAGGCACTCTTCGGACTCATTATGCGTGAGCTCAAGGGTACAGGCGATCCTGTTGTTATACGCGATTTGCTCCAGAAAGAACTTGATAAATAATTCGGACTTTCTCACAGAGCGAAGAACAAAAGAAACTAATTATAGGTTAACGGCTTGCAGTTATTGCAAGCCGTTTTTTGTCTGTTTCTTTTTAGTCGTTTTATCCGTTTTGACGTATCGCATACGCCTGCAACATATAAAACGCCTTCTTCATCTCTGCGAAAAAGTCCGCTGTTGACAAAGACATATTCTCTTGATAAAATTTAAATGAATTTAGAAAACATCCCTTTTAAAGCCTCCCTTACATAAAGGGAGGGGGACCGCGAAGCGGTGGAGGGATTCACACCGAAAGGAAGAATCTCAATGAAAAAAATCGGCAGAGAAGTGCTTTTTCTTGAAGCAAAGGGTAACATTCCGCGTAACGGTGAAGGCTCATTCATCCGTCTTAATGACGGTAGAATTATGTTCGGTTATACCGAGTTTTCAGGCAACGATTGGGAGGATGATGCAACGGCAAATATCGCTGTGATTTACTCTTCTGATGAGGGCGAAACATGGACAAAACCTGAAATCCTTTTCAGAAAACCCGAAGAAGCGTGGAATATTATGAGCTTTTCTTTTCTTCGTATGGGTAACGGAGATATCGGAGCGTTTTACATTGTTAAAAATGCTGACCGTACGGATAAAATTGTTCTCACACGCTCATCTGATGAGGGTAAAACCTGGTCAGAACCGATAAATTGCCTCGGTTGCTTGTCAGTTGCCGATTATTATGTTATAAATAATGACCGCGTTGTAAGGCTTGAAAACGGCAGAATTATTCTCCCGACGGCAAGACATACGGTTGTTGATGCACCGCGCGACTTTATGCCGGGTGTAATCTGCTTCTTTTATTCCGATGATGACGGATACACGTGGCAGAAATCAGATGCGGAATTGACCTGTCCGTTCCCGTCAAATCCCGACGGTTATGAAGAACCCGGCATTTATGAAAGAGATGACGGTACTCTCTGGTGTTATATCCGCACAAGCCTCGGATTTCAGTTTGATTGTTTTTCGTTTGACAGCGGAAATACATGGACAGTTCCGCGCCCGAATCTCTTTTTCTCATCAGCGTGTTCTCCGATGCTCGTTAAAGACTGCGGTGAACTGACGGTAGCAGTATTCAATCCAGTTCCCGAGCATCTTCTGCGTGCAGAATCCGAGCCATGGGGCAGAACACCTTTTGTTGTCGCTGTCAGCACAGACAGGGGACTGTCTTTCTCAAAAGAAAATGTGTTTTATATTGAAGATGACCTTACGAACGGATATTGCTATCCTGCAATAATCGAATGCACGGACGGCTTCCTCGTCGCATACTACCATTCCAACGGCACGGATGTCTGTTTGAACAGCACGCGTATCACAAAAATCAGTTATGATGAAATTTTTATCGGTTAAGGAGTATTGCTTGTTAAATGGCTTGAAAAAAAGTTCAGAGGTAAATAATCAGAAATGTTATATCGCCAAATTCGGGTTTGTCGGGTTCTTTGGTTTGGCACAAATTGACTCTGTGTTCGTAGGGGCGCGCATTGCGCGTCCGTTGAATTAAGCAGAATTTTCGCGGACGACCGATGGTCGCCCCTACGATATTAATTGAATATTCTACTCTATAAACCCCAATTTACCGAACACAAACTTTCTGAAATCAGGTGATTGTTTTGAAAAACACAATCAAATCAATTGTTGAGAAACAACTGAATACAAAAGTGAAATCTGTCCGTGAATGCGGCAAAGGGGCAAGCGGAAGTGTTTACAAAGTAAGAATCACGAGCGAACCCTTCATACTTGCAGTAAAATCAAGCAAATTCTATGACAATTTAATCAAAGAGAAAAACATGCTTGATTATCTTTCTGAACGTGTATCCTACAAAGTGCCGAAAACATATTTCCTTTGCAAAGAAAACGATACGGCATTTCTTGCAATGGATTTTATAAAAGGTGTAAGCGGAAAAAGCAAAATCGTCAGATTTATCCCTGACAGAAAACGGCTGAAAAACAGCATTATTGATGCGCTTATGAATGCTCAGAGTGTTCATCACAATAAGTTCGGCAAATACGACAATCCAGTTTATGACACGTGGAAGGAGTATTATAAAGACTATTTTGCAGATATTTATAAATTTACAAAATGTAAGTATGATAATAACGAGATTGAATCCGTAGTAATGGAGGCGGTTGAACTCATTAAGACTGATTTTGATATAATATTCAACGAAATATCAGACAAAGCCTGCTTGTGTCACGGCGATTTCTGGATGCCGAACCTGATAATTAATTTTTGGAAATCTGAGCTTGCGGGAGCCGTTGATCCGTTTGATATGCTGTGGGCAGAACCTGAATATGAGCTGTTTTGCCTGACGCTTGGTTTTGGTGAAAAGCTGAAGCTCTATGATGAATATAAAAAGAGAAATAAGACCACAGAATACTGCGACCTTAAAGTTGAACTGTATGCTTTATGTAATGAGCTTAACTGGTATATACTGCTTGGTGAAATGGAACATAGTTATATTATTTATCGTTCTGAACGCCTGATAAAAGCAATGAGAAAATTGAATGTCACCCTAAGGAAGTGTTAATTTATGACAGATATTGAAACAATAAACCAGTACGCTGAAACCTATTCCGATCCGCCCGAGCGCGAACGAATTGCAGGCAGGGGAATCGTTGTCCGTGACGGGAAAATTCTGCTTTCTCACGAGCTGAATACGGGTGTTTATATGACCCCGGGTGGCGGACTTGAAGAAGGCGAAACGCTTGCTGAATGTTGCCAACGAGAAGTCCGCGAAGAATCAGGCTATGAGGTTAATCCTCTTTATCAGTTCCTTAAAATTAACGAATATTCCTTTGAAACAAAATATATAAGCAATTACTTTATCTGTGAAGTAACGGGCGAGGGGAAACAGACACTTACGGATATCGAGGTCGAACACGGTATCGTGCCTGAATGGGTAAAAATTGAAGATGCTCTTGCAATCTTCGGCACGTTTGACGAAAAAACTCCCGACGTGCGAAGTCTTTACATAAGGGAACTGACAACGATAAATAAATATCTTGAAAGCGTAAAATAAAGACTCTGTTTAAACAATATTTCTGTTGACAAACGAACAACTGTTTGATATAATATGCAACGTTGCGTATGCTTGTCAACAGAATATATCGGGGCGTAGCTCAGTTTGGTAGAGTGCTTGCTTTGGGAGCAGGTGACAAAGCCGAGCGCCGCCTGTGGCGGAAGAAGCGAGGCGGAGGAAGAGGAAAACAAGGAGAATCGCGAAGCGCTCCAAGCGAGCGAGGCGACTATGTTTTGCTCGGTAGTCCGCAGGTTCAAGGAACCGTAAAGTAAATGTGAATATATCGAGGCGTAGCTCAGTTTGGTAGAGTGCTTGCTTTGGGAGCAAGATGCCGCAGGTTCAAGTCCTGTCGCCTCGACCATAATTCAGACATCAATCGTGTTATGATTGGTGTCTTTTTGTTATTTGAACACTTCTTTGAATTTATAGCACTCAAATAAAGCGTATCAAAAAAAGAGATGCCTCACTTGAGACATCTCTTTTAATGTAAAAACATTGTTTTCTTATGCGAGCAAGCCTTCGATTGCTTCAATGATACCTGCGAAGATACTGTTGAAACTGTCAACGAAACCTGACATATCCGCACCTGTAAGTTCTGAAATGAACTGTGCGATGTAAAGGGGAATGTCGCTGAGAATTGCAATAATTGCCATATGTAACACCTCTTTTCTTTTCTAAATTATATCACAGAATAACCCATTTGTCAAAAAATAAATTATACAAGTGTCATATAGCTGAGTGTATCCGCAAGAATGATTAAAACCATATTTTTCATTTTGCATAAAAAAATTTTTATAAAAAGGCATTATTTCTACATTCACATTTTCAATTTTTATTGACAAGAAAAATCAAAAGTGATATTCTTTTTTGTGTAAGAAATGTGGAAGGTTCGGCTTTTCTTAAACTCTAAAAGACAGTAAGGAGATTGAAACCATGGAAATGATGTACAAAGGTAAAACAAAGGACGTTTATAAGCTTGAAAACGGCAACGTAATGCTCAAGTTCAAGGACGATTGCACAGGTAAAGACGGTGTTTTTGATCCCGGTGAGAATTCTGTCGGTTTAACAATCGAGGGTATCGGAAAGGCAAATCTTGAAACATCAGTTTACTATTTCGAAATGCTCAAAGCTGCAGGTATCAAGACACACTATGTTTCTGCTGACCTTGATAATGCTACAATGGAAGTTCTTCCTGCAACAGTATTCGGCCACGGTCTTGAAGTTATCTGCCGTCTTGTTGCAACAGGCAGCTTCATCCGCCGTTACGGTGAGTATATCGCTGACGGTACAGTTCTTGAAGGCGGTTATGTTGAGTGCACATTCAAAAACGACGAAAAGGGCGATCCCCTCGTAACAGGCGAAGGCCTTGCAGCTCTCGGTGTTATGACTCCCGACCTCTTCGAAAGCATGAAGGAGCAGACACTCAAAATCACAAAGATCGTTGCTGACGACCTTAAGACAATCGGTCTTGACCTCTGGGATATCAAGTTCGAGTTCGGTTACAACAACGGTGAAGTTATCCTCATCGACGAAATCGCATCAGGTAACATGAGAGTTTACAAGGGCGACACAATCGTTGAACCCGTTGAGCTCACAAAGCTTATCCTTAACAGATAATTATATTGATTTTACGGCAGAAGCTTCAATGAGGCTTCTGCTTTTTTGTTGCAAAGTGAATATTAATGTGGTAAAATATCCCTGCGACACAATTTTATAGACATCAGACACGGGTTTGTATTTTTATTAAGGTAAAAATGCATGCTCTGTTTCAACATACTTGTGTTTGGTGTTTGAATTGTGTCGCAGCAATCGGAGTTGTGCATTTTTCAGTGCGTAGCTTCGGCTGCGCACTTTTTTATTGTGGTTTTTACCACAACAAGGTTTTGATGGTGAATACCATCAAGTTCTTATTTTAGGAGATGGTAAAATGAAGAAAACATTAAAACGTCTTTTCGCCTCGCTTATGGTCGCGGTTATAGTCCTCACCGCTGCACCGCTGAGCGGATTTGTGGGACTTGAATTACCCGACTTTGGTTCGATATTTTCCACTAAAGCTGATGCGGCAACATATGGTTTTTATACATATCAAATTAACGATGATGGGATGTCTGTTACTATTACAGATTGTGACACTTCGGTTTCCGGAGGTATAGTGATACCTTCTGTTATTGATGGGTATAGTGTAACCTGTATCGGGCATAATGCTTTTGAGTATTGCAATAAACTTGTAAGTGTGTCGGTTCCTGACAGTGTTCTAAATATTGGGATGATGGCATTTGCATATTGCGAAAGTCTTGAAAATATAACACTTCCCGACAGTATTACAAATATAGGTTGCGATGCTTTTGCTTGTACAGGATATTATAACAATGATTCCAATTGGGAAAAAGGTGTTCTCTACGTAGGTGATTACCTTGTTGAGGCGAAAGAGGATATTCCAGGTGAATATGAGATTAAAATGGGTACAAGATGTATTGCTGCACTTGCATTTGAATGCTGCACGTTGCTTACAAATGTAAAGTTTCCAAGTAGTGTTACAAGTATCTGTGAGTGGGCATTCAGCGGTTGTGACAATCTTACAAATATAACAGTCCCGGACAGTGTTACAAGCATCGGTGCATATGCGTTTAGTTATTGTGGCAGTCTTACAAGTATAACAATCACTGATAATTTCGATAGTATTGAAAGTGGTATGTTTGCTTATTGTGACAGCCTTACTGATATAATACTCCCTGACAGGGTTACAAGTATCGGTGATTTTGCGTTTGCTAATTGCGATAGCTTTACGAGCATAGTAATTCCTGAGAACGTTACAAGTATTGGGGAAGAAGCCTTTTGCGATTGTGATAGTCTTGCAGATGTCACAATTCCCGACAGTGTTACGAGCATTGGTGATTTGGCGTTCGAGGGTTGTGACAGTCTTACCGATATATATTATTACGGAACTGAAGAACAGTGGAATGAGATAACCATTGGTTTATACATTGAACCATCGCTCGATGAAATTGTTCACTTTAATTCATCTGCAAACAATAACTCTTATAAAGTCGGCGACATTATTAAATTCGGATCATACCCGCAGTCGGAGGTAACAGACACAACATTGCTTTCAAAGCTCAACTCACTCAGTCTGTCTTGGATATCGTACGGCTATTATTCGGGCACAGGTGACCCGGATGACGGACAGATGAAACCGAGCGACTATATGAAATATGCCGACGTTACATACAAGGGAGACAGATACCGTGCCGTGACGTTTACGGAGTACAGACCGCGTCTTACAGGAGAGAGAAATCCAAGTAGTGCATTTCAAAACAGAAACGGATATTATAAAAATACAGTTTATTGGTTTAGGTTTGAGCCACTTGAGTGGCGTGTACTTGACCCGGCAGAAGGACTTGTAATGTGTGAAAGCATAATCGACTCACAGCCGTACAATAACACGGTTTATTACTATAACGGAGAATATTATAAGAACACAAGCTGTACAACATATGTGAATGATTATGCTGAAAGTTCAATAAGAGACTGGCTTAATGACGATTTTTATCATACCGCCTTTACTTCATCGCAAAAGGCAGAGATTAAGACAACAACCTGTGATAATTCGTCTCATTATGATTCAACATATGACAGCGAAACAACGAACGATAAAGTCTTCCTTCTTTCGTGTTGGGATGTGTTCAACACGAACTACGGTTTCAGTTCATCATACTCAGATTACGACACAGACCGCAGAGCACAGGGTACGGATTATGCAAAGGCACAGGGGTTATGTGTAGACAGTTCAGGCACGTATAGCGGCAATTCTAATTGGTGGCTTCGTACTCCCGGCAGTTTCAGTTATGACGCCTGCATCGTCTACAATGATGGCCTCGTCGATTGCGATGGCCTCATTGTCAACTACAGCTATGACGGCGTTCGTCCCGCTTTGAAAATCAATCTCCAATCTGTGACAAATCCCGATACTCCCAACGATTTCACCGAAAGTATCAAATTAGGTGCTGATCGCTTTTCATTCGGTCAGGATATAACGGGTACCGCAGGAGATAACCTCAATACACTTTTGGTATATACATCAAAAGAGAATGATATAAATGACCTTACAATCACGTCAAGCAATCCTGCAATTGCAACAGTCGGCGCACCGAATGTTGACAAGGGCGACTACATAACGGGAGAAAACGAGTTCAGAGCAACTCTCCCCATAACCCTCAAATCTCCCGGTACAGCAACCATAACCATCACGGCACCCAACGGAACGAGTGCAAGTGTTCTTATGGTTGTTTATACTCCTGTAACAGACGATGCGGAAGTTAAGTCGTATATCAACGAACATATTTCTTTTGTAAATTCAGGTGAATATGTTCACAGGACGGCAAACTCAGGATTTTACAATGCTATATGGCAACACGAGGAAGGTTCAAGCAACTTTACTCGTTATGCTGTCTGGGATGTTATCGGTCGAGTTGGAAAATTTGCTGCTTTGGATTTATATGGAACATTCCATGTAGATAATCCTTATGACGTATTGTTAGCTGATGTATTTAGCAATTATGTGAATAACGAATACGGAAAATCTGCAGAAGTTTTCGAGAATACAGCTAAAACAATTTTAGGTGCACCATCCGTAGCTACCGATATTTTAGGTGCGTTGAATACTGCCGAAACAATGGATAAAAACTATATCACAGCATCAAGGGATTTTATTTTGAAAACTCAGAAAGATTGGGTCAACGGCGTTTTTGTTACTGAGGAAAACTTTCAGTTAAATTCTTCGAACCCTGAAGTTAAAGCTCTTTATGACTCGTTCGCGAAGTCTATTAAAGGGCTGGATGAAACTAAACTCAGAAAAGTTTTCAAAGATCTCAATAACACAAGTATGGTTTTTGATTATATAGGTACCGGTGCGGATATGGTATTCAGATTTTTTGATGCATATCAGAAGTATCTTCTTGCCGAGGCTCTTTGTGAAACTAATGAGTATATATTAGCTTCATTGGATATGGTTGCAAGATTTAAAATGGAGGAAAAAAATTCACAACTACTTTTAGATGCATTAGATCCATATTGGTCAGCATGCTACACCGATTCAGCATTCGAAATTGTTAATAAATTTGCGGCAGAACATGGATTTATGTGGTCGGGTGTTGATACTATTTTTAAATATCTCGGTGCAAATCTTGCGAGAGAATTTGTTCACAAGTGGATTTTTAGTGCGACAGGTATTTCATATAACACACTCGTTGCTACATATAATTTAACGTATTTCTGCCTTGATTATCTTTCGGGACTTGGCAAGCTTGACGAAACACATACCTTGATGAATGCGGCGGCTTTGCTTGAAAAAGAGTATCTTGAGCTTATCAAAGCAGATGCGAACGAGTTAAAAAATAATGCCACTCTCGAAAATGCAGTGAGATTTGATGCTTCTTGGGGATTCTTGCAATCGTTAGAGGGTTATTGTTATAAGACATTGAGTACGTATATTTCTGCAATGAAAAAGGAATATAATACTAATTATGTTATCAAGAATTCAGCTGCCAACAATTTGTTTTACACTCTTCTTTCAACGAATCAGCTTGCAAAAGATTTGACTGCTTGTGATGCCGGCATTCAGTCAGCTGTTCAGATGGAAAGCAATTGGGTGAATTTTAATTGTCATAACGGATATTATTCGTTATCCAATCTTATGACCGTAAAGTGTCCTACTGATGTTTACGTATATGATGCAGAAGGCAATCTTGTGTTATCGATTGTTGATAATAAAGTTACAAACAGGAAATCAAATATAGTAGCTTTTGTTGACGGGGACGAAAAGATTTTCGTTTTGCCGACAGATCAGGAGTATGACATAAAGATTACGGCAACCGATGACGGAACAATGCAATATTCTGTTCAGAGTTTTAAAGATTTCGAACTTTTGCGTACGGTTATATATAACGACATTGAGCTTGCAGATAACAAAAGCTATACAGGCAGTATTCCGACTGAACTCGATGTTCCGACAAATGAGTATAATCTTAAATCAGAAGCAGGCGCTGAAATCGAAGCAGATTACGATAGCTCTGAAGATATCAGCGAGTCTGAACCTGATCCCGAACCCGAAATCAAAGGCAAAGTCCACTCCGTTTCAATTAACGACATTTCAATGTCATACAAGGACAGTGCGACGGTTACTCCGTCAATCAATGCTGACAGCGGTGTGAAGTACACGGTTTCATATTCATCATCGAACACGGATGTTGTGTCGATCGATTCAAACGGCAGAGTTACAACCAACGACAAAGGCAGTGCAACAATCACCGTAACCGTAACCGACGAATACGGCAACACGGTCACGGATACCTGCAACGTAAATGTTTCATACAAGTGGTGGCAGTGGATTATCGTTATCGTCCTCTTTGGTTGGATATGGTATTGATAATTTAAAAGTAAATCTGATATAACAATCAAGGCTGGCAGATAGTTCTGTCAGCCTTGTACTTTTGCATGCCAAATTCGGGGTTGGCAGAATCTGTGTTTTTGCACAATTTTACTCTGTGTACGTAGGGATGGGCCTCCCGGACCATCCGCGGATTCTGCTGAGTTAACGGACGGTCGAGGACGCCCGTCCCTACGACCTCTCCTTTGTAGGGCACGACATTTACGACATGCCGTTAAATTGCGATAATCTTGCAATGCGTGCGCAAGCGTCACAACCTACAAAAAAGAATTGAAAACATCTCTTAAATTTCGGGTTTGTCGGGATGCTTGAAAGTCAGTAGTAATCCCAAGCCCTCCTTGTGTAAAGGAGGGTGGCGCGGCGTAGCCGTGACGGGAGGATTGTTGATAATTCAAGGCTTTTTGACAATCCCTCAGTCGCTACGCGACAGCTCCCTTTACACAAAGGAGCCTGAACAGGTCAGATACATCAAGATTTTAAGAACTCTACAACCCCGAATTTGCGCGTCAAACGGCGACAAGAAGGAACTCATTGACACGAAAATTCTGTTATGCTATAATTCAAAAAAGAAATAATTTCTTTAATTTTTATTTGAGGTGAGTTTATGTTTGAAAAGTTTTTGATTGAAGTTTTAAAGCTTGCTCCGAGACAGATGTGGGGCGTTGAACAGCAGGGATTTTATCTCAAGGAAATATTCACATCATTCGATATCAAAAGAATAATTGCCGGAATTGTTGCTTTCTTTGAGCTTTTCGGTCTTACCATTCTCGACTTGCCGACAACTCCGAGAGGTGAGGCTCTTGACCTTACCGGCTACAGCATCGTTTTTGAAGATGAGTTTGACGGTGATGCGCTCAACACAGACGTCTGGAAGATAAGAAGTAACGGTCCTCGCAGAGGCGGTTTCAACTCAGACAGTCAGATAAAAGTTGAAGACGGCAACCTCGTTATCACGGGCGAATACGTTGAAGACGGTACTTACGGTGACGGCTGGTATGCAGGAATGGTTTCTCTTCGTGAGCGTTACTGCAAAGGCTACTTTGAAATCCGTTGTAAGGTAAACGCAGGCTCAGGCTTTTGGTCAGCATTCTGGATTCAGGCTGAGCATCCGTACGAGGCAGAGTACTCCAAGGGCGGCGTAGGCGGCTGTGAAATCGATATTTTTGAATCAATGTCTTATGATAAACTCATCGGCAGGGATTCAGTAAGTCAGACCGTTCACTGCGCAGGTGTTGACGGTGTTCAGGAAGGCTATCAGTCAAATAATCTGGGAGCTTTCTATGGCAACAATATCTACGATGAATATAATACCTACGGCCTTGAATGGAATGATGAAGAATATATCTTCTACATAAACGGTGTTGAAACACGCCGCACATCGTTCGGCAACGGCGTTTCGGAAGTGCCTGAAGAGGTTATCGTTTCTCTTGAAATTCCGAATGCGGAAGAGTTTGAAAGTCTTGATAAGGATACTTATAAGTCAGAATATATCATCGACTATGTAAGAATATATCAGAAATAAAATCAGCAATGGCTCAGCCGGGTGTTCTTATGAACACCCGGCTGTTTTAAAATCAGTATGTAAATTTTGAATATTCAGATACCTTTATTGTTGTTATATCTGTGGTCAGAAAACAAGAGGGTAGTTGTAGTAACTGTAGGAGACAGTAAAACAAAAGCAATCTTTTTTACTCCTGAACACCGTAGTGCTCAATAAGTGTTTTATATTCGTCTTCAGTTATCGCAACAACTGAACCGTGACGCGGTTTAAGGTGGTCAATTTCCATTGATGAACGTTGGAACTGCCTGAAGTTTTCGAAGTCCCTTGTCATCTGTGCGAAGAATGTACCGTTGCCGTATTCGTCCATAATCATCATCCACGCGTCCGTACCCGTGATGCGGTACATCGAGCTTCCCTCAACACCGAACCAGTTGAGAGAGCAGATTGTGTAATCCGTGTTGTACGGTCCAGTAAGATTTTTTGACCTGACGTAAGCAATTTTCTGTGTTAAGTCTTCCTTGAAATAAAGGTAGTAATAACCGTCTTTTTCGTTGTATATGATGTCGCCGTCGATACACTGAATGTTCATCACTTCGTCGCGCTCGGGAACATATTCGTTCCATCGACCGAAAAGCACCTGCGGCTCGGTTTCAAATGTCTTGAAATCCTTGGTGTATGCGTAGTAATGGCCTGCACAATCATTTTCTTCGGTTGAGTTTGCCCAGTAAACCATATACATTCCGACGTTCTCGTTCCAGATTGCCTGAGGAGCCCACGCTCTTGTTGTTGTTTCAAACCCTTCGAACTGACGGATATCGATAACCGTTTCGTCAATCCAATTAACAAGGTCGTAGGATTTCCATGTAATCAGGCTGTGGTTTGAAAGCCAGCCAAGACCTGCGTCCATATCCGTTGCAATGATAAAGAAGCATTCCTTGCCGTTTTCGTCAACACCCTTAAGTATGTATGGGTCACGCACACATTTCGTGCCGAGCGTCTGCGTGATGACGGCTTCGTTGTTGTTAAGTGCCTTGAAGTGATAGCCGTCTGTGCTTACGGCAAAATGAAGTGTTTGGTTTTCAATTTCATTTCCTGTGAAGTAACAGAAAAGGTATGCGCCCGACGTGCTGTAAGCAGGGTAGGCATAGTCGTTGAAAGTGTAGTTAAAAAGATAATACGGCATCATAAGAATTGCCATAAGAAGGCGTGTGAAAGATAACCAGGTCATAAGACCACCTCCAAATTCATTCAATAGCATTTTAGCACAGTAAAGGAGAAAAGTAAAGCGAAAAGATTTTGGCTGATGTGTGATCGGATGCGCCGATTCGGATTTGTCCGGATGTTTTAAATCTTGCTTGTTTGGTGTGGACTTACTTAGGTTTTGTTAATCGCTTTGTTGAATTTTTTCGGCCGTTATGGTATAATTAGCCTGATAAACAAACCGTTACTGTGAGGGATGAATTATGAAAAAATACGATATAGCAGCTTTTATCTGGCCTTCATACACGGGTGATGAACCGCGCACACGTATTTTCTGGCCCGAGGGTTACGGCGAATGGCAGACTGTCAAGGCTATGACAGATAAGGGATACAAAGGATGCCGTTGGCCCCGTATTCCTACATGGGGATACGTCAACGAAGCTGACAGCAGGGTTATGGAAATGCAGATTGAATGTGCTGTTTCTCACGGTGTAAATGTTTTTATCTATGACTGGTATTGGTACGATAACCGCCCGTTTCTTGAAAATTGTCTTAATGACGGTTTCCTTAAAGCACGAAATAATAAGGAAATGAAATTCTGCCTTATGTGGGCAAACCACAACGCAAATCACCTCTGGGATAAACGTAATTCCGATCGCGACCTTTCAACTGTTATATGGAGTGGTGTTGTTACCCCGAAGATTTTCTCCGAAATCTGTGACAGAACTATTGAAAAATACTTTTCAAAAGAAAACTATTATTGTATCGACGGCTGTCCCGTGTATATGATTTTTGATATCGATAATTTCATCCGTTCATTCGGCACAAGCGACGAGTGCAGAAAAGCTATTGATGAATTCCGCAGTAAGACTACAGATGCAGGCTTCAACGGTCTTCACTTCCAGGTTGTCCATTGGCGCAACCGTGTTTTCAATTGGCTTAGTGATGATGATTCGCAGAAAGGTGCTTCGTCTGCCGAAATGTACGATTTCCTCGGAGTGGATTCTGTAACAAGCTACAACTGGGGATGCTCAACTGACCTTGACGGAGATTTTAATGATGTTATGCAAAAGTATATCGAATCGATTACCAAAGAATCCGAAAAGCTAAGCATCCCGTTCTATCCGAATATTTCAGTGGGATGGGATAATAACGTCCGATTTCATAATTTTGTTCCCGGTGTTATTACAAATAACACACCTGAAAACTTTAAAACCGCTTGCGAAAAAATAAAAGATTTTGCAGATTCTTCGCTTGAAAACGGTATAATGAAAGCTCCGTTTATAACTGTCAACAGCTGGAATGAATGGACGGAAACGAGCTATCTTCAGCCTGATGACCTCTACGGATACGGCTATCTTGAAGCAATAAAGGCTGTTTTTGACGGTGAATGATTAGCAACAAACAAAAATCCGGCAGAAGTTTTTAAGCTTCTGCCGGTAATTATTATTTGAGCTTTTTAATAAGTTCGTCCGTATCCTCAAGACGGATTCGCTTTGATGCAATGTATGTTCTGCCCTGGTTTTCTTTGTCTCTCGTTGAATAGACGATGTCAGTGTTGTCGAAAATGCCGTAGGTTGATGTAACAACCATACCGTCGTCAAGGACAACGTTTCCGCAATATCCCGTATCAGCGTTTGCTGAATACTGAGATTCGGTCTGACCCTTAAGATAAGTGTGAGCAAGCTTGATTCTGTACTGACCCTCTCGTCCGTTTTTAAGGTCGTCGTAGGTGCCTACCCAGGCAACCCAACCCTCACTGCTCCATTTCTGAGTCGGAGTTTTGATTGCACGAGGACCTCTTTCAATTGAACGGAAAGTGATGAAAAGTCTGCCGTCGTGTGTGTAGTCAGCCTTGTGACGTTCGCCGTTGAGTGCTGCGGGAGCTTCAACGGGTCTGCTCCATGTTTCGCCTTCGTCAGTTGAGAAGGAGAGGAGAGAATTGATCTTCTTTGAGTTGCTTCGTGAAATGAGGCAAAGCTCATCGCCATTACCGCCCTCTGAACGGACAACCTCAACCTCGCACATATTTGAACTTGCTTCGTAGTCACGGTGTGCGGTGAAATACTTGACGGGTTTGCTCCAGTGCGGCTTACCGTTTTCATCGAAAGTAAGAATTGTTTTGAAATTGTTGAAATTAGGATTATGGAAAAATCCCATCCACTTGTCAACGAACTTGCCGTTTTCCTTAAGCTGAGTAAGGCTTGCGAGCGCAACGATAGGAATTATGGAGAAATCGCTCTTCTTGTCAAAAACAAGGTCGAATTCGCTCCAGGTTTCGCCCTCATCCTCAGAGATTGAATAGTTAAAACCGCCGCAGGTCGGCTCGTTCGGCCATTTTGGGTTACCTGAAACCATAATGATTTTGTCAGCTGTTTTTCCGTCAGTAAACTGAAGTCGGTAAACTGTCGGAGTTTCACGTGACTTTTCCCAACTCTTCGGGCTGTTCTTAAGCTCTTCTGTCCAGGAACGACCGCCGTCAGTGCTGATTTTTGTCATAACTGCACCCTTGCCGTGACCTGCAGGATACATGCAGAGAATGTTACCGTTTTTAAGAAGAACAGCATCGGGATGTGCCTGATACGGCTTTGAGTTATCGACCGTAACAAGGTCGTAAAGATAATCATATTTTGAATCAAGACCGTCAGGCTTGATGCTGAGGTCAAGCTGAGGAATAGTATAATCCTTGCCCTCGGTCGGTTTGATTTTTCTGAATGCAGGGTCAAAAATGTTTTTCATGTTTATATCTCCCTTTATGCGAAAATATATTACTCAATTATTTTATCATAAAAAATCTTTTTTGTCACCATATTAAGGAATAAAATAATAATTAAAGAATAAAATAAAAAAGAAAGAAAAAATATTTCAAAAAATGCTTGACAAACTGTAAATGACAGTATATAATAGTCAAGCACTCAAGAGAGCGTACAACTAAATATCGCGGAGTGGAGCAGTTCGGTAGCTCGTCGGGCTCATAACCCGAAGGTCGTTGGTTCAAATCCGGCCTCCGCAACCAACAAAAAACCTTGAAACAGCAATGTTTCAAGGTTTTTTCCATTTGATATTCAATTGTGCTTTCTAACACTTTTCTAACACAATTTTGATATTTTTTGGAAAATGCAAGTCAGGATGCAAGTCAATTTTCTCAAAATCTGTGTTGAACAAAATTAAAAATTTTGATTACATTTCAAGCATTAACCGAAGGCTTTTCACTCAACTCTTCAAGCAATGCTGTACACCCGTCAAGGACATCGCGATAAGTCACGTCAAAACTACGTGTATACCACGGGTCGGCAACGTCACCGCCACGGTCGGTGTAATCCATAAGCTTGCGGATTTTGTTCTTCGGGTCGCCGTTTAAAATCCGTGTCATATTGCGGATATTCGCGCTGTCCATTCCGATGAAAAAGTCAAACTTGTCATAATCGTAGCAAGTAAGCTGAACTGCACGTTTGCCCTCGCAGGAAATGCCGTGTTTCTTCAGCTCCGCCTTTGCGGGAGGGTAGACGGGATTGCCGATTCCGTTCCATATTTCTTCCGTGCTCGTTGCCGAGGATTGAATAAGAAACTCCTCTTCAAGACCGCTGTCTTTGACAAGCCTCTTCATAATAAACTCCGCCATGGGTGAACGGCAGATGTTGCCGTGACAAACAAACATAATTCTTATCATATCAATCATCCGCCTTAATTCTGTAAAGCTTAACGCTGTGCGGTGCTACTTTGGAAGAAAGGCTGTTTTTAATTTCAAACTCCTTGTCGTCCCATATGTCGTAAACCTCATATTCATCCGAATAGGGGAGAATCGAGAAGCTTTCCTTTACGATTTCATGCATATTACACGAAATTTCCATCTCGATCGGACCCTTGTTAAGGAAGCAGACTGCAATCTCATTGTTTTCAAGCGGCTTTACAAGTACATCGCAAAGACCGTTGGATTTAACTCTGCGACACTGTACACCGAGCTTGTCCTGGTTGATTGAAATTGCTGCTTTGTTGGAGATGATTTTAAACACCTTGTTGTCCTTGTCAACGCTTCCGTCAGGACGGATGAACTTTCTTAAATCGTTACCGAGAATAAGCGGTGCGGCGAGCATACACCAAAGTGAAAAATGTGCTCTGTTTTCGTCGTCCGTGAGGTCTCCGTTGCCGACTTCAAGCATATCCGGATCGTTCCAGTTTCCGGGGCCTGCGTGCTTATAAAGGCGGACGGTTGCCTCGTAAATGCCGATGATTGAAAGCCAATTTGGTTTGATATCGGGGGTTGTACGCCAGAGATTACCTGCAGTATGTCCCCATATCCATGGCTTGTTCCAACCCCATTCGCAAATAGAAAAGCAGATCGGCTTTTCTTCTCTGCCTTCTTTTTCAGCAACGAGCTTCGTCGCACGCTGAAGCTCCTTGCCCATATTGCGGTACTGCTTTGCTGCCGAGTCCATTCTTGAAGCAACAGGATTGTGGAACTTGAATGAATTTCTGCCTTTTTTAAGCGTTACCGTAATCTGGTTTCTGCCGTCGTGTGTAAAGCCTTTTGTGCCCGGTTCAATCAATGTGTAAACATCTGTATCATTGACAACGATTTCAAGATATTTATCCTTAAGTCCTGCCTTATGCAGACCGAGAGTGAGCGCATATGTACCGTCATCGGGAATGTCAACGTTACTGAAATACATCGAACCGCCGCCTGCTTCAAGTCCTGTTACATATCTGCCCGTGTCAGCCATTTTTGAATCTGTGAGGAGAATCGCGTTTCCGCGAAGCTCCGCATCCTCAGCGTAAAGGGTGATTCCTTCAGATACGCCGGGCTTTGTGAGCGTAACCGTCGAAATTTCGGGTGCGTTGGTCGGAATGGGAATGTTGTGGCAAAAATCGTACTTGAAATATTCAATGCCCCATTCCGCAAAAGTTTCCGCATCCGTGCGCTCGTGGTAAAGGCTTGACGGCAAATCCTCACAAGTGAGCGTACCGTTTGAAGTGTAAATGCCGAGCTTCAGACCGAGAGCGTTTACCTTTTCAACAAGAGCCTTGATTCCCGAAGGGAAGGTTGCAAGGTCGCCCTGCAGACGTCCGTTTGCATCTCTGGTTGAGGACATCCAGCAGTCGTCAACATTAACGTAAGTGTATCCGCAGTCCGCAAGACCCGAGTCACGCATAGCTTTTGCGATGTCTTCAATAAGATTTTCGTTGATTCTGTTACGGAAAAGGTTCCAGCTTGCCCAACCCATAGGGGGTGTGAGTGCCGTACCGTTTGAAAATTTATCTGCACCGTTGAGGTGTATCTGCGTTGATGCCGCAAGCTTCTTCGCCGTGCAGATCGGACAGATTTTATTTTTTCTTAAAAATACTCCGATTGGTGAGTTTTTAAAATCAGCCATTGTAATAAGCCTCCTGGATTTTATGGTAAAATTGTATCATATAACAGCACAAAAGGCAAGTTTGGGTTATAAAACCCGATAAGACAGGTTTAATGTTAATTCTTTTGTTGTATTCAAATGGAGAATAATGATGAAAAAAGTAATATTTAGCAATGTGCAGATATTGCAAAACAGCGGACAATATGATACAATCACCATAAGTAAAATACAGTTTGCGAAGGTCCTTAAATTTAAAAAGAATAGGGGTATTTCTATGAGCAAATCAAAGAAAACAGAAGCAAACGGCATTCGTAAGTTTGGTATGCTTGACAAAGTCGCATATGCAGCCGGTGACCTCGGATGTAATATGAGTTTTGCACTTAAAGGCACAGTCCAGACTTTCTGGCTTGTTTATATGATGATGGAAACGGGACTTCTTTCAATCCTTCTTCTCATCGTTCAGATCTGGGATGCAGTTAATGACCCGTTGATCGGTACACTTATTGATAACGATAAGAGAAAGTACAAAATGGGTAAATTCAAGACCTATATTTTTATCGGTGCCTGCGGCTTGCTTGTCGGCGGCGCGGCAGTATTCCTTCCGTTCCCGAATGCACCTGTTGTAATCAAGGCTGTTTTATTCGTTCTCGGCTACATTATCTGGGATGCATTCTACACAATTGCGAACGTTCCTTACGGCTCAATGCTTTCGTTGGTTACCGATGATGTAGGTGAGCGTGCTCAGCTTTCAACATGGCGTTCAGTCGGTTCCGCTTTCGGTAATGTTTTCCCGATGGTTATTCTTCCGACACTTATCTGGAAAAAGGTCAATTACGACGGAACAACAGATTTCCTTAACAGTATTGAAATTCCCGAAGGCTTTAATAAGGAGCAGTTCCTTGTTAATCCCGAAACAGGTGCACCGTATCAGATCGGCGATCCGATTCTCAGTCCTGCAACAGGTAAGCAGGTTGAAATCCTTCTTGGTGACAGAGTTTTCTGGGCAGCACTCATCATGGGTATAATCGGCTTTATAGCTTTTATGTTTATGATAAAGTCAATAACAATACGTGTTGATGAGCAGACTGTTAAAACAAACGAATCGGGTGAAAAGTTTAATCTTTTCTCAGCCTTCGGAAAGTTTATGAAAAACCGTCCCGCAGTCGGCGCAACTCTTGCGGCTATGGGTATGTTCCTCGGTATGAATGCCGCATCAACAGCAAACACAATTATGTTCGCAACATATTTCAATATGGCATCACTGTCAGGTGTTGTTCAGATGATCGGTTTTGCTCCGATGTTTCTGTTTATGCCTTTCATTTCAAAGATTGCCAATAAGTACGGTAAAAAAGAATCTTCCGTTGTCGGAACAATCATCTCGATTATCGGTGGCGTGATTATGCTTGTTTTCCCGTTGGTGAAGAATACAAGCGTTGCCCTCATAGTTTACCTTGCAGGTCTTGTCCTTTTCGGTCTTGGTATGGGTATATATACTTGCGTATCATGGGCAATGATGGGCGATGCTATCGAATACAACGAATGGAAGTTCGGCACACGTGAAGAAGGTACTGTTTATTCGCTTCACTCTTTCTTCAGAAAGCTTTCTCAGGGTGTAGGTCCGTCCGTGGTTCTTGTAATAATGGGCTGGTTGGGCTACGATTCAAAGCTCGGTACAATCGGACAGTCTTTCGAAACATCACACAATATGTGCTGGTTGGTAGCAGGACTTTACCTCTTAAGTGCAATCCTGCAGTTTGTCGGTCTTGCGGTTATTTATAATCTTGATAAGAAAACTCTTAATCAGATGAACGAAGAGCTTGCAGCAAGAAAAGCAAAATAAAATAAGATAATTTTTCAAAGTGCCTGAGTTGTTTCAGGCACTTTTTCTTTTGGGCTTTTTACAAGTTTTAAGAAGATAATTGCCATTTTAGAAAAAGTATGTTATATTTAATATAAGGAGGCGATATTATGTCTTTTATAAAAACTGCAGTAGCTTTAATGTTATCAATTTTTATGTTCATTTCTAACGGTGTTACGGCACTATTCCCCGGCACTATCCGCGATCCGCTCAGTACTGAAGAATTGAAAGAGCTTGCGGGCACATTTGATCCGAAACCTCTTGCTGACGAGATTATCGTTGTAAGCGGTCTTTCAAAGGATGAGCGTGCCGCAGTACAGTCACTACAGGGTCTTGTAGGCAGGGAAGAAGCTTCAATTTTCATAAACTTCGGTGGTTTTGAAGCTGAAGCAGAGCTTAAAGATCTTGAGGCGGCAGGATGCAAGCTTCTCTACAAGGATGAAAACGGTAACAGATGGACGCTCGAAAACATCGTTCCCCGATATATTTCACACATCAAGGATGCGGGTTATGTTCTTTTTACCAATTCAGATACAACAGAACAGATAAATATGGCATTCAACTATACAACCGTTTTCGGTTGGCTTGCTGTTCCGCAGTCTGTTGAAGAAAGAGTAAAGGCAATCGGTCTTGAAAAGAAAGAAGACCTTACCGATAATAAGCTCGATTTTGCTGAACAGCGTGAATTCTATTCTGAATATAAGGATGAATTCCGTAAGGATGCATTGATTCATCTTTACTGGATGGCTTCGGGTCTTCGTGACCTTGGCGTTCAGCAGAGAATATTTATGTGTTACGTTGAGGATGACGATTACCTTGCACGTACATTCCGTGATCAGCTTTTCAAAGATCTTGAGCCGGCTTCTATGATTCTCGGTTGGTGTAAGTTTGAGGTTAAGTATACTCAGTGTGCTTCACGCTTCGGTCATTATGTAATCCCGTCTGACCACAGCTTCAACGCAAGTGTTCTTACCTGTAACCGTATTGCAAATGCACCTATGGCTGAAAAGGCACAGGCTCCGCAGCTTGATCCGAATAAGCACTATGCTGCAATTGTATACAGCGACGGTGATAATGCACAGTGGATTTCTAACGGTTTCAGCGAATTCCATACCTGGCAGAGCTATAATATCGACACACCGATAACATGGACTTTCGCACCGCAGATGAATGAATTTTCTTCAACGGCGGTTAAGAGAGCTATGGATAACAACGACGGAGATACATTTATTTCAGGTCCGTCAGGTGCAGGTTATGCGAGAATAAACTTTATGTCTGCAAAGGAAGTAAGCAACTTTGCGGACCGTACAGCAGCAACAATGATGGCTTCGGGTCTTCGTGTTGTTACACTTCTCAACGACCCGCCCGCAACTGCTTATGATGATTGGGTTTATACAAACAGACTGGAACACTTTGCACGCTATGATAATATCGACGGCGGAATTCTTCAGTTTGATGATGAGTACTATGCAGGTGGCAGAGGTAAGGTTTACTTCGCAAACGACAAACCGTTCATCACAGTCAGATTCTCTTTGTGGCACCCGTCAGGCGATGCTGCTCAGGTCACAAACGAGTGGCTTAAGGAACAGGCTGAAATTGTAAACAGCTACTCTGCAGATATAAATTCAATCAGCGGTTATACTGTAATCAATGTTCATCCGTGGACGGTCGGTCCCGACGACCTTGCATATTTTGTAAGCTGTCTTGATGACGGTGTTGAGGTGCTTCCTGCGGCAGAGCTTATTGCGGCAGTTGCCGAAAATATACCGCACAAAAATGCAGAAGTTAAATAATTTCGTATAATATCAAAACGTTGCAAACGGGAAGGATACCTGTCTGCAACGTTTTTGTTGTAATTTCCGTGTGTTTTGTGTTATGATGTGTGGGATAGAAAGATAATTAAAACATCTTTGTATTGATTATGATAAAGTTATTTGTTATAATGAAAAACAGTTGACAGGAGGTTGTGGATATGAAAAAAATATTATCAGTTTTTTTATGCCTTGTTATAACATTGTGCTGTGTTGCTCCTTCTTTTGCAACAGAGCCTGAAGAGTATCCGACAATTTATATTGTCGGTGCACACACAAATCCGATTTACAATGCACAGGGTGAAGAAGTTTATCCCTTGAAAGTTGACATTGTCGGTACGATAAAGGCAACTCTCGGACCGTGCCTTGAAGACCTTGCAATGGGTATGATTACCAATGATTATACTGCATATGCAGAGGAGTTCAATGCTTCGTGGTCTCCGATTTTCAAGGATCTTATTCTTGATAAAAACGGTGATGTTACAAACGGAAGCTATGCTAAAAATAAAACCGTAACGAGCCACCTTGAGGGAAAAACTTCAGGCTACGGTGTGTGGGACTGCAGATTCTGGTACGACTGGCGTAAATCTCCCATTGAAACAGCTCACGAGCTTAAGGCGCATATTGATACCGTTATGGATGCAACAGGCAAGGAAAAGGTTCAGCTTATCGGCAGATGCTACGGTGCCAATGTTATTGCAACATATCTTGAGCTTTACAAAGATCACGCAAAACAGCATATTTCAGATATTTCATATTTCTCATCTTCAATTATGGGTATTGACTTTATGAGCGCGTTGTTCTCAGGTCAGATTACGCTTGAAAATGAGGCTATGGCATCCTTCCTAAATTATTACATTGACGAGCAGGGACTTATCGGTGACGAAACCTGTGCGGCATTCGCACTCGCATTGGTTGAGCTTATGAGGCAGGCTGATACTCTGGGTATAGCAGGCGGCGCGTTTATGTCCTTCGTTGATAACTTCAAGGCAGATCTGTTTCCGTTGCTTCTTCGTAATACTTTCGGCGGATGGCTTTCATACTGGGCAATGGTAACCCCCGAGCTTTACGAGCAGGCAAGAGACTTTATCTTCAATACCGAAGAAGTAAGAGCTGAATATGCAGGCTTTATTGCTAAAGCAGATGATTATTATTACAACATTCAGGTAAATATTATTGATACAATGCTTGAAATGAAAGAAGCCGGTATAAACTTCAATATATTTGTAAAATATAATTTCCCGGAGTTCCCGCTTTATGAAGGCGCAACAACACAGGGCGATGCAGACACAAGTGTTTACAGACAGTCGTTCGGTGCAACCTGTGCAGATTATGATGAGGTGCTTTCTGAGGAATATCTTGCATCTGTTTCTCCCGAAAATATGAAGTACGTTTCTCCTGATAAGAAAATTGATGCATCAACCTGTCTTTTCCCGGAAACAACCTGGTTCGTCAAGGACTTGCATCACAATTATTTCGCACCGCTTGAAGCTCCTGCGGCAGAGATTATGAGATATGACCTGACTGTAGATAACGAGAAATATCCGCAGTATCTCTTGAATGTTGATAATGCAACAGTTACTACCTTTGAGGGCACAGACGAAGATTTCGATAAGGCTGAAAAGAATTTCTTTGCGGCAATATTTGATTATATCAAAGCGTTCTTTGCGTTGATTGTAAATCTTATAAAAGGCGAATTGGCTTTTTCATTTAATATTGATTCAATTCTTTAATTCTAAAAAGGAGTATGCTCTATGTTTAATGCAGAAGTTGTAAAAAACGAGTGCGTACAGTGGATACGTGATTTCTTTGAAAAAAACGGCAAAGGCTGTAATGCCATTATAGGTATTTCGGGCGGAAAGGACAGCTCAATCGCGGCAGCTCTTTGCGTTGAAGCTCTCGGTAAGGACAGAGTAATAGGTGTTCTTATGCCGCAGGGTATTCAGCACGATATTGATATGGCTCAGCTTCTTGTTGATCATCTTGGCATAAAGCATTATGTTGTCAATATAAAAGATGCTGTTGACAGCCTCATCGGAAGTTTACCTGCTGAGCTTGAACTTACTGCACAGACAAAGCAGAATCTTCCGCCGAGAATAAGGATGTCAACTCTATATGCGGTTTCGCAGAGCTGTAACGGCAGAGTCTGCAACACCTGCAATCTCTCGGAAGATTGGGTCGGTTATTCAACACGCTACGGAGATGCGGCAGGCGATTTTTCTCCGATGTCAAACCTTACTGTTACGGAAGTAAAAGAGATAGGTCGTCTTCTGGGCCTGCCGGATGTCCTTGTTGATAAAACTCCGATTGACGGACTTTGCGGAAAGACGGACGAAGAAAATCTCGGCTTTACCTATGCCGAGCTTGATGTATATATAAGAACAGGCGAAATAGAAGACAAGACGAAAAAGGAACTCATTGACAGAAAGCACGTTATGAATCTTTTCAAGCTTCAGCTTATGCCTTCTTTCAAGCCTGAGATTTAATACGGTGATATTATGAACTGGGAAGAAAAGCTTTATAATAAAAACGAAAAACCGCTTGACTCTCTTGTAAGCGGATACAGTCATACATCGATTTTCAGAACGATTGCCTTTGTGGGCGACAGTATGTCATCGGGAGAGTTTGAAACCCTCAGTGATGACGGCACAAAGGGTTATCACGATTTTTTTGAATACTCATGGGGGCAGCACATAGCAAGGAAAAACGGTCTTAAGGCCTACAGCTTCTCACGCGGCGGAATGACAGCCAAGGAGTATATCGAATCATTTGCTGAGGAAAAAGGCTTCTGGGACAAGGACAAAGCCGCACTGGCTTATGTTATCGCACTTGGTGTAAACGATATCTGCAATGCACATATGGAACCCGGCTCTCTTGAAGATGTGAAGCCGGATTACCGTGAAAACGGAAAAACATATGCGGGTTATTATGCACAGGTTGTTGCCCGTTATAAGGAAATCAGTCCCGAAGCAAAATTCTTTTTCGTGACATTCCCGAACGATCCCGGACTCAATTGGAGCGGAGATAATATAAGTAATGTAAATAAGGTATTGTACAGCCTTGCGGAACATTTTGAAAACGCGTATGTAATTGACCTTAACAAATACGGTCCGTTGTTTGATAAGCATTTCAAAGAACAGTTCTTTATGTTAGGTCATATGAATCCGTCGGGTTATATTCTTATGGCTGAGATGATTGATTCGTATATCGACTATATTATCCGCCATAATCCCAAGGGTTTTGAGATGGTTGCATTTTCAAATAACATACAGAAAAATTGGCAATTTTTTAAAAACACTAAATAATCAAACGAAGCAAGGAATCAGAGCCTGAATTCCTTGCTTCGTTTTCTGTAAAAAATCACCGCAGTGTTTGAACTGCGGTGAAAAATAATTAAGATTCGATGTTAATGCCTCTCTGCTTTCTGAGTTTTGCAAGTTCACTGAATACCTGTTCTTTCTTTGCTCCTACAAGGTCGTAGAAGAAGAGGGGAACAGCACAAAGGAGAAGGCTGAGACCGGGAACAATTGTAACGAGTGAGAACATCGCAAAGTTCTGTGTCGGAGCGAGGCTGTTGATTGCTGCAACAACTTCGGGGCCTGAGCCGACGTTAAGGTTCTGCACATCAATGTTAACGAGCATATACATAAGGATGATCATAACGGTCGCAAACGCATTACCTATTTTGTTAACAAAGGACTGACAAGCAGAGCCGAGACCGTTGTTTCTGAAGCCCGTTTTCCACTCAAGGAAGTCAAGACAGTCACAAACCATTGCGAATGAAACGTTGTTAATAACGCCGAGAGGAATAGCTGAAATAAGCATAAACGGAATGCAGAGAAGAAGATTCTTCGTAGTCCAGCCGATTAAGAGTGTGAAGCAGCTTGCGATGAATCCGCCGATGCAGGAAACAATCATAATGTGCTTGTACTCAAATTTCTTATAAAGCTTCGGAAGGAATACCATTGCGCCGAACATACCGACAGCGGCACAAACCTGAATAACGAGTGCAACTGTTGAAATGTTTGAGTTGATTTCGTCAACTGTCTGCGGAGCTGTTTTGCCGATGTAGAAGCCCGAATAACGTGCAACGTGAGGAGCTGCAGCCTGAAGCATATATCTGCCGAAGGAGAGCATACCTGAAAGCACAACAAGCATAAGCGGCTTACAGGAGAAGATACGCTTAAGTGTTGAAGGTTCACCGGGAGCACGTTTCTGTGCGTCGGGAATCTGGATTCTTTCCTTGATTTTGAAGGAAGAAAGTGTGAACAACGGCATACCGATGACTGCCATAGATATAGCCATTATTGCATACTTGAGGATGTTTGCTTTTTCAAGATCCATGTCTGCTACAATGTAGCCGACAATGATCGGAAGTGCAACGGTAACAGCTGAGCCGATACCGCCGACTGTTTTACCGTAAGAAATGATCTTTCCGCGTTCTTTTGCGTTTGGTGTCATAACATTCGGCATGCTCCAGAACGGAACGTCACTGACCGTATATATCATACCCCAGGCAATGTAAACGAACGCTGTGAAGACGTAAAGCCATACGCTCTGATTCTTTGTATCAAAGCCGGGATTGACGAACATAAGGATTGTGAGTGCCGCAATGGGAAGAGCAGTAAGAACGGGATAAGGCTTCATTCTGCCCCAACGTGTGCTCTTTCTGTCCATAATCATACCCATCATCGGGTCGTTGATTGCGTCCCATACTCTTGCAAGGAGCATAAGAAGAATAACGAACATCGGCGTAAGGTAGAGGACGTTCATGTAATAGTCTGTTATGTAGCTCGACATACAGCTGTAAACAAGACCCTGACCGAGTGCGGCAATAGCATATGCCTGCGTTTCTTTCTTGGGAACATAGTTTTTGTTCTTAAGGTTCTTGCTTTTCTTTTCGGGATGTCTGAGTGGTTTAGTACCCATAATAAACCTCCTTGTTTTTTGCATAAAAATATTCTAACACGAATCGGATTTATTTTCAATTAAATAAAACTTTCACGATGTAGAAAAGAATTTTGCTTTTTTGTAATATTTCACAATAATATGCAAAATGTGGTAAGAAGTATAAGTCCGATAATGTTAACCGCAAGGAAAACGAGGATGAATTTACCTGCATTTGCATTTTCAGCTCGAAGGTAAAGCTTAAGAGTGATAAGACTTGCAAGTGAAGCAACGGGAGTGCCGAGACCGCCTATATTTACTCCTTCAAGAAGCTCCTTCCAATTCTCGGTGAATCCCGAAAGCAACACAGCCGCGGGAACATTACTGATAATCTGACTTGCTCCTGCGGATGTGAGGAGTGTACTTCTTTGGAGAAGTCCTTTCAAAAATACATTCACAGCCTCAATTCTGCCGAGGTTTCCCGAAACAATGAAGAAACACACAAAGGTTGCTAAAAGAGCATAGTCGGGCTTCTGCAGAATTTTTCGGTCCGTAACCGATATAACGGTAACGGTGATTGCCAACAAAACGGCAAAATTCAGAACGTGGGAAACCGTAAGCAGACAAACGACAAATAAAACACAGTAAATTGTAAGGAAAGTGGGTTTTTCGATTTTCTCTTCTTTTAAATCAATATGCGGTAACTTTTTCGGCAGAACAGGCAATGAGGATGCACTAAGTATAACAAAGCTTAACGCTGTCAGCGGAAGGGTAGTGCCGAAAAAATCCGTTACAGAAAGATTGTATTCGGAATATAAAAACAGATTCTGAGGATTACCGACGGGTGTTGCCATACTTCCGAGGTTTGCCGCAACCGTTTGCAGAACAAGAACAGGTATCGCAGATTTTTCACGCTTCATTTCCGAAAGCAGACCTATTGTAAACGGAATGAAAACAAGGAGTGCCACGTCGTTTGTGACGAGCATTGAACTGAAAAAGGGGAGGAGTATAAGTATAAGACCGAGGAATCTTCCGTTTTTACACTTTTTAAGAAGGCTGTATGTAAGGCAACGGAAGATACCGCAGCTCTGAAATCCTGCGACAACAGCCATAAGGCAGAGAAGCAGGGACAGTACGTGCAGGTCGATATATCCGACGTACTCCATATCGGGAGGCACGAAAAACATTGTTACAACCGCACATACGAGTGATATACAAAGCACGGCTTCCTTTTTGATAAAAGCTTTAACAGATTTCACCGAAAATTCTCCTCAGAATTAATTTGAATTATATTACCATAATTAACTTCATTTTTCAACAAAAACAGCACCGAAGCCGTGAGGAATCGGTGCTGTTTAATGTTAAAGGATATTAAAGGATTTTGCCTACGCCGTAAATGATTACGTTTGCTACGTTGTTGAGAATGAATCTGATACCTGACCAGATATACGGTGATTCAAACTCCCATTCATCAGGACTCTCAAGGAAACTGCCGAGTGAACCGTCATATTCGTAAGGCTCAAGGAATGCCTTTGTATGCATCTTCATAATGCAAAGGTTCTTACAAGCCTGACGTAAAGCTGTGCCGAAGCCAACGGGGTCTCTGTAGTAAGCAAGTTTGACAGCAGCAACGTGAGAAATAACATTTACCGCCCATATACCTGTGAGCATAGTATCGTTACCGCCGTAAACAGCAAGTACGGGGCTCATATAACCCGAACCAGTGAAGTTCCATGAGTAGTCAGAAACAACGAAGCCTTCAAATCCCCATTCGTCGCGAAGCACATCATTAAGGAGTGCCGAGCTTGAACCGCACCACTTGTGACCGATACGGTTGAATGCAGACATAACACCTCTGCAGTCGGATTCCTTAACGGGAATCTCAAATGCCTTGAGGTAGATTTCTCTCATTGTCTGTTCGTCTGCCCAGGTGAAAACACCTTCACGGTGAGATTCCTGGTCATTCATAACAAAGTGCTTGATTGTAACAACAAGGTTCTGCGAACTGCAGCCGCGGATAACGGCAGCTGCCGTCTTACCTGAAAGAAGAGGATCTTCTGAATAATATTCAAAGTTTCTGCCGCCTCGCGGGTTTCTGTGGATATTTGCGCCGGGTGCATACCATACGTCAGTACCCATATCCTTGCCTTCCTTGCCGACACCGATGCCGAATGTTTCAGCAAGCTCAACGTTCCAAGTGCATGCAAGTGCGGTTGCGCAGGGATAAGCTGTACCACTGTCGTCATAAACAAGACCGTTCTGTCCCTTGATGCTTGAAGGGCCGTCATTGTCCCATGTGTGAGGAATGCCGAGACGCTCAACACCTCTTGTGTTATAACCGCCGTCGATTACAAGGTATGTCATTTCGTCGAGTGTGAGCTGGTCAAGGAAAGCATCCCAGAGGCTTTCGTCTTCGTAAACATCCTGAAGAGTGATAACCTCATCGTATTCTACACCAATCTTCGGAGCTTCGCCCTCAGTCTGAGGCTCGGGAAGCTGATCAACATTCTTTACTTCCTTTGTTGCTTCAAGCTCTCTGTATGTGGGGAAGTCAGGTGTGCCTTCAGCTCTTGAAAGAACAGGGAATCCGTTGTAAACATCATCAAACCTGTTTGTGATTTGAGTACCTGTAGCATTATCGTATTTGATAATCTTGTCAGCTGCTACATTATAATCGAAGCTGTCGATGTGTTCACGTACGTTTTCGCCAAGTATGATTTTATATGTACCCTTTTCAAGCACCCATGCCTGATTGTTTTTGTGGTCATAGGATGCCATATCATCTGCTTTGAATGTTACGGTAAGAACTTCGCTTTCACCCGGAGCGAGTATATCGGTCTTAGCGTATCCTCCGAGGCAGATTGCGCTTTTTTCAATGCCGCCGTTGTAGTAGGGAGCACTGTAATAAATCTGTGCTGTTTCCTTACCGCTTACGATACCTGTGTTTGTTACTTTGACTTTGACGGTAATAACTCCGTCAGCTGTATCGTAATTAACTATTTCTTTTTCGAATGTAGTGTATGAAAGTCCGTAACCGAAGGGGTACTGAACCTTGTCCTTGGCAAATGTTTCAAAATAACGGTATCCTACGTAAATGCCCTCGAGATATTCAACGTAATACTTTGATAATGCTCCGTCATACTTGTTGTCACCGAAACATACGTTTGAAGGATGGTCGCTGACTTTGTAAGCAACTGTATCGGCAAGCTTACCGGACGGGTTAACCTCGCCGTTGAGTACCTGAGCAACTGCTGTCATACCGAATTCGCCGGGGATCCAGATGAGAGCAGCAGCCTTGATATGCTCATATTCATCGAGCCAACCCATTTCCATAATGTTGGCTGTGTTGAAAAGAATGATGATGTTTTCAAATGTTGCATCAGCCTTTTCAAGAAGATCTTTTTCTTCTTCCTTGAGCTGAAGCACTTCTTCGGTAAGGTCTGTACCTTCAGCACTTGTTCTGCTGATAACGATAACAGCTGTATCTGAATAAGCTCTTGCAGAGCTCATAACTTCATCGTTAAGCTTTTCGGGCTTGAGTTCGTCAAGTGAACTCTTTGCAAAGATAAGTGCAAGAAGGTTATTGATAACCGTATTGTCAGTTTTCGGAGTTGCGGATGTATCGCAGTACTTTTCGTAAAGAGCGCGAAGGTCAGCGTTGTATTCAATGCCTGCTTCGTCAAGTGCATCGTAGAAAGTAACAGGATCTTCGGAAATAACACTGCCCGAACCCGAACCGCCGATAAACGGACAAACTGAGCCTGCACCGAAGACATTAAGCTTTTTTCCGTCAAGTGGAAGAGTGTTGCCCTCGTTTTTAAGAAGGACGATACCCTCAGCTTCAATCTGCACTGCAGTTTTTGATGTTTCTGCAATGATATCGGGGCTGATGTCGCCACTCATTGCAAACGCGTGAGTAAGAACGGATGTTGCCATAACTATTGCCAGAAAAACGGACAACAGTCTTTTAAACTTTCTGTTCACAAAAACACCTCTTTCAAAGTTCTTTGGTTATATAATACAAAATTATTAAAATTTCGTCAATAGAATTATTAATACTTGATTATTTTATTGCTATACAGTATTATTATTTTATCAAAAAAGAAATGAGGCATTTGTATGAAATATATCAAAACATTCTCAGAAAATATTGAAGTTTCACAGGTTGCTCTCGGCTGTATGCGGATTGCGGATTTAAGTGCATCGGAGGCTGAACAATACATTTCACAGGCTGTCGGGCTTGGATTCAATTATTTTGACCATGCCGATATCTACGGTGGCGGTGAATGTGAAAAAGTTTTTGGTGCAGGACTTGCTCTCAATCAATCTCTCCGTGACAAAATTATAATTCAGACCAAATGCGGAATCCGAAAGGGAATGTACGATTTTTCCAAAGAGCACATTGTAAATTCTGTTGATAACTCACTTAAAAACCTTGGCGTTGAAAAAATTGACGTCCTTCTTCTTCACCGTCCGGATTTGCTTATGGAGCCTGAAGAGGTTGCGGAGGCTTTTGATTGTCTTGAATCAAGCGGTAAGGTCGGTGCTTTCGGTGTTTCAAACCACAGTGCATCGCAGATTGAACTTCTTAAGACTTGTGTGAAGCAGGATATCAGAATCAATCAGATGCAGCTGAGTATCACTAATGCAACAATGGTAAGCAGCGGCGCAAATGTCAATCTTCAGAACAAAGACGGCGTAAACTACGACGGCTATTTAAGAGATTATTGCCGCCTCAACAAAATCACAATTCAGCCCTGGTCACCGCTTCAGCAGGGCTTCATCGCCGGTACATTCCTCGGAAACCCTGATTATAAAGAGCTTAACGAAAAGCTCAGAAACCTTGCCGAAAAATACGGTACAACCGATACAGGTATTGCGATTGCATGGCTTCTGCGCCTTCCCGAAAAGATGCAACCCGTAGTCGGAAGTACAAATACGGCAAGACTTGAAGAAATTTCAAAAGCTGCTGATATTGTCCTTTCAAAAGAAGATTGGTATGATATCTACCTCACAGCAGGATATAAATTGCCGTAAATATAATATAATTGTTCAATACTGATAATAAATTATAAATTTAATAGTCGAAATTAACAAAATTTCAGCAATTAATTTTTATCGGTAGAAAAAGAAAATTTATTGTGTTATAATATTTTGGTATATAAAATGGGTATGTGCTTGTCACAATGTACATACTCGAAAATAATTTAAAGGGGTTGAAGTTTTGGCTGACAAAACCAGTTTAGCTCAGAAGGCAGGGGGATTACTTTCCGATCTTAAAGTGTATTGGAAGATTCCTATGCCGGGTCGTTACATGACCTTCAAGGAAATTGCAGCCTATGCCGGCGGCGGTATCGGTGCGTATTTCATCATCTACATGGGCAATCAGCTTGTTGTAAGTATCAACAATATGATTGTCGGCGGAGCGATCGGTGTTGACCCGACGCATATGTACATACTCTATCTTATCGCTACGTTGTCAAACATTCCTCTCACAGCTATCAGAGCGAATATGATTGATAACACAAGAAACAAGGCGGGCAAGTACAGACCGTACCTGCTTTCCATGGGTATACCCACGGTTCTTACGGTTCTCGGATATGTATTTTTCCCGTATAAGCTCTTATACTCAGTTTTCCCGAACCATATGTTCGGTTTTGAGGGCGGATATATTGCAAAGCTTATAGTTGTTCTTATATTTAATTTGCTGTTGCAGTTCTTCTTTAACTTTTTCAACGATGCTTATACAAATCTTATCCACGTTCTTTCACCGAACACACAGGAAAGAACCGATGTTCTTGCAATAAAGAGTGTTGTTTACTCACTTGCTCCGTCAATTGCAAATGCAGTTCTTCCTGCAGTTTCAAAGTTCCTTACAAACGATGATATGTACGATATCAGACTTTACCGTGTATGTTATCCTGTTTTTGCAATCATCGGTGTTATTCTGACTACTGTTGTTTTTGCCAATACAAAGGAAAAAATTGTTCAGGCAAAGACGAGGGTTGTCCAGGTTAACTTTATGGATTCTTTCCGTGCGGTTGCAAGAAATAAGTATTTCTGGATTATCGCTCTTGCGGGCTGGCTCGGATTCCTCGAGGGCTCATACGGTAACATTATGTCCTGGACATACAACTACGGTCACGCTTGTGACGGTGTTGTGATGGGTATTATCAATACTGTTGTCGGTAATGCATCAATGTGGGGTATGATTATTGCTCCGTTCTGTATCCGTGCATTTGGTAAGAAGAAGGTACTTATCGGTATAAATACAATGAACATAGTTTGTATCCTTGCAATGGGTATCAACAAGTCAAGCATCTGGTGGCTTGCTGTCTGTGTTTATTTCAACTGGCTCTTCGGTGCATTTGAACAGATTACACAGCCTGCAATTCAGGCGGATATCCGTGACTATCATCATTATAAAACAGGTGAGCGCGTTGACGGAATGTTCGGTACGGTTCAGACAATCGGTAATATTGTTACTCTCGCAACATCTTCGGTTCTTCCGTTTGTTTATAAAAGCTACGGTATCTACGAAGGTAACGGATATAAGGATTCACCGTATGATATCCTTGATGTCAACACAGGTAAACCGGGTCTTCTTGAAGATGTTATCGGAGCACTTATCATTATGGCTGCGGTCGGTGCTTTCCTGAATCTCGTTCCGTTCTTCTTCTACGACCTTAAGGAAACTCAGCATAAAGGTATTATCCGTATTCTCAAAATCCGCGCAATGTTTGAAGACTACGGTAACGGCGTAACAAACGACCGTACTCTTGTTGAAGCTATCGATTACGTCCGTGAAGCAGAAGCTCTTGCGAACGCAGAGCCTGTTCAGGTTTCAAAGAGCGATAAGCGTGCAGACAAGAAGGCTTATAAAGAAGCTCTCAAGCACAACGAAGAAATCGCAATTGCGAAGATGGTTCGCGATGAGCTTGATAAGTTCTCAAGCGAAGAATACAAGATTAAGCTCGAAATCAACGAGCCGATTTACAAGGCGGGTCTTGCAGGCCTATTCAATGCAGATAAGGAAGCTCTCAAAGCTGAACTTGAAAATGCAAAGAGAATGCCCAAGACTAACGAGCACGAAAAAGAGCTTCGCAGTTTCGCAATTGACGTTGCAAGACATAAGCTCCTTTCACGTACAGCTATCGACGCAAACTACAAGTCACTTTCAGATTTTGTACAGCCTGATTACTCAATCCTTGAAAGCTATTACGCTGCAGAAGATGCTTGCGACGAAAAGCTCCGTGAGCTTTATCAGAAGCAGGATGAGGCTAAGAAGGCAAAGGAGAATGGTAAGGTTAGCGAGATTAAGTCTCTTATCAAAGCTGAAAAGGCTAAGAAAGCTGAATGGCAGAAGAAGTCAAAGGCTGAAATGGAGCTTCATGCTGTCTTCTCAAGAGCTGCAAAGCCGTATCTTGATGCTGAAAAGATGCTTAATGCGAAAGAAAACTATACTCATTATGAAGAGCTTGCTTCTCTTTATGATGAAGCAAAGGCAAGAAACGAAGCTGAAGATGCAGCAAATCTCGCAGCACAGAAGAAAGAAGCTGAAGAGAAGCAGGCAGATAAGGCTCGCCGTCTTGCAGAAAAGCAGGCTAAAAAAGCAAAGAAAAAATAAAATTGTTTTCAAAGAGAACTGTCAATCGGCAGTTCTCTTTTTTCTGAATCAAATCAAAAAAAATACGAATTTTTTTGAAAAAAATATTGAAAACTATATTATATAGTGCTATAATCAATAGTCGTAAAAAAAGTGTGTACATACAGATGTGCACAAAGGAGTTGTTCATAATGAGTCGTATGATAGGTACAGTTTCCCGTGGTGTCAGAGCCCCGATTATCAAGGAAGGCGACGACATCGTTGAAATCGTAACAAATTCTGTCCTTGAAGCTTCAGAAGATGCGGGTTTTAAGTTCAATGACCGTGACATCGTAGCTATGACTGAGGCTATCGTTGCAAGAGCACAGGGTAACTATGCAACCGTTGATGATATAGCAGCCGATGTAAAGGCAAAGTTCGGCGGCGAAACAGTCGGTGTTATTTTCCCGATTCTCAGCCGTAACCGTTTTGCAATCTGCCTTCGCGGTATTGCAAAGGGCGCAAAGAAAGTTGTTATTATGCTTTCATATCCGTCAGATGAGGTTGGTAACCACCTCGTTTCTATGGATGCTATCGATGATAAGGGTGTAGATCCGTACAAGGATGTTCTTTCAACTGCAAAGTACCGTGAGCTTTTCGGTTACGAGAAGCATACTTTCACAGGTGTTGACTACGTTGAGTATTACGAAAGCCTTGTCCGTGAGTGCGGTGCAGATTGTGAAATTGTTTTTGCAAACAATGCAAAGGCAATCCTTGATTATACAAAGAATGTTCTTTGCTGTGATATTCATACAAGAGCACGTACAAAGAGAATCCTTAAAGCAGCAGGTGCTGAAAATGTTTACGGTCTTGACGAAATCCTCAACGCACCGGTAAACGGCAGCGGATTCAACGCTGATTACGGTCTCCTCGGCTCAAACAAAGCAACAGAAGATAAAGTCAAGCTCTTCCCGCGTGACTGTCAGCCGGTTGTTGATGCTATTCAGAAGAAGCTCTACGAAGCAACAGGCAAGAAAATCGAAGTTATGGTTTACGGTGACGGTGCATTCAAAGATCCCGTTGGTAAGATCTGGGAGCTTGCAGACCCTGTTGTTTCTCCTGCATACACAAGCGGTCTCGAGGGTACACCTAACGAGCTCAAGCTCAAGTACCTTGCAGATAATGAATTTGCAAACCTTTCAGGTGATGCGCTCAAGGAAGCAATCAAGGGCAAGATTCAGGAAAAGGACGACAACCTTGTTGGTAAAATGGCTTCTGAGGGTACAACTCCGAGAAGACTCACAGACCTCATCGGTTCACTCTGTGACCTTACATCAGGTTCAGGCGACAAGGGTACACCGATCGTATTCATCCAGGGTTATTTCGACAACTACACAACAGACTGATAACAAAAAAGTGTCCTATTTTCATAGGGCACTTTTAAAATATAACAACCTCTTAAGCCTTCGCCTTGAGGAGAAGGTGGCATTTTCGTCAGAAAATGACGGATGAGGTGGAAACTTAAGGTGAATTTATGAAACAGAAAGTATATGATTTTTTAAACACACAGAATATCAAATATGAAGTAACAGACCACGCACCTGTATACACAATGGAAGAAATGCAGGCAGAAGGTCTTGATAAAATCGGCACAATCTGTAAAAATCTTTTCATCCGTGATCAGAAGGGCAAGAAGCATTTTCTTATTACCGCAGATAACGAAACACGTGTCAACCTCAAGGAAATCGGCACAAAGCTTGATGCAGGTAAGGTAAGCTTCGCTTCTGCCGAAAGGCTCGAAAAGTATCTTGGTGTTACTGCAGGCTGTGTTTCTCCGCTTGGTATCCTCAACGATGCAGACCACGTTGTAACTGTAGTGCTCGACAAGAAACTTGAAGGCTGTGAAAAGCTTGGTGTTCACCCGAATGAGCACGATGCAACAGTGTGGCTCAGTTTCAATGATCTCGTAAAGATTGTTGAAACTCAGGGAAATGAGCTTATATTTCTTGATTTTGAAAACTGAAAAAATTAATCCTGCCTCACTCGTAGGCAGGATTTTTTATGTTTTATGCTTCGCTGTCGTATTCAGCAATATACGGCAGATTACGGTAATTCTCACCGCAGTCAAGGCCGTAGCCGATAACAAAGAAATCGGGGATTGTGAAAAGTGCCCAGTCAGGTGTGATTTCAACAAGTCTTCTGTCAGGTTTGTCAAGAAGCGTAAGCACGTGCAAAGAAATCGGATTTCTTGCTTTAAGGAGCTTGACAACGTCCTTGAGCGTTCTGCCTGTGTCAATGATATCCTCAACGATAACAACGTGATAATCCTTAACATTCTGGTCAAGGTCCATTGTGATATTGATAACGCCGGTTGAAACCGTACCCTGATAGTAGCTCTTTGCGCACATAAATCCGATTTCGCAGGGGACTGTAACTGCACGGCATACATCAGCCATAAAAACAAAAGCTCCCTTAAGAATACTTACAAGAAGAATCGGACGTCCGTCATAAATCTTATCAATTTCTTTGCCGATTTCCTTAACCTTCTCCGCAATCTGCGCCTCGGTGATTACAACTCTTTTGATTTTCTTTTTATATTCAACCATATTAATTCTCCTGTCCGTTGTTTTAAAATATGATACCACAAATTATCAGTCTAATCAAGAAAGCTTTTGTACATATCAATTTCTTCTGTAATTTTATAAAGGTATTTGCGGCATTCATCGTCTTTTGCAAGGATTTTACCGACCTTTTTCAGAGCCTTGAAAAACTTGGGGTCAAAAATAATCTCGTCGCTGTGCTGAAGTAACGGACAAAGCCTTGAAGCACGGCTGTCAGGCTCAACAAAAATCTTTCCGTTTTCGTCAATAGTCGGGAAAAATGGGAAAATTCTGCAGGCGAGGGGACGCTCGGATCTGTCACAGTTTCCGTTGCACACGGCAAGTCTTTCTCCGTTTTCGATTTCTCTTACGGTGAGTGAGCTTTCTTCATGCGGAAAAAGCCGCATTCCCGTTTGCTCATCACCCTTACAGCAGGCACCGTTGCAAAGCACACCGCAGTCAACCGTAAGCGGTGTAAGGTCACCCATTGTATCAAAAATCTTTTTATACATTTTTTCGTAGTCTGTCTTACTCATTCTCTCAACTCCAATGTGATTATATCAGAAACCTTTTCTTGTATCAAGCTATACTTGAATTAAATGTCGGATTATGTTACAATATCAAAAACTTTGTTGGAATATTAACATGAGCTTTCCGGAAGCGACAGTTAAAGCAGAAAAAGTAATGAAATGATGTGACGTTCTTACTTATGAAGGAGTTTATTATGAAAGACAGATTGATAAAAGAATTTAACGGATTAGGTATTACGGATATGGAAGAAGTAAAAGAACTTCATTCAGGGAAAGGTAATTTTGTTAATCTTGATTTTCCTCTGCCTTGCGGAGAAACTGTTAAACTTTGGAATGACGGTAAAACTTATTATATCAATCAGCTTGAAAAGAAAAACAGCGAGAGGTGTTACGGTCTGACGGCAGACGAAAAATATCTCCTTGTATGCGAGTATGGCGAGGGTGGCTCAAATCCCGAAATAGTAGTTTTTAAGCGTTGGAATTGAATATAAGAAACAAAACCGCGACAGCTCGTCGCGGTTTTTTACTTTAGAGCAATGAATTAAGTTTATCCATCATTTCCTTCGTTGGCTCAGGTGTATCTGCAAGAGGAAATTCAATTCCCATACTCTGATACTTTGTTTCGCACATCTTATGAAAAGCAAGGAGCTCGACCGAGTCAACGCAATCGTATTTATCCCTGATTTCCTTAAGTTTCCCAATGTTTTCAGTGTTATCATTGAGAGAAGGGATAATAACCTGACGGAGCGTTGTCGGGATTGAATATGTATCAATATAATCAAGAAACTCAATAACGGGTTTCATCGAACATCCGACGTTTGTGCGGTAATCTTTATCATCAGTATACTTGATATCAAGCAGTACTCTGTCCGTTACACTGAGAAGCTTTTTCACAGCCTCATTCATAACCGAGCCTGATGTATCAAGACAGGTGTTTATACCGTTCTCTTTACAAAGAGCGAAAAGCTCGTAAGCTTCCTTTGCCTGAAGCAAAGGCTCACCGCCCGAAAGTGTAATTCCGCCGTCAGCACCGAAGTATTCCTTGTATCTTTTAACTTTCTCGAAAAGCTCGGAAGGGGACATCTCCTTGCCACCGTTCATATCCCAGGTATCGGGATTGTGACAGCATTTACATCTTAAATGGCAACCCTGAAGGAAAATAACAAATCTTACTCCCGGGCCGTCAACCGTGCCGAGCGACTGGATTGAATGAACCCTGAGCATTATATAGCCTCGTGGAAGGTACGGCTGATAACTTCTCTCTGCTGTTCGCGTGAAAGCTTGTTGAAGTTAACGGCATATCCTGAAACACGTATTGTAAGGTTTGGATAAGCCTCGGGATTCTTGTAAGCCTTAAGAAGTGTTTCGCGGTTCATAACGTTTACGTTGATGTGGTGCGCCTTCTTCGCAAAATAGCCGTCAAGAATTGAAACGAGGTTTGAGTATCTCTCTTCGTCTGTATGTCCGAGTGTATCGGGCGTGATTGAGAATGTGTTTGAAACACCGTCACGGCAGTCATCATAGCTGATTTTTGCAACAGAGTTAAGTGATGCAAGCGCACCGTTTTCTTCACGGTTGTGCATCGGGTTAGCACCGGGAGCGAATGGCTCGCCGTCGCCTCTGCCGTCGGGAGTTGCCGCTGTATTCTTACCGTACATAACGTTTGATGTGATTGTAAGAACAGAAAGTGTGTGGATTGCGTTGCGGTATGTCGGAGTCTTGCGAAGCTCAGTGATAACCTTGTGAGTCATATCCTTTGCTATAAGGTCAACTCTGTCGTCATCGTTACCGTATTTCGGGAAGTCACCGACAGTTTCAAATCCCTCGATATAACCGTTAGTGTTGCGTATAGGACGTACCTTAGCGAACTTGATTGCTGAAAGCGAGTCTGCAACAACAGAAAGACCTGCGATACCGAAAGCCATAAATCTTTCAACGTCAGTATCGTGAAGAGCCATCTGAGTCTTTTCATATGCGTACTTGTCGTGCATATAGTGAATTACGTTCATTGTGTTGACGTAAAGGTGCATAAGCCATTCGATGTACTTATCAAAACGCTTCATAACTGAATCAAAGTCAAGAGAAGTACCTTCTATAACGCTCATCTGAGGACCGATGTGCATATCGCTTGAAGTATCATAACCGCCGTTAAGAGCGATGAGAAGAAGCTTTGCAAGGTTGCAACGTGCGCCGAAGAACTGCATCTGCTTACCGATTTTCATAGCAGAAACACAGCAGGCGATTGCGTAGTCATCACCGTAAATCGGGCGCATAACATCGTCATTTTCATACTGGATCGAGTCTGTATCAACAGAAACCTTTGCACAGAAGCGCTTGAAGCCTTCGGGAAGGAAAGTTGACCAGAGAATTGTGATATTAGGCTCGGGAGAAGAACCGAGCGTATAGAGCGTGTTGAGAAGTCGGAAGCTGTTCTTTGTAACAAGGCTTCTGCCGTCTTCGCCCATACCTCCGACAGCTTCTGTAATCCACATCGGGTCGCCGCCGAAAAGCTCGTTGTATTCCTGTGTTCGGAGGTGACGTGCGATACGGAGTTTGATAACAAAATCGTCCATCAATTCTTGGGCTTCTGCTTCGGTAAGAACACCGTTTGCAATGTCGCGCTCAATGTAGATATCAAAGAATGTGCTTACTCTGCCGAGGGACATTGCCGCACCGTTCTGCTCTTTGATTGAAGCAAGGTAAGCAAAGTATGTCCACTGGATTGCTTCGCGTGCATTCTTTGCAGGCTCGGAAATGTCGTAGCCGTACATTGCAGCCATCTCTTTCAAAAAGCCAAGGAAGGTGATCTGCTGGAACAGCTCCTCAGTCTGGCGTGTTGTTTCGGTGTTGAAATCACCGTGACCGATAGCCGCTTTGTCAGCTTTTTTAGCTTCAATAAGACGGTTTACACCGTAAAGAGCAACACGCCTGTAATCACCGATAATTCTGCCTCTGCCGTATGCATCGGGAAGACCCGTGATAACATGAGAACGTCGCGCAGCACGCATTTCGTCTGTGTATGCTCTGAAAACACCGTCATTGTGTGTCGTGCGGAACATAAATTCCTGCTCGACCTTGTCGCTGAGTTTATATCCGTAAGCTGCACAGGCCTGACGAGCCATACGGATACCTCCGAAGGGATTGACACCACGCTTAAGCGGACTGTCAGTCTGCATACCTACGATGATTTCGTTTTCTTTGTCAATATATCCGGGAGCATAGCTTGTAAGCGAAGAAACTGTTTCTGTGTCGATGTCAAGGACACCGCCCTTTGCGCGTTCCTGTCTGAAAAGCTCCTGAACCTTTGCCATAAGGCTGTCTGTACGCTCAGTAGCACCTGAAAGGAAAGAATCGTCTCCGCAATATTCCTTGTAGTTAGTCTGGATAAAGTCGCGGACATTGATTTCATCCTGCCATAATCCACCGTTAAATCCGTTCCAGTTTTCGTGTATCATGTGTATCACTCCTTAATATAGAAAACAATAACCTTATTTGTCACCACTGAAATGGTATAAGTCACGAAGTGACAGGGGGTTAAAAACAAAAAAGGACAAATCAGTATAAACTGACTTGCCCAGACGGTCGGCTGTTTGCCATTTGCATTCCCTTGCGGTAATCCGCTGATCCGTCAGTCATGCAATGGTTTAATTTGTACATTTATTGTATAATATTTTGTGCGATTTGTCAACTGCAGAAACAAAGAAAAGTTTGACAATAAACAGCCCGAAAATCTTAAAAATAATATGCAGATTAATCATACAAATTCGGGTTTGTCGGGGCGTTTTTAATATACGGTTGCGTTGCAACCTACACCTCATCAGTCACTTCGTGACAGCTTCCCCTCAAGGGGAAGCCTCGGACTTACGCAGTTTCTCAGCCTTCCCCTTGAGGGGAAGGGGGACCGCTTGCGGTGGATGAGGTGGAAAATAAAGATATCGACAAACCCGAATTTAGCAAGTGTTTTTAATCCCTTTGTAGTCCTTGTGCATAATTTCAACCTGTTGTTCTGTCGACTTTTGTTTGTTGCTTGAATAATTAAAAACGGGTGACAGCAAAAACTGTCACCCGAAAGTAAGAAGTGTTATTAAGCTTTTCCCGGGAAAAGTCTGAATGTAAAGTTGAATTCTTTGTCAAGAAGTCTGTACTTGTCAAGGCTCTTCGGTCCGCATGATGCTGAACCTGCGCTGAGATTCTTATAATCAAGGCTGAGAACGGTTTCCTTAAGCGGATCAAGCTCATAGTCGTGCTTTGCCTCGTGAATCATATTCGGTGTGAAATGCTGTGCATTTACGCTGAAAGATTCAAAGTTTTCAGGCGTGCAATAAAGTCCGATTCCGTCAGTGTTTCTGACCTCTGCCCACTTTGTGCCGTAGTGAGAAGAATTCTCCTGCGGACGTACATAGTGCTCAAAGTTATCCGTAACCGTTGTTTCGAACTTATCAACATATGTTGAAAGGTTCTTGTCGATATAGCTTTCGTGAGGGCCGTAGCCGAAGAAGCGGAAGCTTTCAAAGCCTTCAGGCATTGTAAGCTGTAAGCCGATTTTCGGAAGAACTTCGATTCCCTCGGTAGCTGTGCCGTTTACGTTGATAAGCACTGCACCGTCAGCAAGGAAAGAGTAAGTGATTGTGCCTCTGAAAGCGGGATCGTATGTATAAGCACCGAGTGACATTTTAACCGTTACTTCAACTTTGCTGTCAGATTTTTCAGTGATTTCTGCACTGTAAGTCTTCTGCCTGAGAATGTTAAGGCCGATTGTCTTCCACTGTTCGGCATATACAACGTCGTTATCGGTAGGAGCTCTGTAAAGATTAAGCTCAACGGGCTTTGTGATAAGATCAGTTCCGTTGTGCTGAATTGTTTCAAGTCTGCCGTACGGCTTGTCAAATACATAGTTGTTTGAGCCGGCTGAAATTCTGATGTATCTGTCGTCTTCGTCTACTTCAACCTTGCCTTCAGCAACGGGTGATTCATTAACAGTTGCACTTGTAAGACAGAACTGCTTCATACCGCATTCATGACCTGCAGGTGCCCAAGGCTTGTCTGTCTTATTACAGAACCTCAATGTGAGATAAGTGTTTCCGTTAAGCTCATAATCTGACGGATTGAAGAGAGCGAAGCTGTTAGTTTCTCTCGGCATAAGCATAAGGCCGGAAATTTCACCCTCGGCAACAATCTCAGCATCTGTTTTGATATCCCATTTTACACAGATGTCGTCAAGTCCTTTAAAGAAAAGACGGTTTTTGATTTTAACAGAGCCGTCGCCGTTGTAATCAACAAAGAACGGCTGATAAGCAATTTTTGCTTCTTTAAAGCCTGTATGAGGAGTTCTGTCGGGATAAACAAGACCGTCAACACAGAAGTTTCTGTCGTTGGGGAAGTCGTTGAAATCTCCGCCGTAAGTGTAGTTATATCCGCCCTTGCCGTCGGGAATTGCAACAGAATGGTCAGTATATTCCCAGATACAGCCGCCGACAAATCTGTCATCACTTTCAATAAGCTTCCAGTAATCCCTGAGGTCTCCGGGGCCGTTGCCCATAGCGTGACAGTATTCGCAGAGATAGAAAGGCTTTTTGCCTTTTTTCTTGTTTTTGAGTATATTGTGGCAATCTTCGATTGAAGGATACATATAGCTTTCAACATCAGAAACATCGGTAAAGTTTTTCTTTCCGCGTTCGCTGTATGAATAGTTAGCACCTTCGTAGTGGATAATTGCATCAGGCTTTCTGCCCTTGATATAGTCGCGCATCGCACGGTGATTGTCGCCGCAGCCCGATTCGTTGCCGAGTGACCAGAAGATTACGCAGGCACGGTTTTTGTCGCGTTCAAACATTCTCTTTGCCCTGTCAACGTAAGCTTCCTTCCATGCAGGTCCCTGTGAGAGTTCGCTCCAGAAATTGATCCAACCGACCTGACCGTACGGTTCGTTTTCGGGTGTACGGCAGATTCTTGCCGCTGTTCCGTGAGTTTCGATGTCAGCTTCATCAACAACAAGGAAACCAAGCTCGTCACACATTTCAAGAAGTCTCGGGTCGTTGGGGTAGTGAGATGTTCTTATTGCGTTTACGTTGTGACGCTTAAGAATATATAAATCCTCAAGCATATGCTCAACGGGAGTTGCGTGACCAAGGAAGGGATGCGAATCGTGACGGTTTACGCCTCGGATTTTGAACTTCTGTCCGTTAAGATAAAGAATAGAATTTTTGATTATAAGCTCTTTTAAACCAATTTTGGCAAGAACGGTTTCGTCTGAAATATCGAGGTAAAGGCTGTAAAGAAGCGGTTCCTCATCATTCCAGAGAACAGGATCATCAATTTTGATTCTGATTTTGTTATCCTTGCTTTCGCCCGAAGCAACAATGTCGCCGTGAGGTGAAACAAGACGGTAGTCAACCTCTCTGTCACCGAACACCTTAAGGTCAACATCCATTATACAGCGTGAACGTTTTTTCTTGAATTCAGTTTTTACAAAGAAGTCTTCGATTCTGCCTCTTCTGCTTCTTTCAAGGATATAAACCTCACGGAAAATACCACTCATTCTCCACATATCCTGGTCCTCAAGATATGTACCGTCGCACCATTTAAGGACAAGTACTGCAATACGATTTTTGCCTGTGTGAACATATTCTGTGATGTTGAATTCGCTTGTCATATGGCTGACCTGGCTGTAGCCGACAAATTTACCGTTTATCCAGAGGTAGAAGCAGGAATCAACACCTTCAAAGTTGAGGAAAAGATCGCGTGTGATCATGTTCTCGTCAATTTCGAAATCACGGAGATAAATACCGCAAGGGTTTTCGTCGGGAACATGAGGAGGATCAAACGGAAACGGATAGTTGATGTTTGTATAGTTCGGCTTGTCATAATCCTTATCAAGTGCCATCTGCCAGTTCATCGGAACTTTGATTTTGTCATATGCAGAGTCAATCTCAAAGTCTTCAGCGTAGAAGCCGTCCTCAACATCTACAAGGCTTGAGTGAAACTTGAAATCCCATTCGCCACAAAGAGAATGAAAGTATTTTGACTCCGAGCGCGGGAAATCAACACTTTTGTCATCGTGATAGGGGATAAAATAAGCTCTCGGTTCTTCACAGCCGTAGTGAAGAACGTCAAGACTTTTATGATAATTGGGTAATTTTATCATGTTAAAACCTCCGTTTATAACTCAATTTTGGATTTTCTTGAATTTATACCGTAGAAAATAGTCGGATCAAATTTCGGCTTTCTCGAATAAGTATAAAGTCCGTTCTGCTCCTGCTCAATATCATAAAGCTGAGTGTAGCAGAAACCGAATATGTATTCATTATCAAGAAGCGGATCTGTCAGTCCTTGATAACGCTCGATGAACTCATACTTATTTTTAGGTGCATTACCGTAACCCCAGGCGTTCTGATTACTCTGGTCAACAGACCACTGTATTCCGCCGTATTCGCTGACAAAGAGAGGTTCACCTTTATAAGTCTGTCTTTCAGCATGCTGGTCATAAATTTTGCCTTCGCCGGCATTTACATAGAAAGTTCTGAATACTTCAGGATCCTGCTCATAATTATGAACGTCAAAGATTTCACCCGTAACGTGGAAGTTACCGCTTACGTCGATACACGGACGTGTCGGGTCGAATGCCTTTGTTACGTCGTAAATCATCTTAAGTGCAGGATCGTGCTGTTTTCTGCCGTCGTAGTCCCATGTTTCGTTGAACGGACACCAACCGATAATTGACGGATGGTTGAAGTCTCTTTCAAGCTCCTCAAGCCATTCGGGAAGAACGCTGTAAACAATGTTGGGATTGGAAGAGTCAAGACCCCAGTTGGGATACTCGCCCCATACGATATAGCCCATCTTGTCACAATGGTAAAGGAATCTCGGTTCAAATATTTTTTCATGAAGTCTTGCACCGTTGAAACCGACGTCAAGTGAAATCTGAATATCCTTGATAAGTGCCTCGTCAGTGGGTGCAGTGTAGATTCCGTCAGGGTAGAAGCCCTGGTCAAGCACAAGACGCTGGAAAACTGACTTGCCGTTAATGAGGAATTTATATTCGTCGAGCTTGATGTCACGAAGTCCGAAATAGCTGTCTACACGGTCATCGTTGAACTTGAGCTCAAGGTCATAAAGTCTGCCTTCGCCGACATTCCAGTAAAATGCTTCTTTAAGGTCGAGATGAGCGTTGATAAGTCCGCCCTTTGTTTCAACACTTGCAACACCCATAATTCTGTCGTGGAAAAGTGCAAGTGCTTCAAACTTGCCTTCGCCGACAACCTTTGCCTGAATATCAACAGAACAATTTTCTGCGTTGGGGAAAATCTTTATGCTTTCGATATATGACTTCGGCGTAAATTCAAGCCATACTGTCTGCCATATTCCCGTTGTTCTTGTATAGTCACAGCCGTGAGAATAATACTCCTCACTCTGCTTGCCTCTGGGCTGAAGGGGGTTGCGCACATCATCCTCAGCGTAAACCGTAACCGTATTCACACCCGGCTGAATGTAGTCGGTAATATCAAAGCTGAATGAAATATAACCGCCTGTATGAGTACCGATTTCTTTGCCGTTTATGTAAACGGTTGCCTTGTAATCAACAGCACCGAAGTGAAGAACGGTTCTCATATCTGAGTAACGTTCGGGGATAACAAATTCTCTTGAATACCATACGGCAGCCATAAAGTCTTTGTTTTCTATTCCTGAAAGAACGCTTTCGGGGCAAAAGGGTACATTTATAACAGAATCAAAGCGGGTGCCTTTTTCGTAAAATCTCTTTGCAAGACCGCTTTTGGAATTATCAATCTGAAAGCTCCATTTTCCGTTAAGGTTCATCCATGCTTGACGCTGGAACTGCGGATTAGGATGCTCGGGGCGTGGTATATTCATAACAACAAACCTCCATTATAATTTTTCGTTATAATACCATATATTGTTGGTTTGTTCAATAGAAATTACATATTTTGTTGAATCAAAATGAATTTTTAATAAATATTCTGTACATTTGTTACAGACTGTGGTATATTCAATTTGTAATCATTCAGGAGGTGGTGTTTTGAAGGAAAATGAGCTTCTGACGGCGCGAGTTGATGACTGCATCAGCTCCTGCGAGGAAAACTATCTTATCACAAATACCAACTTCCTTGATATCTATCAGCAAAGTACGGTTATTGAATATCTGAAGAAAAAGAGTGTACGGTATGACTTTTACGGCGGCTTTGATGAGTGTGAAAGAAAGACTGCTGTTTTTTTGCCTGATTATGCAGAAAGCGTTAGTTACATAAAGGAAAGTCCCGAGCTTTCTCCGATTGTTGCTCTTGAAATAACAAAGGATAATTTTTCAACTCTTTCTCACCGCGATTATCTCGGTGCGGTTATGGGCCTTGGAATAAAAAGGGAAGCTGTCGGCGATATTTTCGTAACGGAAAAAGGCTGCACAATGGCTGTGATAAGAAGTGTGGCAGGATACATAAAAGAAAACCTAACCTCGGTCGGGCGCGGAAGCGTAAAGGTTGAAATAAGCAATTGCTTTGAAAATGCGGAAAACAATTCGGTCTGCGAAACAAAACGTTGCTATGTTTCTTCAATGCGCCTTGATAGTGTTCTTTCGGCATCGTTTTCAATTTCAAGAAATACTGCTGTTGAGAAAATTAACAGGGGAGAGGTTCTTCTTAACGGAGTTGTAATGTCAAAGCCTGATGCAAAAGTGCCTTTCGGTTCAAAGCTGGTCATCCACGGCAGCGGAAAGGTTATGATTGACGAAGATGCCGGTATGACTAAAAAGGGCAGACAGGCATTTATAATAAGAAAATTTTAAAGGTTGTGATTCAATGTTAAATATTGCGCACAGAGGCTTCAGCGGAAAGTATCCCGAAAACACAATGCTTGCTTTTGAAAAGGCGATTGAAGCAGGTACAGACGGAATTGAGCTTGATGTTCATTTCACAAAGGACGGCGAGGTTGTGGTGATTCACGATGAACGAATTGACCGCACGTCAGACGGTGAGGGATACGTTGTTGATTTCACCTATGAGGAGCTTTCGAAGTTTGATGCTTCTGCAGGATTTGCAGGTGTTTACGGTTTCAATAAAATCCCGACTCTCCGTGAATATTTTGAATTGGTGAAGCCGGTTGGAGGATTCATTACCAACATAGAGCTTAAAACAAGTATCAATGAGTATCCGGGTATTGAAAAGGCTGTGCTTGAGCTTGTTGATGAATTCGGACTTGAGGACAGAATTATCATCTCAAGCTTCAACCACTACAGCATTATGAGAACCAAGTCAATCAATCCGCGTATCAAGTGCGGTTTCCTTGAGTCAAGCTGGATTTATAATTTTGGTGAATATACAAAAACGCGCGGTGTTGAGTGCGTTCATCCTCTCTTCCTTTCACTTAATGAAGACAGTGTTTCGGAAATCAAGTCAAACGGTATTCAGATTAACACCTGGACGGTTAATAAAGAAGCTGACGTTGAACGGCTTTATAACCTTGGTGTTGATGCTGTAATAAGCAATTACCCCGATATGGTAAAGGGTGTTGTTGACGGATTAGAAAAGTGAAAATAAGCTGAATAATTTTTCATTTTTAGTCTTGAAATTAATAAATCTTAGTAGTAAGATAATTAAAAGAAATTTTCTTGAGAGGTGCAAATTTATGTTTACAGGAAAACCGGAAGAATTCAGAGGCATTTATGCTTTGCTGCTTACTCCCTTTAAAGAGGATAAGTCAATTGACTATGACGTATACGCTCAGTATGTTGAGTGGCAGGCATCAAAGGGTCCGCATCATCTTTTCTCAGTCTGCGGCAGTGCGGAGATGACTTGTCTTTCAATTGAAGAAAGAATCAAGTGTGCAGAACTCGCAGTAAAACATGCTTGCGGTACTGAAATTGTTGCAACAGCAAACCTTGAAAAAACATGGCAGAATCAGGTTGAAGAAGTTAAGCGTATGGAGCAGACAGGTGTTGACGGTCTTGTTTTTGTAACAAAAGGTGTAGGCGATGATGATGACCAGCTTGTCAACTATCTTTCAGAGCTTGCTGAGTATACAACTCTTCCGATTCTTCTTTATGAGTTCCCGGGCTTCAATCCGCATTGTATGTCAGGCGAAGCTTACGGCAGACTTGTTGCAAACAGTAAGTTCAAGGGTATCAAGGACACAACCTGCTCACTTGAACTCATCAAGGATAAGATTGCAGTTCAGGGCGATTCGGCTGTTCTTCAGGCTAATATTCCGTATCTTTTCGATGCTTATGAAGCAGGCGCAAGAGGCGTTTGCGCAACTCCGACTTCCTGCGGTGCAAACCTCTTCCGTAAGATGTACGATGAGTATTTCGTAGAAAAGAATGTTCAGAAGGCACGCGAAACATACAACGAGATTATTCTTCTTGATAACTGCATAGACAGCGGTTTCAACGCAAGTGCAAAGTATCTTGTTCAGCTTCAGGGTATTCCGATGTCAACTGTTACAAGAGCAGGGGCAACTCTCAGTCCCGCAAGGATGAGAAGTATCGAATCCTTCCATGAATATGCAACTCAGAAGGGTCTTCTCTAATTGTTAATTTAATATTTGTTTTAAAGAGCCTGATTTCAGGCTCTTTTTTACATTTGGATAAAATTGTATATACACTTATACTGTATTTGTATATCAAAATGTCTTGAAATCGGCAACATCTTATGATAGAATTGTCGAAAAGGAGGAGATATTATGGCTCCGCAGAATTCCGGTGAAAAAACCAAACTTTTAATTGCAACTTCTTTGAGAAAGTTGATGAGAAAAAAGTCGCTTGATAAAATCAAAATACGTGAGATTGTAGAGGATTGCGGTGTTAACCGTCAGACTTTCTATTATCATTTTCAGGACATATATGCTCTTGTCGAGTGGATTTACACCTACGACGGAACACAGATATTCAACGAGTATAAAAATGACTGTGATTGGATGACGATGATCAAAAAAATGTTTGATTATCTTGAAGAGCATCAGGATGAAATCAAATGTGTTGTCAATTCAAAAGCAGAAAAGTTTTTCTATAACTTTGTTCACGAAAAAATCGGTACGTGTGCAAGAATGGTGGTTGAATTTATCTCAAAGGATATGACGGTCGATTCATATTATAAAGTCTTCCTTGCCGATTTTTATACCTTCGCTGTCTGCGATGTTGTTGAAAGCTGGATGCGCAACCGTAACGCAACAAGGATGTCAAGTGATGAGCTTATTCATCTGTTTGAGCTTACAATGCTCGGAAATGTCAAGGTTGCACTTGAAAGATATGAAAAAGAAACACTCAAACGCCATGAAGCTGTTAAAAACAGTTGACAAAGTAAAGTTTAGGTGATAGAATAACTCGGTAAAGACTATGACGAAGAGGGGAACAGCCTCAAGCCTTCAAGAGAGCCGTTGTTTGGTGAAAGACGGCAGGTGTTAAGCTGTTTTTGTAGCTTCCGAGTCGGAGAGAAGAACACCTCCGGGTTATTAGACCTCTCCCGTTTCGCTTCGTAAAAGCGCAGGACCTATGAGTCTAAAGTGGCATTTTATGCAATTTGAGTGGTACCGCGGGTTATTTTCAGCTCGTCTCAAAGTTTTCCTTTGAGACGGGTTTTATTTTTTTATTATGTAATAGGAGGAGATATATATGGCAAAGGATCTCGCAAAACAGTACGATCCGAAAGACGTTGAAGACAGAACCTATAAATTCTGGCTTGACGGCAAATATTTTCACGCAGAATGTGACCCTGAGAAGGAGCCGTATACAATAGTTATACCGCCGCCGAACATCACGGGTCAGCTTCATATGGGACATGCCCTTGACAATACTCTTCAGGATATTCTTATCCGCTTCAGACGTATGCAGGGCTTTGACACGCTCTGGCTTCCGGGTACAGACCACGCTTCAATTGCAACAGAAGCAAAAATTGTTGAAGCTATGGCTAAAGAAGGTCTTACAAAGGATGATCTCGGCAGAGAAGGCTTCCTTGTGCGCGCTTGGGACTGGAAAGAAAAGTATGGCGGAAGAATCATTGAACAGCTCAAAAAGCTTGGTTCTTCATGTGACTGGGACAGAGAACGCTTCACTCTTGATGAAGGTTGCAGCAGAGCTGTACGCGAAGTTTTCGTAAGACTTTATGAAAAAGATCTTATTTACAGAGGAAACAGAATGGTTAACTGGTGCCCGTACTGCCAGACATCAATTTCAGATGCTGAAGTTGAATACAGCGAGCAGGACGGTAATTTCTGGCACCTTCTTTACACAGTTAAGGAAACAGGCGAACAGCTTGAGCTTGCAACAACAAGACCCGAAACAATGCTCGGTGATACAGCTGTTGCAATCAATGCAGAGGATGAAAGATATGCGCATCTTCACGGCTGCCACGTTATTCTTCCTCTTCTTAACAAGGAAATTCCCATCGTATGCGATGAGCACGCAGATATGACAAAGGGAACAGGTGTTGTTAAAATTACACCTGCACACGACCCGAATGACTTTGAGGTAGGCAGACGTCATAATCTTCCGATGGTAAGAACATTTACCTATGACGGACATATGACAGGTGCGGCTGAAAAGGCTGCATATGATGAGCTTGTTGCAAGCGGTAAGGCTGCTGCTGATGAGCCTGAAGTTCTTGATTGCGGCAAGTACGCAGGTATGACAACAATGGAGGCACGTAAGGCTATCCTTGCTGACCTTGAAGCAGGCGGATACATCAAGTACATTGAACCCCTCAAACACGAGGTCGGTACTTGCTACCGCTGTCATTCAACAATTGAGCCTATGGTTTCAAAGCAGTGGTTTGTACGTATGGTTCCTCTTGCAGAGCCTGCTATCGAAGCAGTTGAAAAGGGCGAAACTGTTTTTGTTCCCGAAAGATTCACAAAGAACTATATGAACTGGATGAGAGGTACACGCGACTGGTGTATTTCACGTCAGCTTTGGTGGGGGCACCGTATTCCTGCATGGTACTGTGCAGACTGTGGTGCTACGATAGTTTCCAAAACAGATATTGATACTTGTCCTCATTGTAACAGTAAGAACATCGAGCAGGATTCAGATACTCTTGATACATGGTTCTCATCAGCACTTTGGCCGTTTTCAACTCTCGGCTGGCCCGATGAAACTCCTGATCTCAAACACTATTATCCGACAAGCACACTCGTTACAGGCTACGATATCATCGGTTTCTGGGTAAGCCGTATGATTTTCTCTGCTCTTGAATACACAGGTCAGGTTCCGTTTGATACGGTTCTTATCCACGGTCTTGTCCGTGATGCTCTCGGCAGAAAGATGTCAAAGTCGCTCGGTAACGGTATTGATCCTCTTGAGGTTATTGAACAGTACGGTGCTGATGCTCTCCGTCTTACTCTTGCAACGGGTAACAGTCCGGGTAACGACATGCGTTTCTCGGACGAGAAGGTAAGCGCAAGCCGTAACTTTGCAAATAAGATCTGGAACGCGGCAAGATTTATTCTTATGAATCTCGGTGAGAATGAAAAAGCACCTCGCGTTCCCGAAGATCTCGCTCTTGAGGATAAATGGATTCTCAGCCTCTTCAACAATCTTGCAAAAGAGGTTACCGATAACCTTGATAAGTTTGAGCTCGGTATTGCAGTTCAGAAGCTCTACGATTTCATCTGGGATATCTTCTGCGACTGGTATATCGAAATTTCAAAAATCCGTCTTAACTCAGGTGATGAGAAGGCTGCTCAGACAGCTCGTGATATGCTCGTTTATATCATGTCAAACACATTGAAGCTTCTTCACCCGTTTATGCCGTTCATCACTGAGGAAATCTGGCAGACTCTTCCGCACGATGGCGAGTCAATTATGATTTCTGAGTGGCCGACATATAAGGAAGAATTCAACTTCAGCGTTGAGGAGCAGGAAATGGGCAGAATTATGGAAGCAATCCGTGCAATCCGTAACTGCCGTGCGGAAATGAACGTTCCTCCCTCAAGAAAGGCGAAGTATTATATCGCAACGTCTTACAAGGACACATTCCGTCAGGCAGGTATCTTTATGCAGCGTCTTGCATCCTGCTCTGAGGCTGAGATAGGCGACAGCTTTGAGTTTGACAATGCAGTATGCATTGTTACAACTGATGCTAAGGTTTATATCCCAATGGGCGACCTTGTTGACTTTGAGGCTGAAATTGCACGTCTTGAAAAAGAGAAGGCAAAGGAGCTCAAAGAGCTTGAATTCATTGATAAAAAGCTTAACAACGAAAACTTTGTTGCAAAAGCACCTGCAGCGGTTGTTGAAGGTCAGCGCGAGGCTGCAAAGAAGATTCGTGATAAGATTGCAATGATCGATGAAAGCCTTGCAAAGCTCAGAAAATAATAAAATTTATGGGACGGTTTATCCGTCCCATATTTTGAAATGAGTGATTTTATGAACTACAATGAAGCACTTGAATTTATACATTCAAGAATGAAATTCGGTTCACAGCCGGGAATGGAACGTATTTCTGCTTTGTGCGAAGCGTTTGATAATCCGCAGGATAAGCTGAAATTTGTCCATGTTGCAGGCACCAACGGCAAAGGCTCAACCTGTACAATGATTGCAAAGATGCTTGAGGCGGCAGGATACAAAGTCGGTCTTTTTACATCACCGTTTGTCGTGGATTTTCGCGAAAGAATTCAGATTAATTCCGAGATGATACCAAAGGATGATTTTACAAAGATTGTTGAAAAAATTGTCCCGGTTATTGATGAATTGAAAAAGAAAAATATTGAACCTACAGAGTTTGAAATAATAACTGCCGCAGCTTTTCTTTATTTTCTTGAGGAACAATGCGATATTGTTGTTCTTGAAGTCGGTCTTGGCGGAACGCTTGACTCTACCAATATTATCAAAAAGTCAGAGGTAAGTGTTATTACTTCAATCTCGATGGATCATACCGATATTTTAGGCGACTCAATCCTTGAAATTGCCGCTCATAAATGCGGAATTTTCAAAGAGGGCGGTCACGTTATCGGTTATCCTCAGCCTGATTTTACAGTTGAACGCTTTGTCAAAGAAAAGGCGAAAGAGGCTGGTTGCGATTATACACACTCTGACCTCGGACGAATCCGCCTTGTTTATGAAGAGTTTGACGGCTCAACAATTATCTACGCAGGATGTACTTTCAAAATCCCTCTTTCAGGTAAGCATCAGATTTACAATTTTTCAACTGCCATTTCGGCAATCAATGTTCTGAAAAATAACGGTTGGGTTGTTTCTGCAAAGAATATGATTGACGGAATATCTGCTCTTAAAATTCCTGCAAGAGTTGAAATTGTTTCAAAAGATCCGCTTGTTATCATTGACGGCGGACATAATGCTGAGGGTGTGGATGCACTTTGCTATACGCTCAAAAAGCACTATGCAGATAAAAAGATAATTGCGGTTTTCGGTATGATGAAAGACAAAAATTATAAGTACTGTGCTGAAAAATTAGCTCCGCTGTGCGAAAAGATTTATACAACGACTGTTTCAAATCCGCGTTCATTGACGGCAAAGGAACTTGCGGCTGAGCTTAAAAATTACGGCGTAAAAGCAAAACCAGTTGATGACTGTGCAAAAGCATATGCCAAGGCGCTGAAAAAAGCAGATGAAAATTCGGTCGTTCTTGTCTGTGGCTCACTTTATCTTGCATCAGACATCAAAAATTTACAAAAATAGTCACCGTTTACGGCGACACTTCAACAAAATATTCATCTTAAATCCTTTATCCTTTCGGATAGAGGATTTTTCTTTTTCAGGAGGTATATGAATGCCCGTTAAAATTATTTCAACCCAACACAGAGTAACAGCTTTTCTTGAAGGTGAAATTGACCACCATACTGCCTCGGCAATAAGGCTTGAAATTGACGAAGCAATCGGGAGAAATAAGCCCAAGACACTGAAGCTTGATTTTGCCGATGTAACCTTTATGGATTCTTCGGGAATAGGTCTTGTTATGGGCAGATTCCGTACGATTCAGCCGATGGGCGGTAAGCTGATTGTTTCTAATCTTTCGCCACAGGTGTACAGAATAATGCAGCTTGCAGGTCTTGAAAAAATAGCAAAAATAAGCAAAAGGGAGGATGTAAACAATGCAGAAAATCAATGAAATGAGGATGACACTTGATTCGAAATCCGTCAATGAAAGCTTTGCACGTTCAACTGTTGCGGCTTTTATGTCACAGCTTGACCCGACACTCGACGAGGTTTCGGATGTGAAAATGGCTGTCAGCGAGGCTGTAACGAATTGTATTGTACACGCTTATCCGCAATCTGTGGGTAAAATTTACATATGTGTCACGATTCTTGAAAACAGACGGGTGAAGATAAGCATAAGGGACAAGGGATGCGGAATTATAGATGTGAAGCAGGCAATGGAGCCGCTTTTTACCACCCTCGGCGGTGAACGTGCAGGTCTGGGTTTTGCTGTTATGGAAAGCTTTACAGACAAAATTACTGTTCATTCAAAACCTGATAAGGGAACAACGGTGACAATGTATAAAACCGTAAACGGGCGTGCAGGGATATGATACTGAGTTCTGAGACAAGGGACGAAAAAATTGAATCAAACCTCGGTCTTGTGCACTCCTGTGCTCACAAGCTCAGGGGCAGGGGCGTTGAATATGAAGACCTTTTTCAGGCAGGCTGTGTGGGACTTATAAAGGCTGTTGACGGGTTTGATGAGGAGAGAGGCTTCAGCTTTTCAACCTATGCCGTACCGGTCATACTTGGTGAAATGAAACGCATTTTCCGCGATGACGGTACGGTCAGTGTGAGCCGTTCTCTTAAAGAAAAGGGAAGGAAAATAAGCTACGAAAAAGAAGCGTTCATAAAGCAGTTTAACCGTGAACCGACGGTAAAGGAAATTGCAGAACGTCTCGGCTTTGATGAATATGAAACAGTTCAGGCAATAACTGCTTCAATGCCCGTTATTTCCATGACTATGCAGGATGATGAAAGTGAAAATCAATTTGATATTCCTGTCGATTCGCATGAACAGAGCGTTTCAACGTTAATTGCGCTTGAACAGGTAATGAGTGAGCTTGACGAAAGGGACAAGGAAATAATAAGAATGAGGTATTATGCAGGACTGACACAAACTGTTATAGCCAAAAAGCTCGGTATGACTCAGGTTCAGGTCAGCAGACGTGAAAAAGTGATTTTAAAACAGATGCGGTCGAAATTACTGTAGACAAAACATCAGGTTAGTGGTATTATTTTCACGGAGGTGTTATAATGCCCGGAAAAACAAACTGCGAAAGCTGTAATAATTTCTGTTACGACGAGATTGAAGATTATTATTACTGCTCAATGAATCTTGATGAGGATGAATATATCAAGTTCTTAAGTGCATCGTATTATGATTGTCCTTATTATGAACCCGATGATGAATATAAAATTGTAAGAAAGCAGAATTGAGGAAAAAACCGCACTTTGTTGCGGTTTTTCTTGCATATTTATGCAATATGTGTTAGAATATTCGTCATTAATCAACGTTGATTATGTGAATGCTATTAATAAAAATCAGAACAGAAGGTATTAAAATGTTGATAGACTTTCACAGCCATATTTTCCCGGACAGAATAGCGGCAGGTGTAGTACGTTCTTTGAGCGACAGTATTGTAAAATTTCAGGGAGTAAGGTACCGACATTATACACGAGGTACGGTTGACAGTTTGCTTAGTTCAATGGAAAGAAACGGTGTAGATATGTCCGTTATTCTTCCGATTGCCACAAAGCCGACCCAGACGAAGTCGATAAACGAATTTGCCAAACAGATACGTAATGAAAAAATGATTTCATTCGCCTCTCTTCACCCCGAACAAAGTGACTGGGAAGAGGTGCTTGAAGAAATAAAAGAAAACGGTTTCAAAGGAATCAAGCTTCATCCTGAATATCAGTCTTTTTATGTTGATAGCCCGCGTTCGCTTGAAATTCTCAGAAAAGCTGAAGATCTCGGTTTATATGTAACTCTTCATACAGGATTTGATTACGGAATGCCGGAGCCGATTCATTGTCAGCCGGACAGGCTCAGAAACACACTTGAATATGTTTCGGGTAAGTATATTATTGCAGCTCATTTAGGCGCATTTATGAATTGGGATGAGGTTGAAAAATACCTTGTCGGAACACAGATAAACTTTGATACCGCTTTTATTTCAAAGTTTATTTCACCGGAGCAGTGCAGACGTATTATAAAGAATCACGGTGCAGACAAAATACTTTTCGGAAGTGATTCACCGTGGAACAGTCCGAAGACGGAAAAAGATTTTGTTATTGGTCTTAATCTTTCACAAGAAGAAACTGAAATGATTTTCTATAAAAACGCATTGAAAATATTAAAATAGCAGAGGATATTAAAATGAGAATTGTTGTAAAAGTCGGAACATCAACGCTTGCACATGCAGGCGGATTGTTGAATATACGCAGGGTTGAAGAACTCTGCAAGGTTCTCAGTGACCTTAAAAACGCAGGAAATGATATTATTCTTGTCACTTCGGGTGCAATCGGAATGGGTACGGGAAAGCTTCAGCTCAAGTCAAAGCCGACCGATATTGCAGGCAAGCAGGCGGCAGCGGCTGTCGGCCAGTGTGAGCTTATGTATACTTACGATAAGCTTTTTTCAGAATACAACCACACCGTTGCTCAGCTTCTTATGACAGGTGATGACTTTGAGCATACAGACAGATATAATAATTTCATCAATACGATGAATAAGCTTCTTGAATTTTCTGCTTTGCCAATCATCAACGAAAACGATACGGTTTCAACAGACGAAATCAAGGTTGGCGATAATGATACACTTTCGGCAATGGTTGCTGTCAGCGTAAAAGCAGATCTTCTTATTCTGCTTTCTGATATTGACGGTCTTTTCACTTCTGACCCTCACAAAAATTCAGATGCAACCCTTATTTCTGTTGTGTCTGAAATCACCGATGAAATCAGAGCACTTGCAGGCGATAAAGGTTCAAGCCTCGGTACGGGCGGAATGAAAACTAAGATCCGTGCGGCTGAAATCAGCACCTCAAAGGGCTGTGATATGGTTATTGCGAACGGCGAAAACCCTTATGTGCTTTACGATATAGTTGAAGGAAAATCAGTCGGTACAAGATTTCTCAAAAAGGCAGGCGAGTAAAATGACTACACTTGAAATACTGAAACAGGCAAAGGCGGCAAAAAGCGTTCTTTCAAAGCTTACAAGCGAGCAGAAAAATGAAGCTCTTTATGCAATGGCAGATGCTCTTGTTGACTCTGCGGATGAAATTCTCAGCGAGAATGAAAAGGACATCATAGCAGCAAAAGGAATTATTTCCGATGTTATGATAGACAGACTTACACTTACAAAAGACAGAATTGCAGGTATGGCTGAGGGTATAAGAGAGGTTGCGAAGCTTCCGGATCCCGTTGGCGAAGTGCTTGAAAGGGTTGAACGGGAAAACGGAATGGTAATTGAGAAAACTGCGGTACCGATGGGCGTTGTTGCAATCATCTATGAAAGCCGTCCGAATGTTTCTTCCGATGCGGCGGCACTTGCTCTAAAAAGCGGTAATGTCTGTGTTCTCCGTGGCGGAAAAGAAGCTTTCAGAAGTGCAAACGCAATTGTAAACGCACTCAGAAAAGGCTTGAAAAACCTTGGGATTGACGAAACCGTCATCAATATGGTGCAGGACACAAGCCGTCAGAGTGCAAACGAGCTTATGACAGCTGACGGTTATGTTGATCTGCTGATTCCGCGAGGCGGTGCAGGTCTTATCAATGCCTGCGTAAAAAATGCAACAGTTCCATGTATCCAGACGGGTACGGGTATCTGCCATGTTTATGTTGACGAAACAGCAGATTTTGAAATGGCTCTTAAAATTATTGAAAATGCAAAAACAAGCAGACCTTCAGTTTGTAATGCCGAAGAGGTACTGCTTGTAAGCAAAAAAATCGCTGCAGAATTCCTCCCGAAGCTTAAGAAAATTCTTGTTGATGACAGAAAGGTCAATCCCGTTGAATTAAGACTTCATGAATCTGCACAGGGTATAATTGACGGTACGCCTGCAGGTGAGGATGATTTCGATACAGAATTTCTTGATTATATTCTTGCTGTTAAGGTTGTTGAAGATGTCAATGAGGCTGTTGCTCATATTTCAGAGCATTCAACCCACCACAGTGAGGCAATAGTGACTCAGAGCAATGAAGCTGTTGAAATCTTCACACGTGACATTGATAGTTCGTCTGTTTATGTAAACGTAAGCACACGCTTTACCGACGGCGGTGAATTCGGTCTTGGTTGTGAAATGGGTATTTCAACACAGAAGCTTCACGCAAGAGGCCCGATGGGACTTCGTGAATTGACTACATATAAATACATAATCCGTGGTAACGGTCAGATAAGATAAGGCGGTGACGATATGGGGAAAACGTTCGGATTCATAGGTTGCGGAAATATGGGCGGAGCACTCGCAAAGGCCGTATCCGAAGCGGGATATAAAAACGATATTTTACTTGCTGACATCAATAGTGAAAAAGTTGAAGCTCTCGCAAAAGAAATTTCAGCAGAACCGTCAGATGCACAAAAGATTGCAAAAGACTGTAAATTTATTTTCATCGGCGTAAAACCGCAGATGATTGCAGAATGTTTTGCTGAAATCAAAGAAGCATTGAATAATAGAGAAGATAAGCCTGTTGTCGTTTCAATGGCAGCAGGAGTCGCTGTAAGCAGAATTAAAGAGCTTTCAGGGATAGACTCCGTTATCCGAATAATGCCTAATATGCCCGTTTCCGTCGGCTCTGGTGTTGTTCTTGCAACAGCAGAGAACGTCAGTGAATATAATAAAGCTTGTTTCGAAAAATCAATGAGCAAGGCAGGCGTTTTTGACTGGCTTGAAGAAAAATTCATTGATGCCGCGAGTGCACTTTCAGGCTGCGGTCCGGCTTTTGCCTATATGTTTGCTCAGGCATTGGCAGACGGTGCTGTTGCCTGCGGACTTCCGAGAGACAAAGCGATTCTTTATTCTGCTGGAACACTTCTCGGTTCGGCAAAAATGATTCTTGAAACAGGAAAGCATCCCGAAAAGCTTAAGGATGAGGTCTGCAGTCCGGGCGGTTCAACTATTATGGGTGTGAAAGCTCTTGAAGATGAAGGCTTGCGGGGAGCTGCAATCAATGCGGTTTTAGCGGCTTACAAAAGAACAATCGAGCTTGGTAAATAAGCTTAAAGACATCTGCTGTGCGGCAGATGTCTTTTTATATGAGCTTTTTCTTTTTAAAAATATAAATGCATAAGCTGACCGTAAGGACACTTAATATGATTACGTACAGGTAACCGTATTTCCACGAAAGCTCAGGCATAAAGTGAAAATTCATACCGTACCATCCGGCAATGAGCGTAAGAGGAGAAAATACGGCTGTTATTACAGTAAATAATTTCATTGTGTTGTTAAGCTTCATGTCAAGGCTTGTCTGGTGTGTTTCCCGTAACTGGACTATGTTGTCACGCAGAAGATTGACATTATCACAAAGTCTTTCAGCCTTTCTCATCAAATTTCTGAAATACGAAAGAGTGCTTTTATCAAAAATATTGTTTTCGTTTTCGTATAAAACATTGCAGATATCAATCAGCTGTTCATAATAATTGCGTAATTTTAGAAGTTTTCTTTTGTATCTGAGAAGTTCTTCATAGAAATTTTTATATTCATTTTCACGGATTATTCTGTCTTCAATGCGGTTTATTTCAAGCTCAATTGCTTCCAGTCCCATGCTGTCCGAAGAAATAAGTGTGCTTATAAAAGAATAAATAAATCTTTCGGGGTTGAACTCTTCGGGCTGAATACGATTTACTGTATCAACAAATTTTCCGTGTACGGTATGGTTTGGGTCCGAAACATCAATTATCAGTACAAGATTTTTTCGGATGTAAAAGGATAGTCTGTCTTCAGTAATGTTATTTATATCCGGTTCAATAATTATCATTGTGCCGTAGTAATAGCTGTCACAGCTTTCTGTTTTTGAACGGAAAAACCTGTCATCACAGCTGAAATTTTCATAAGCAGTTTGGTCGATGCCGAAAGATAAATGAAACTTCTCAAATTCAGCAGATGAAATGAACGCCGCGATATTATCCGAAGATTTAACTTGCGTAAAATCAATTTCACGTACGGTGTCTGCAAACTCAAAAATCATAATATACCTCAAGAAAAAGACTGAACAGTTATCTGCTCAGTCTTCTTTGTTTTATATTATTTTTTCTTAGCTTTTGCGATTTTATTCACGGCAACTGCTGCTGTTGTGATTGCGGCGGCTGTGCCGAGTACAGTTCCGGCAACCTTGAGCTTTGCATCCTGCCTGTCTGTAACATGCTCCATATATGGGCTGAGACTCTTGGCTTTAAGACCGAACTGCTTGAAGTGGTACATTCTTGTGTTGATGTTCTGAAGATCGTTTTCGTCAAGAGTGATAAGTCTTACGCCTGAACGGCAACCGTCAGTATACGGTCGGAAACCTGCGGTTTTACACTGTGCGAGCATAATTCCGTCAACATATCCTGCAAAGTCATTCATATGGTCGTGACCGAAAAATGCACCGATAATATCGCCGATTTCTTTCCATGCGGCAAACTGTCCGCTGTTAACACAAGGAGTGCACGGGCCTTCTCCGAGGTAGCCTTCAACATTTTCCTTAAGGACGTAATTTTTGTCTGCCCACTTACGGTGACCGGGAACGGAATCAAGCTTTTCGTGAACTTTCGCTTCTCTCAGAAGCTCATATTCTTCGGGGACGGGGATATGCTGGAAAGTGAATGCGGGAATAACCTTACCACCGTTCTTCTCTTTGAGTTCAAGAGCAGTCTTTTTGTACCACTCAATCTGATCAGTATGTACCCAATCGTAATATGAAAGCTCCTGGTCTTCAGCAAGATTGTTGCTGTCAATAAACCAAAGGTTGAAGATATCCTCGTCAGATTCTGAAGATTTGATAAGAAGATTATAGTTGCCGTAGCCTGTTATAGAATCGTCTGCATTGAACATATAGCAATTGTCGTGCTCTTTGTAAAGGCGCATCTGATCCCTGAGACTTACTGCACATTCGCGGTCGTGATTTCCGAATACAACAGCGAAAGGAATATCCCTTACGGAAACAGGGTAGAGGATACGGCTGATAACCGAGCGCATCTGCATTTCGTTGTCTGCACCCGCATTGTCACCAAGATAAACAACGAGGTCGGGATTAAGCTCTTCAACCGCTTTGGTAAGAAGGGCGTTCATATCATCAGCTTTGTTTGCGGCATTGTCCGAATACATATCATAGCTTTCGTGCAAATCACCGATGAGCATAATTTTGAATTTTCCGTTTTTAAATCTTAACGGTTCTTTGTTCATAATGATCCCTGCCTTTAAAGTTTACTTAATAATATTATATAGCTATGCAGTATTTTTGTCAATTAAAAGAAATAGCGGACAGGAAACCCTGTCCGCAGGTCGGCTGTTAATCCATTGTTTCAACTGTACCGACTTCAACATCGCTTCTTTCCCTGAAAAGCATTGAAATGCACCAGATACCGGCAAGTGAAACAAGCGTGTAGATAATTCTGCTCACGATTGCATCCTGTCCGCCGCCTATCCAGCTTACAATGTCAAATTGGAAAAGACCGATTGAGCCCCAGTTTAAAGCGCCGACGATGACCAAAATCAACGAGATTTTGTCTAACATATAATCATCTCCTGAACTATGCTCAATGGTAGTTTTAACGATAAAAAATATTTTATTCAGTAGTTTAACAGATTTATAATATTTTCCAAAACTGTTGAAAAAATCTTCAAATTGTTATATGATAAAATGTAATTTATTTTAGGAAGTGTTTTAATGATTTTTAAAAATTTTGTTGATATGCATACGCACACGAACAATTCTTTTGACGGAAATTATCCTATAGAGGAAATGTGTGAAGCTGCAATCGAAAAAGGTATTCAGACAATAGCTTTTACAGACCATGTTGAAATGGATTATTTCAAAGAAAAAGGCTTTGACAAGGATGCCGAAAATTCATATAAAGATATGCTCAGGGCAAAGGAAATGTATAAGGACAGAATAGAACTTTGCGTTGGTATTGAGCTTGGTGAGCCTACATACGACATTGAAACTTCCGAAGCTCTTATAAATTCAAGGGATTATGACTTTGTTATCGGCTCAATTCACAATCTCAGAAAAACTGACGATTTCTGCGAGCTTAAGTATGAAGGTATGGATATTGAAGCTTTGCTTGATAAATACTTCTATGAACTGAAACTTCTTGCGGATTGGGCAAAATTTGATACCTTTGCTCATCTTACATATCCTTTGAGATACATTGTCGGCGAAAACAAAATTCCCGTAAATATGCAGAAATATCAGAAGGATATCGATGAAATTCTCTCTATTCTTGTTTCAAAGGATAAGGCACTTGAAATCAACACATCAGGTCTTCGTCAGCCGATCGGTATAACGATGCCCGATGAAAGTATAGTAAAGCGATTCAAGGAACTCGGAGGAAAGATGATTACTGTCGGTTCAGACTCTCATTTCACCTATCATCTTGGTGCAGGAATTGAAGAGGGTATGAAAATTGCGAAAAATGCAGGATTTGACAGCGTGTATATTTTCAGAAAACGTCAACCTGTTGAAATTGAGATAATCTGATTTATGAGGTGATAAAGTGGAACTTTACGATGCATTTACCGAAGGTGTTGAGCCGGGCGGACTTCGCAACCGTAACGAAATCAAAACTCTTATATGCTACCTTGTTTCACATCTTGATACGCCCATAACAAAAGGTCAGCTCAATAACATTATCTGTGAAGAAGGTCTTGCTAATTACTTTGAACTCAACCAGGCTCTCAGCGAGGTCATTGAAAACGGCAATGTACGTGCGGAAGACGGAGAAGATCCGGAGCTTTATATTACCGAAATCGGCAAACAGAATACTTCAACTCTTGAAAAGGATTTGCCCTATACAGTGCGTGAAAGTGCTCTTAATGCAGCGGTAAGACTGCAGACACGTCTTCGACGCGAAAGAGAGCACAGAATTGAAATAACACGTCTTGAAAAAGGCTGTAATATTACAATGTCGGTTCTTGACGGTGAAGATGAGCTTATGACTGTTACAATTTTTGTTGCAGACTATGAGCAGGCTCTTGCGGTCAAAGAAAAGTTTCTTTCAGACCCCGTGTCAATTTATTCAAACATAGTTTCTCAGCTTATGGCATAAAACAACGGCAAGGATTTCCTTGCCGTTAATTTTATCTTATTTCGAAAAGTGCAAAAGCATTTTCTTTTGTTTTATTTATGAGTTGCTGAGTGTCGGTGTTTCTGACCTCGGCAATTTTTTCTGCTGTCAGAGCAATCATATCCGAAGAGCAACGTTTGCCTCTGTGAGGTACGGGTGCCATGTACGGGCAGTCTGTTTCAAGGAGAAGTCTGTCTTCAGTAAGGTATTCTGCAACCTCAAGCGGTTTACGCGCATTCTTGAATGTAACAGCACCGCCGAGACCGATATACATACCGAGCTTTATAATTTCTTTTGCCATTTCAACACTGCCGGAAAAGCAATGAAGAACACCTTTCGGTCTGTACTTTTTCAGAAGATTGAGCGTATCCTCATGTGCTTCACGGTCGTGTACGATTACAGGCAGATCTGCCTCAACGGCAAATTGCAGCTGCTTTTCGAAAAATTCAAGCTGTTTGTCCTTCGGAACGAAATCGTAATGATAATCAAGTCCGATTTCACCAACGGCAACACACTTTTCATAGCAGCAAAGTTTTTTTATTTCCTCAAATTCAGCATCGCTGTTTTCGCTGATTTCACTCGGGTGAATACCCAATGCACAGTAGAAATAATCAAAGCTTTTGCAGATTTCAATGCTTTTTTCGCACGACTTAAGATCGCAACCGCAGTTTATAACGTATTCAACGCCGTTTTCGGGGAGTTTTCGCAAAAGCTCGTCTCTGTCCTCATCAAACTTTAAATCGTCATAATGAGCGTGTGTGTCAAAAATATGCTTATACATTATCTTATTCTTGCTCCTGCAGGCATACCGTCAACGAAAATAACCTTGACATCATCCTCAGCACAGTCAGCTGCAAGGATCATACCGCAGCTTTCAACACCGCAGAGAACTGCAGGCTTGAGGTTTGCAACGAGTACAACCTTCTTGCCGATAAGGTCTTCGGGCTTGTACCATTTTGCAATACCGCTTGCAACTGTTCTCGGTGTATCTGTACCGTCATCAAGAGTAAGCTTAAGGAGCTTCTTTGCCTTCTTGACGGGCTCACAATCCTTGATTTCGGCAACTCTCAGTTCAACCTTTGCAAAGTCCTCAATGCCGATCTGTGCAAGACCTACGATTTCGGGTCTTTCCTCTTTCTTTTCAGCTTCTTCCTGTGCCTTTCTCTTAGCTTCGATTTTCTCAAACATCTCGTTTGCATCGATTCTGCCGAAGAGAGGTGTAGCTGTACCTACCTTTGTGCCGACCTTAAGTCCGCCGAAGCTTTCAAGGCTATCGTATGATGTTACATCTGTGTTGATCTGCTCAAAAATCTTCTGTGCTGTTTCAGGCATAAAGGGTGAGAGGAGAACTGCAGTGAATCTGATACCCTCAAGAAGATTGTAAAGCACTGTACCGAGTCGTGCTTTCTTTTCTTCGTCCTTTGCAAGTGCCCAGGGCATTGTCTCGTCGATGTACTTGTTGCAACGCTTTGCGAGTGCAAAGATAGCTTCAAGTGTATCGCTTACACGGTACTCGCCGAAGAGCTTATCAACCTTAGCAACTGTATCGACTGCAAGTGTCTTAAGCTCGTTGTCAATGTCTTCTGTTACATCTGCAGACATAACTTCTCCGCCGAAGTACTTATTTGTCATTGCAACTGTACGGTTAACGAGGTTACCGAGTGTATTGGCAAGGTCAGAGTTATATCTTTCGATGATTGTCTCGTATGTGATTGAACCGTCAGAAGTGTACGGCATCTCTGAGAGAAGATAATATCTTACAGCGTCAACACCGAAAAGCTCAACAAGGTCGTCTGCATAGATAACATTACCTCTTGATTTTGACATCTTGTCAGCACCGAACAGAAGCCACGGATGACCGAATACCTGTTTGGGAAGAGGCTCGCCGAGTGCCATAAGCATAATCGGCCAGTAAATGGTGTGGAATCTGACGATGTCCTTACCGATAACGTGAACATCAGCAGGCCAGTACTTCTTGTACATCTCGCTTGAACCGTCGGGGTCGTAGCCGATACCCGTGATATAGTTTGTAAGAGCATCAATCCATACGTATACAACGTGATTCGGGTCGAAGTCAACAGGGATGCCCCATTTGAAAGATGTACGGGAAACGCAAAGGTCCTGAAGACCGGGCTTTATAAAGTTGTTAAGCATTTCCTTTTTACGGCTTTCGGGGTAAATAAAGTTTTCATTACTTTCGATATAGTCTTCAAGCTGCTTCTGATACTTTGAAAGCTTGAGGAAATAGGCTTCTTCTCTTGCGGGCTTTACGTCACGACCGCAGTCGGGGCATTTACCGTCAACGAGCTGAGATTCTGTCCAGAAAGATTCGCAGGGAGTACAGTACATTCCTTCGTACTCGCTCTTATAAATATCGCCCTGCTCATAAAGCTTTTTGAAAATTTTCTGAACAACCTTTTCGTGATAGTCGTCTGTTGTTCTGATAAACTTATCGTAAGTAGTGTTAAGAAGGTCGCAGATATCCTTGATTTCGCCTGCAACTTTGTCAACATGCTCCTTGGGTGTGATTCCTGCTTCCTTTGCGATTTCTTCAATCTTCTGACCGTGCTCGTCGGTACCTGTCTGGAAAAAGACATCGTAGCCCTGCATACGCTTGTAGCGTGCAAGAGCATCAGTCATAACGATTTCGTAAGAGTTGCCGATGTGCGGCTTACGTGAAGTATACGCAATCGCAGTGGTTATATAGTATTTTCCTTTATTCATGGAAATCCCTCCTGAGTTTACATATAGAATTATTATACCATTTCCTGTAAAATTATCAAGTGTAAAAATATATTTAGTCTGTCGTATTTCGTGATATCGGCAGTCTTTTTTCTTGAATAATAAAAATATATATGTTACAATTTAAAAGAAATAGCCGAAGGGTGGTTTTTGGATGTCATCAATAGTTTTAAGCGTAATTCTACCTGCTGTTACGGATGGTGAAAAGTTTGGCAGATTCTGCAGTTCTCTTTTCTCGGGGAATACACCTGCAGAGCTTTTGCTTTGCGGAGTATCGGACAGCAGCTTTTTTGAAAAAATACCGCAGGAATATACAGAAAGAATTGTTATTGTAAATGCCGAAGACAAGGTACAGTCTGTCAGCAGGGCAATTGAAATTTCACGCGGAAAATTCCTGATGTTTTCCGATGAAAGCGTGATTTTTGCACCCGATGCAATCGAAAAGCTGATTGTAGCCTCAGGAGGAAACTCTGCAGTATGTAACGCGGGCATAATCAGTAACGGCGAATGCAACAAAGCATTTCCTGATGCTTTTTCCGTTGAGGATGCTGCAAGTAAAGCGGTGTATTTCAATTACCTGCTTTCAACGGATGTTATAAAAAAGAATGAACTTTCTCTTTGCGGAACAAGTGCATTGGCGATTATGCTTTTTGTTGCTGATTATCTTCGCTATGATACCTGCAACGTCCTGCACGAAGTTCTTGTTTATTCCGATTCGGTTAATGAATACTCTTTTGGTGATACTATCACTTACGTTGAAGAATATGCAAAAATATTCAGCCTTACACAGAATGATAAAGCATCACTCTTTTTTATAAAAGCTGTGTTTTCTGCACTTCTTACAGATATAAATACCCAAACCTTTGGAGCTCTTAAAAATACGGTAAGAGCTTTCAGAAATTCAGAACTTATGCTTGCCTGGATTCGTGCATCCTTCGGTGTGGATGTTGATATGCTTCTTGACGAAAATTCATATTTCGGTGATTTCAAGGTTAACGGAATGAATGTATATTACAAAGAAATAACTCTTCCGATGGTACCCGATTCGGTTATCCGTAACTTCTTCTCGGGCAAATACGGTGTTGATATGCTAAAAAAGTGTATCGGCGCGTGGCTTCATTATAAATTTTATTGCCGTAAGGATGGTAAGCTCAAAACACTCGGCTGCAAATTGAGCCGCAAGCTACTCGGAGGTGACTTCGTTGGATGATTTCAAATATCTTGTCAGCGTAGTTATACCTGTTTACAATGTCGAAAAGTACCTCGATTTGTGTATGCAGTCACTTCTGAATCAGACGATTCAGTTTGAAAAGATGCAGATTATTCTTGTCAATGACGGTTCTACCGATTCAAGCGAAGAAATCTGCAAGCGTTATGCACAAAAGTACAGCAACATTTTCCTTTACACAAAGGTAAATGAAGGCGCATCTCAGGCAAGGAATTTCGCACTTGACAGGGCAGAGGGTAAGTACATTTTTTACCTCGATTCCGACGATACAATCAAGCCTGAAACGGTCGAATCCGTTTGTAATTTTTTTGATACGGTATATGACGAAGTTGACCTTGTAACATACAGGATTATTCAGTATTTTCAGGGCAGACCTACGATTATACACTACCGTTATATGACTCTTCTTAAGACAGGCGTATATGACCTTAATGACCCGAAAAACAGATTTATTACGCAGACACATATGAATGTGTGTGTCAAGAATTTAAGAAAGAATAACGTTAAATTCGACACAATCAAGCACGAGGATGAAAAATACTGTTGCGAAATTCTCCGCAGAAAGATGAAAATCGGTTTCTGCGATAAGGGCGAATATATTTATAACAGAAGCAATGTGAACAGCGTTGTTTCAACCCAGTTTTCGCCTGAACATATTTTTGAAACTTCGATGAAGCTTTATGAGGATTTGTTTAACTCTTTCCCGGGAAAAGTACCGCCTTATTTTCAAGGTATTGTGTTCAATGATTTCCGTTGGAAGCTTATGGACGGCAAATTTTTCCCCGACCACCTTGACGGTGATGAATGGATTAAGGCTAATAAACGAATTGATTCTCTTTTTTCAAGGATGGATGCCGATACAATCGCTTTACATCCGTCCGTCAGCATTGAACATATGCATTATTGGCTTAAACGTCGTGGGGGATGTACTGTTTTTAACAATCCTGACAGTATTTCGGTCTGTTGCGAAGGCAGGATGATATTGAACGTAAAGAGCCTTAAGGCAACCAAAACTGTTAAAGATGATGTTACGGTATATTCAATCAAGTCGCCGATATTCTTCCACCTTAAAAAGAAGAATGTTGTTATAAAACGAAACGGTGAGCCGATTGATTTCAGGTTTACGGATTCACACACGGACAAGGAACACCTTGAGCCCAAAGAACTTTATCCTGAATTTACGGTCAGTACCGCAGAGGCAGAAAACTCTGCATTTACTGTCGAGATAAATTCAGTTTCGTACAAAATATGAAGATGGAAGTGTAGCAATGGAAAAACCGACACCGATAATCGAAATGGAACTTTATATTGTAAGACACGGTCAGTCCTGCACAAATATCAAGGGCGGTTACGGTATTCCCGATGAGGGGCTTACACGCGACCAGCGGACTAATCCTCCGCTGACAGAGCTTGGTAAACATCAGGCGGAAATGCTCGGCGAGTACTATAAGGATATTAAATTCGATGCAGTTTTTGCAAGTCCGTTGCGACGTGCGACGATGACAGCTTATTATGCAATTATGCAGAATGAATGCTCCCCAAAGTATGTCTACACAATGCCTTGGCTGATTGAATGCGGTATAGCAGAGGACTATTCTGCGGTTACACTCGAGGAACTCAACGAAGAGTTTGACGGCAGAATTCTTGCTCCCGAAGGTATCGATGTCAGCGGAAATCTTGTCAACGGCGACGGACAGAATCAGGAATCTCACCGCAGAAGGGCGGAAAACGTAATAGCTTACCTGAAAGACCGCTATCATAATGGCGAAAAGGTGATGTGTGTTGCTCACGGCGGATTTAATACCGACATTTTTCTGCATGCTGTCAAGGCACAGGACACCCGCCTTTTTGACCCTGCTTTTTCGAATACAGGAGTAACGAAAATTATAATTTATAAAGAAAATACAGGTCCCTACGGCTACGATATTGAGCTTTGCTATCTCAACAGCACAGCTCATCTGACAAAAGATAAACGCTCGGTTTAAGCCGAGCGTTTTTGATATTTCCTCTTGTACTCACACCAACGGAACTTATATCCGTTACATTCCTGCTCACCTGAATCGTCAGAAAGCACCCATTCGTCAGGTGAAAGTGCAGGGAATTTTTTGTCAGCCTCGTCTGCAACTGCATCAACATGTGTGATTATTGCCGTGTCACACATAGGCAAAAGTAAGGTGTAAATTGATTCACCGCCGATAACGTACACATCATCAGAATTATATTTTGTAAGTTCTTTTTCAAGTTCTTCAAGGTCGGAAACGAAGGTTGCTCCTTCAACTTCGAGATCCTTGTTCCTTGAAAGAACGATGTTTACTCTGTTTTTTAATGGCTTTGAATTCGGGAAGGATTCAAGCGTTTTTCTTCCCATAACACAAACTTTTTCGATTGTTTTGGAACGGAAAAATTTAAGGTCATCTGGAATATAAAAAAGAAGATCGTTTTTGTTTCCTATGTTCCATTCTTTATCAACTGCAACAATTAACTTCATATTACTTTACCTCAGACTGCAATGGGAATGTTTTTGATCTGCTCGTGTGTTTCGTAGTTGTCAAGCCTTACATCATCAACCGTGAAGTCGTAGAAATCCTTGATTTCGGGGTTGATCCAGAAAGTAGGTGCAGGGAGAGGCTCACGCTTTATAAGCTCTTCAATTACGGGAATGTGTCTGTCATAAATATGAGCGTCTGCGATAACGTGTACGAATTCACCGATTTCCATATCGCATACCTGTGCGAACATATGAAGAAGAACGCAGTACTGAACAACATTCCAGTTGTTTGCCGCAAGCACATCCTGGCTTCTCTGGTTAAGGATTCCGTTGAGGACAAGCTTGCCGTTTTCACCCTGAGTTACGTTGAATGTCATACTGTATGCGCAGGGATAAAGTCCCATTTCATTAAGGTCATGGTGATTGTAAATGTTGGTCATAATACGGCGGCTGAACGGATTGTTTTTAAGGTCGTAAAGAACTCTGTCAACCTGGTCAAACATACCTTCCTTATATTGGTGCTTAACACCGAGCTGATAGCCGTAGGCCTTGCCGATACTGCCGCTTTCGTCTGCCCATGAATCCCAGATGTGAGAATTAAGATCGTTGATATTGTTTGACTTTTTCTGCCATATCCAAAGGATTTCATCAACACAGGACTTGAAAGCAGTGCGTCTTAATGTAAGTGCGGGAAACTCCTTTTTAAGGTCATATCTGTTTACGACACAGAAAAGCTTCTGCGTGTAAGCAGGCGTACCGTCTTCCCATACGGGACGGACTTTTTCACCCTTTGTGTCCGTACCGTTTTCAAGAATGTTTTTACACATATCAATAAACAGTTTGTCAGCGTAGCTCATTTTTTACTCTCCTTTGATTTTAATTAAGCATATTTCCGGTCTGCAGTTGAAACGAAGGGGGAGGGGGAAATGCCCGATTCCCGAGGTTACATAAAGACTTGTGTCCCCGAATTCATAAAGACCCTTGTCGGTAACAATTCCGTGATAAGTAATTTCAGGGAAGATATATCCGTTAAAATAAATGCTTCCGAGTATCGGCAGGCGAATCATACCGCCGTGCGTATCACCGCAGAATATATAGTCAAAACCGAAGTCGCCGTAATGCGGTATTGACGGAATGTGCGAAAGAAGAATATTTATTTTGTCATTCGGCGGTGTTTCAAATTCATTTGCAAGGTCAAAGGTATCCGAAAAATAAACATTGTCTATTCCGTAAATTCTGAGCTTGTTACCTTTGATATTTACGTCTCGGAATTCATAATCAAGCAGGAAAACTTTTTCAAGGCTGTCAAGCTTTTGCTTGTATTCTTCGTCATAATCATGGTCGCCCGTAACGGCATAAACATCTGCAATTTCGGAAAGACTTTCAGCAAAATCTATAACACGTTCAATTCTGCCGGTCTGCCTTCTTGAATATATATCTCCGAGCATAAAAATGACGTCTGGTTCAGTTTCACTGACCATTTTGATTATTTTGTCGCAATCAGTATAAAAAGAGAGATGAAGGTCAGAAATAAGTGCGATACGGATTTCTTCATCAGCTTTTCGGGACGAAAGCTCGGCTTCAACCGTATGGATTGTAAAGTTGCTGTAAATCCAGACACCTGTCAATAAAACAGCCAGAATCAGGCAAATTACTTTCGTAAACCTGCGTTTCTTTTTCAAAAGATCACTTCCACGGAGTATATGGTGTTATTATATATCAAACACAAGCAAAAAACAACTGTTTAATTATTTTATCTGAATAAAGTGTCAAGAAAAAGAAGAGCTATGCAGGCAGGAGTGCCGAAGATGCTTGCAAAAATAACGGTATACCAATTCAATGCAATCGTAACTCCTGTAACAAGACCAACTACGTTAACTGCAAGAAGAGAAGCAAGACCCTGAAAGACAGAACTTATCAGGTTTTTGAAAAAATGTCCGCTTTTTACCATCGTAATAAAAACAGCTAAAGCACCGACAGCAAGCAGTATGATTACAATTGCTTTCATATGTTTATACCGCCGATAAAACAGGGATTATGGATTTTACCGAGCTTGGCCTCTTTTATAAGATAGCTGTAGTGTGTTTCCAACTCCTTCATTCTGTAAATAAGGGATTCGGTTTCATAAGGGTCTGTAACTTCATTGAACAGCAGATACGCCTTGTTAAGCTCACGGATTACTCTTTTTGTTTCATCAGTCAGGAGTTTATCCTCTTTTTGGGTAGCTTTGCTGTCAGCAAACAAATCAATTATCATGTTATTAACCTCCGTTTTCTTTGATAAATTAATATTGCTAAAAGCGGAGATTTATGATAGTATTAAATCAATTCCGGGAGGTGACGCCAATGTATGATATAGCTGTTATAGGTGCAGGAGCATCGGGAATCGTTGCGGCAATAAGCGCGAAAAAGGCATATAATAAGCTTTCGGTCGTACTGATAGAAGCATTACCTAAAATAGGAAAGAAAATTCTGGCAACGGGCAACGGAAGATGTAATCTTACAAATCTTACCGCAAATGCGAAAAGCTATAATACAAAAGCAGTTTCGAATGTTATGGAAATTTGTCCTCCTGAGAAGATTATTGAATTTTTCTCTTCAATCGGTCTTGAGTGTGTCAGCGACAGTGAATCAAGGGTTTATCCAATGAGTAACACGGCAACGAGTGTACTTGATTGCCTCAGCCTTGAAGCAGAGCGTCTCGGCATTGATGTTATGACCGATATAAAGGTAACATCTGTCTGTAAAAACAACAGGTCTTTTGTTATCAATAATGGTATTGAATGCAGAAAGGTTATTATTGCTACAGGAGGAAAAGCAACACCGTCCCAGGGCTCCGACGGAAGCGGATATCCGATAATTGAATCGTTAGGACATACGGTTACACAGCTTTATCCCGGGCTTGTTCAGCTTACGGTTAAAGAAAATCTTAAATTCCTGAAAGGAATAAGGGCTAAAGCCGCTGTTTCACTGAAGGATAAAAACGGTAGAATACTTGACAAATCAGAAGGAGAAGTGCTTTTCGCAGATTACGGACTTTCGGGAATTGCGATAATGGATATCAGCAGAAGTGTCAAAGAAAATAAATGCAGTTGCAGTCTTGATATACTTCCCGAAATGAAAAAGGAAACGGTAATTGAATTTATTGTAAAAGCAAAAAAACGAAATCCATCGCTTTTGCTTGAGGATGCATTGTGCGGAATTTTACCTAAAAAGGTAGGGTATCTGATCATCAAAAATTCAGGTTTCAGGCAGGATATAACCTTACGTGACCTGAGAAACGATGATATAAATAAATTCGTTTACAATATGAAAAACTGTATTTTTACGGTTACGGGCACAAGAGGCTTTGACAGTGCGCAGATTACCGTTGGCGGAGCTTCATTTGAAGAGTTTGATGTAAAAACTCTTGAATCAAGAATTGTTGATGGACTTTACTGCACAGGCGAACTTCTGGATGTTGATGCACCTTGCGGAGGCTTTAATCTCCAATGGGCATGGGCAAGCGGTATAGTCGCAGGAACAGCTGCGGTACTCAGTTTAATAAAATAACAAAGGACCAGGGAAAACCCGGTCCTTAAACTTTTACTCAATGTCCTTCAATGCGTCAATTTCTGATTTATCAACAGTAATTCTTTTATCCTTGATAAGCTTGACGTCTTTTCTGTGATATACTGCAGGTGCAGCTTCAGGATACCTGTCAAGGCAGATTTTAAGCATTCCTTTAAGTAGATTGACTTCAACAACGGAGCCTTTGCCCTGCGGAGTGTCAACGATTGCACCAACCTTAGGCGTTACGTGAAGGAGGTGTTCGTATGCGTTCTGCTCGTATTTAAGACAGCACATAAGTCTTCCGCATGTGCCGCTGATTTTCGTGGGATTAAGCGAAAGACCCTGCTCCTTTGCCATCTTGATTGAAACCGGCTGGAAATCGCCGAGGAAGCTGTTGCAGCAGAAAGGTCTTCCGCAGATGCCGAGACCGCCCTTCATCTTAGATTCGTCACGCACACCGATTTGACGAAGCTCAATTCTTATTCTGAACACGCTTGCAAGGTCTTTTACAAGCTCGCGGAAGTCAACTCGTCCGTCAGATGTGAAGTAGAAAAGAACCTTACTGCCGTCAAAAGTATATTCAACATCCACGAGCTTCATATCGAGCTTGTGGTTTTCTATTTTCTTAAGACAGATTTCAAAAGCTTCTTTTTCCTTGACTTTGTTGTTTTCAACAACTTTAAGGTCTTCGGGTGTAGCAAGACGGATAATCGGCTTAAGCGGTTTTATGATTTCTTCGTCATCTATTGTTCTGTTTTCCATGGCAACTTCGCCGCATTCGATACCTCTTACGGTTTCGACAATTGCAAAGTCACCTTTTTTGAATTCAACGTCAAGGGGATCAAAGTAATAAATTTTACCGACCTCTTTGAAACGTATTCCGACTACTTTTGACATAGTTGGTACCTCCGGGATTTATATGGTAGTTATCCGCCGTAAGCAGTGTTCCTGAGGATACTGCAGAAGCGGGTTGTGAGCAGATTTTTGTTTGCGTTTTTGTTTATACAGTCAAAAAGATGCTCCGTGTTTTCAACAAGGGTAATAAGCGTTTTTAACGGAAATTTCGCAGCAAGACGTTTTGCTGTATCTTCGTGGTTGCTGAGAATAATATTACTTCCCGTGTTAACTGCAACAGCGTCGCGGAAAATAAGCTGTAGCGATGCAAGTGTAACGGGAAATAAATCTTTATCTTTTTCAAAGGCTGACGTAAGGCGCATAAAATTAAGCTCCGTAACTTCCGTAAGTGCGACAGCGAGCTTTTCGGCAAGCTCATCAGCTTTAAGGGCATATTCATCCGTAATTCTATGGCTATCAGTACCGAGGTTGAACGGCGTAACACGCGACATAATTGTTTCAAGAAGTGCTGCTCTGGACTCACATAAAAGAATAAATCTTGCGTGTGAAGGCGGCTCTTCAAGCGTTTTTAGAAAAGCGTTCTGTGCCGAAGCGTTCATCTTATCCGTGTTTTTTAGAATATATACCTTGCATTTCGCTTCATTCGGAAGAATATACGAGTCTGCACGGATTTCTCTTACAAAATCAACCTTGAAGGTTTTTTCCTTCTTTTCTTCAGGGTCAAAAATTATAACGTCAGGATGTGTGCCGTTTTTTAATTTAAGACAGTCTTTACACATCCCGCAGGGCACACCGTTCTGACAAATGAATGAAGAAGCGATATACAAAGCAAGTTCGTCACGGTCTTCTGCACTGCCTGAATCAATCAGGATTGCGTGTGGAAGCCTGCCGTTTTTAATCAGCTCCGTGACCATATCAAAAATCTTAGTGTTCATAAAATTTCCTGCTTTATTACATTTTGTGGAACTGTTCAACGTCAAGGACAAAAACAGTAGCTCCGCCGACAGTTATCTGAACGGGGATTGCAGGCATTACACCGCTTTCAAAGGCAGGAGAAACAGAAGTGATCTCTTCGCGTTTTCTGCAATTGGTACGAAGGATTTCAAGAAGGGTATCGACTTTATCGTCTTCAACACCCATAAGAAGTGTCAGGTTACCTGCACGCAGAAATCCGCCCGTTGTTGAAAGCTTTGTGGCATAAAATCCTGCTTTGGTGATTTCACTGAGCACTGTCTGTGAGTCGTCGCTGTTGATAATCGCAATAATAAGTTTCATAACACTATCATTCCTTTATCTGCTTAATATTTCAAGATTTCGTTTAATTATTTTATCTCCGCGCCAGGCATAAGCTCTGTCGGAAATATCGGAATCAGTGCGAGCCTTAAGTTCAATACCGCTTTTGAAATCGTCAATCGGCTCAATCTTAATATTCCTGTTCATAGGGCAGACGTTCTGGCAAATATCACAACCCCAGGCGCAACCGCTTGATTTGATAAGCATTTCCTGTTCTTCTGTAAGTGAACCTTTTTTCTGCGTGATGGCGGAAAGACATTTTTCGGGATTAATGCCGTCGTTGTTGATTGCCTTTGCCGGGCAGGAATCAATACATTTTCTGCATCCTATACAAATCGGGTCTTCGATATTCTGATAATCAAAAATTTTTGTTGTAACAATTTCTCCGATGAAAACCCATGAACCGTATGTTTTGTTAATGAAAAGACCGTTGAGTCCTTTTACTCCGAGTCCGGCCGAAACAGCCGCTTTGACCTCAGGAATAGGGGAGTTGTCGGTAAAAACTACGAACTCTTCATCGGGATAAGCTTCTTTCAGTTTCTGTGAAGCTGAAAGGAGAATCGGAGTGATGGTGTCATGGTAATCGGGAACAACCGCATATTTTGAAATATCTGAGCCTTCATACGCACTGTTACCGAGGTAGTACGGAAACAGCAAAACAATTACGCTTTTCGGATTCTCGGGAAGTCTGTTTTTTGCTCTGCAGTCAATCAAAGAGTCTTTGATCTTTTCAAAAGGGCAGAAACCGTAAATCGGTGCTGCATTTGAAAGAATTTTATCAATCATCACAGAATCTCCTAAGCAATCGTCTGCACGGCGGCAATAATAAGCGGTATTGTAATTATAGACATAAAGCTGACAGTCGCAACGATTTGTGCGGCAAGGCTTGTGTCTTTGTTATATTTTGCGGCAAACATTACCGTGTTATTTGCTGTCGGAGCACAGGCGGAAATTGTAAGCGCAATAAGCAGTGTTCCGCTGATACCGAAAAGGTAGTAAATTCCTACCATCGCAGCCGGCAATACTAAAAGCTTCATAAACGCTACAAGAAGAATTTTCTTGTGCTTAAAAATATCGTTGAGCTTTGTATGTGAAAGGAAAGTTCCGAAAATAAGCATTGCTATCGGAGTCTGCATTGAAGCAAGATAGGAAATCGGTTCGTTGATAAGAGCAGGAAGCTCGATTTTTAAAAGGAACAGCGGCAAACCGATAAGAACCGAAAGAACCCCGGGATTCAGAATGAGCTTCTTTTTATCAAATTTACCGTCCACATTGTTCATTATATAAACACCGTGGGTAAAAGAAACAGCATTGAAAGCCATAACAACGGCTGAACAGTAAAAAACACCCTCATCGCCTAAAATAGCCTCTGTCAACGGAAGTGTCATATAACCGACGTTTCCGTAAATTGAGCTGTATCTGAAAAGTATATTTTTTTCACGGTCACCTTTACGGTACAAAGGCATATTCAGCACGATAGCGACAAAGTGCATAAGAAAACCGCAACCTACAGCGATAAGCAGCTTTATACCGGTTTCCTTAGTAAATTCCTGATTAAGGAACGAGCGTATAATTACGCAAGGTGTTATGATATAAAAAAGCAAATCTGTACATGCCTTGGCGGTTTTTTCGGAAAACAATCCGATTCTGTCACTTATTGCACCGATAAGAACGATGACATAAAGTATGCCGACTTGCTGTGCGGCAATTTTTACGTTTTCAAAAAACATAATTTGATCCTCAAATCAATTATTTCTCTTTGACGTTGCTTTCAGCTTTTGATGATGAAATGCATACATAAATTGCATAAACGGCAATGGTAAGATCACTGATATAAGCAGGATGAAGGGGGTTGATAAGTTCGCTTTTTCCCGTTATGAGGAGGATAAGCTTCGGAATGAAGCACACGATTGCAAACATTGCTGCAGGAAGACCGTAAGCATATATTTTCCAGAAAATATTTTCAGCGTCAATCTTAGATCTTATTTGCGCAAATGCGAGGAAAAATACCATTGCAAAAACGATTGCGAAAAGCTCAAGGAAGAGATCGGAAACGTTTGTGAAAGCAATTGTTCTTTTGAATCTGTAAAGCAGACGGAACACACACCATACAACGGGGCTGAGTGCAAGAATTTTGAATTTTGAAACTGCGGTTTCGTTGAGTGCCGACAATCCGGAAATAAGGAAGTGGAATCCGGACAAAGCAGCGAAGAATCCTTCTGCAATAAGGAGTGTACCGCCCTGAGCTGAAATATATGCCGATAAACCGTCACGGTCAAGATATCTCGGAGCATTGCTGATAAGATCAATGAAATCTGTAACAAGGTCAACTCCGTTGATAACCGCTCCTGCTGCCATAACAAGTGAAACAGCAAGAAACACCTTAGAGTTTTTGCCGACAGTAACGGTCGGAATTGATTTATGACTGATGTACGGTAAAACTATGCAGACAATCATTGCAACGGCAAGGATACCGTAAACAACAATAACTGAAAAGTCTGTTCCGTCAAAAAAACCTGTTGAGGGATTTATCAGTTTAGCATACTGATAAACTCTGAGCGGGACGGCTATAAGAATTGCTGCAAGAACAGCAAAAAAAGGAATTCTTAAGATCAGGCTGTCATTTTTTGGTGTTTTCATTTTATTTGCCTATCCTTTCTTCGAACGGTATATATTCGGAATCAAGAGTAAATTTGTCAATTCTGGCGTCGATCTTGATGTACTCTCTTCTTGTTGAAACGCTCTTATATGCAGGACGGATAATTCTGCCGCCTGTCATAAGCTCTTCAAGACGGTGTGCAGACCAACCTGCAATTCTTGCGGTAGTGAAAAGCGGAGTGAATATATCTTCAGGAATCTGAAGCATTTCGTAGATAAGACCTGAGTACATATCAACATTGGCACAGATCGGCTTTTTGCTTCCCTTAACCTTAAGGAAGATTTCGGGAGTAAGACGTTCAACTGTTTCTATAAGGTTGAATCTTTCCTCATAGCCGGTCTTCTGTGCAAATTTTCTTGCTTCTTCTTTAAGGATAACTGCTCTCGGGTCAGAAAGAGTATAAACCGCGTGACCCATACCGTATATAAGTCCTGAACGGTCACCGGCTTCTTTCTTGATTATTTTTTCAAGAAAATCGGCAATCTGACCTTCGTTCGATGTGTCACTTACTCCTTCACGGATGTGGTTAAACATTTCGGTAACCTTGATGTTGGCACCGCCGTGCTTGTGTCCTTTAAGTGCACCGATGGCAGCAGCGTATGCAGCATAAGTATCCGTTCCGCTTGAAGTCAGAACTCTTGCAGCGAATGTTGAGTTGTTACCGCCGCCGTGTTCCGCGTGAACCATAAGGCAAAGGTCAAGAAGCTTTGCTTCTTCATCTGTGAACGTCTTATCTGAGCGCATTGAATGAAGAACCGCTTCAGCTGTTGAATGGTTCGGTTTAGTCGGATGAATGTACATGCTCTTTTTGTAGTAATGTCGTCTTTTAACCTGATAAGCGTACGACATAATTACGGGAATCTGTGCAATAATCTGGATCGACTGACGGATTACGTTCTCAATTGAAAGGTCATCAGGGTTTTTGTCATAGGAATAAAGAGCAAGAACCGAACGTGTGATTTTGTTCATGATGTCGGGCGAGGGGGCCTTCATAATCATGTCTTCAATGAAATCGTCAGGGAGATTTCTGCATTCTGCAAGAATCTGGCTGAATTTTTCGAGCTGACGAGCCGTCGGAAGTGAACCGAAAATAAGGAGCCATGCAACTTCTTCAAAGCCGAAACGTTTTTCTTCCTGACAGTTTTTTACGATGTCGGACATATTGACACCGCGGAAGAAAAGATTACCTTCTTTCGGAACTCTTTCACCGTCGTTGATGTAGTAACCGTCAACAGAACTGATTTTTGTAAGACCTGCCATAACGCCTGTACCGTCAGCATTACGAAGACCGCGCTTAACACTGTATCTGTTGAAGTCGTCGGGATTGATTTTATTATGTTTACGGAGCTCTTCTACAAGAAACTCAACGTTTTCGTTTGTAATCGGAGTTATATAAGAACCCATAGTTTCACCGCCAAATAATATTTCAGAACATTATACAATATAATGTGTTGTAAAGTCAAGAAAAATGCAGATATTTCTGCTCTGAAAATGTAATTATTTAAAGCTTGTCTGCATAGGATTTCAGCATAGGAGGAATGAAAAATGAAGCATATATTTTTAACGTGTTCGATTCTTACAATTTCGTTGATTCTGATACCTCTTGCGGTAATGAAAGACACGCGAGAGAAGCCTGTTTCTGAGGTGTCTTCAACACAGGAAAATGACGGATATATAAGCGTTATGAAGAGTGAAAACGGTAAGGTTGAAACGGTCAGTGAAAGAGAATACATCATAGGATCATTGGCTGCAGAGATGGATTTTTCGTATCACGATGAAGCACTCAAAGCGCAGGCTGTAGCTTGTTATACGTATGCTGCTTATATAAAAAACAAAGGTGTTGAGGAAGATCTGAACGGAGCAGATATCAGTGATGATTCAGACGTTTATCAGGGTTATATTAACGCAGAAGAGAGAGCAAAAAAATGGGGCGTAAATTTTGAAAAATATGAAAAAAAGGCAGGTGAAATAGTTGATTCAATTGAGGGAAAAATAATAGTTTATGATGGTAAACCTATACTCGCTGTTTATCACGATCTAAATAATGGTAGAACTCTGGATGCCGAAACAGTATGGAAGGAAAAAATACCGTATCTTATCGGGAAGGAAAGTCCGGGAGACAAACTTTCTCCCGATTACAGCAGAGAAGTAAAATTTACATATGATGAATTCAGGTCACGGCTTGAAAAAATTGACGGAGTTGTGTTCAACACAGAAAAAGAAAACTGGATAGGTAAATCGGAAAAAACAGAAAACGGATATGTTAAGAATGTTGAAATCTGTAATGAAAAAATATCGTCTGAAGATTTTTGTACGGCGCTTGAATTGAGAAGCCGATGCTTCACCTTGAAAAGTGATGAAAACGGTATAAAAATCAACGTTACCGGAAACGGTCATATGGTGGGAATGAGCCAGTACGGAGCAGATTATATGGCAAGGCAAGGCGCGGATTATGTTGAAATTTTAAAATATTATTATACGAATGTAGAAATTCAATGAATTTTTTTGTAAAACTATTGCATTTTTTCGGTGATATGATACAATGTAATCAAATCTGGGACAAGGAGGATGAACAAAATGGCATTTAAAATTACTGATGATTGCATCTCTTGCGGTGCATGTGAAGCTGAGTGCCCGGTAGGTGCTATCGCTGAAGGTGACGGCAAGTATGAGATCGATGCTGATGCTTGCGTATCATGCGGTGCATGTGCAGACGCTTGCCCGGTAGCTGCTCCCGTAGAGGAATAATCAAATTTCATACGCAGGGTAGACTTCGGTCTGCCCTGTTTTTCTTTTTGACATATTGTTCTTTTGATAGTATAATACACGGGAGGTGATTGTATGGCAGATTTCCGGAAAGAATATCTTGGCGGCGGTGTCAGCGTTGTTGTGTCCGATGAACACGGATTCGGCACGGATGCGGTTCTTCTTGCTGATTTCGTTTCTCCTAAGCGTAAGGAAAATGCCTGCGATTTCGGAACCGGCTGCGGAATTATCCCGATGCTGTGGTACAGAAACGGCTGTGCAAAACATATCTGGGGTGTCGAATTGCAGAAGCAGGGATATGAACAGGCTTGTGAGTCTGCAATAATCAGCGAAGCTGAAGAAAAAATCACCTTCCTTAACCACGATTTACGAGATATTAAGTCTGTATTTGAACACGGGATGATGGATGTTGTTTCAATGAATCCACCGTACAAGGCTGTTGACAGCGGAATAAAAAGTGCTTCACAGGCTGACCTTATCGCAAGGCATGAGGTTGAATGTAATCTTTCTGATGTAACAGCAGCTGCGGCTCATCTTCTTAATTTCGGCGGTCGGCTTTGTATGTGCAACCGTCCCGAAAGACTGAGCGATACAATAGTCGCTATGAAGGAAGCGGGGATTGAACCGAAAAGATTACGTTTTGTTGTCAAAAGACCGGATACACGCCCGTGGCTTTTCCTGATTGAAGGAAAGAAGGGCAGTAAACCCTATCTCAATGTTGATCCGATGCTGATAATGTACGGTGATGACGGTGAACTCAGCGAGGAAGTAATAAAAATTTACGGCGAATATAAGGAGAACGTGAAGTGAGTAAGCTCTATATAGTCGGAACACCTATCGGAAATCTCGGAGATTTTTCTCCGAGGGCGGTTGAAACGCTGAATAACTGCGATTTTATAGCCGCGGAGGATACCCGTGTTACGCTTAAACTTTTAAACCATTTCGGTATAAAAAAGAATATGGTGAGTTATTTTGAACATAACCGACGCGAACGCGGAGAGATGATTGTAAGCCGTATTCTTGCCGGTGAAAGCTGTGCACTTGTTACCGATGCTGGTATGCCTGCAATTTCAGACCCGGGTGAGGATCTTGTCAAGCTTTGCCACGAAAACGGCATTAAGGTCGAATCCGTTCCGGGTCCATGTGCTTTTACAACAGCTCTTGCACTGTCGGGTATGCCGTCGGGAAGATTCACTTTTGAAGGCTTTCTGAGTGTTAATAAACCGAGCAGAAGAGAACACCTTGATTCGCTTAAAAACGAAACAAGAACGATGCTTTTTTACGAAGCTCCGCACAAGCTTGGTGCAACGCTTAAGGATATGTTTTTTGCATTCGGTGACCGTGAAATTGCGATAGTAAGAGAAATTACAAAGATACACGAACAGGTTATAAAAACAACACTTTCGCAGGCTGTTGAAGCTTATGGAGAAGGCGGTCTTAAGGGTGAAATCGTCCTTGTTATACACGGAGCAGAACCCATTGTGAATGATGAGGAAATGACACTTGAAGATGCTGTTGAGATGGCGAAAAAAAGTGTGGAAAACGGTCTTTCTGTAAGCGAAGCCGCAAAGCAGGCGGCAAAGCTTTCGGGGTATAAAAAAGGCGAGATTTATAAGCTGTTGATAGGAGAATGAATATGGGATTTTTTGAATATATATCTCAGCATTGGTATGCAGGCGCAGCGTTGATTCTGCTTGTTATTCTGACTGTTTTTGTGTGGATTCGTGCCATGATTTCGGGCAGAAAAAGAAGCGAAGAACGTGAACGCATAATTGCTGAAATTGAGAAAGAAAAAGCACTCAGAAAAGAGTTTAAAACTATTGATGAGAATACATTTTCGAATGTTGATGACTACAGATTGATAATAGGAATGTGTGCTCATATTCAGCAAAAAATTGAAGATGAAACCGATATGAACGCTGCTTTTTCAGCACTTTCGGAGCCGGAAAAATATGCATATGTACTCGGATATGTTTTTGAAGACAGTAAAAAAGGTCTTTCTGAATTTTTCCGTGCAAACGGTGAACCGTTGCTTTCGGTTTCGTTGGAAGCAGTCAGAAATATTATCGGCGGAGATTTTACAGAAGTTTTTGAAAAAGAATTCATTATGCTTGACGAAAACGATGAAACAACCTCTGTTGATAATAATGAGTTGGAAGTTCTGGACGGAAAATTCGCATCACTTATTGAAGCTGACGGTGCTGACGTTTATGCAAAAGTTGCTTCGTATATCCGAACAAACAAAAATATTTTTCTCAATTGATATTTCTTACAAAAAAGTGCTTCGTTTTTTGGAGCACTTTTTTGCGTTTATATGTAATTAATGCTTTATTTCCGATATCAGCTGTGCTATAATTACTATGTGTTTAGAATGGACACTAATTGACAATAAAGGGGCAATTAATATGGCACATTTTATTTTTTCAGCATTTTGTGATGAGTCCGGCGAAGCTACGATAGGCGGTCAGATGGCGGCTTGTAAAGCTAACGGTATCACTCATATGGAACTAAGAGGTTTCGGACCTGAGCTCAGCATAAACAATCTTTCGGTTGAACAGGCTAAAGAGATGAAGGCTGAGATTGATAAGGAAGGGATGATTGTTTCTTCAATCGGTTCAGGTTACGGAAAAATCAATATTAAAGACGATTTTGAACCTCATTTTGAGGCTTTTAAAAATACAGTTGAGGTTGCTAAAATTCTAGAAGCGAAGTATATCCGTATGTTCAGCTTCTATTTTGATGAAGGTGACGATTTTGATGCTTACAGAGATGAGGTTATCCGTCGCGTAAAGGCTCTTGTTGATTATGCTGACGAAAACGGTCTTATCTGCTGTCACGAAAACGAAAAAGGCATTTACGGTGATACGGCTGAGCGTTGCTTTGATGTGCTTCAGGCTTGTGAAGGCAAACTCAGAGCAGTATTTGATCCGGCTAACTTTATTCAGTGCGGCGTTGATACTCTCAAGGCATATGATTTACTTGAAGATTACATTGAATATTTCCATGTTAAGGATGCCCTTTATAACAGTGCCGAGGTTGTTCCGGCAGGCGAGGGCGAAGGTCAGCTTGTTGAAATTCTCAAGAAGTTTGATAAACGCGAGCAGGTTGCTGTTCTTTCACTTGAGCCGCATCTCAAGGTGTTTGACGGACTTTCAAATCTTGAGGTTACCGACGATGTTGAAAATGCAATGAAAGTTCATACATATGCTTCTCATGCAGAGTCCTTCAAGGCTGCCGCAGATGCTATGCATAAGGTTGCAGAAGAGGTTCAGCCGATTCGCTTCGGTATCATCGGTATGGGTAATATGGGTACAGCTCACGCCAAGAATTTTCTTAACGGCGATATAAGAGAAATGCGTATCACTGCTGTTGCGGATATCGTTCCTGAAAAGCTTGAATGGTCTGCGAAGAATCTTCCGTGGGCAAAGAGATATAACACTGCAACCGAGCTTATGGAAAGTGGTGAAGTTGATGCAGTTATTATCTGTGTTCCGCATTATTTCCATCCGCCGTTTGTTATTGAGGCTCTTAAAAACGGACTTCACGTTGTTTCAGAAAAGCCTGCAGGTGTTTATACAAAGCAGGTACGTGAAATGAATGAATTTGCCGCAAAGCAGGATAAGACATTTGCGATGATGTTCAATCAGCGTACCAATTGCGTTTACAGAAAAATTAAAGAGATAGTTGACAGCAAGGAGTACGGAGATATCCGCAGAGTTAACTGGATTATCACTGACTGGTATCGTACTCAGGCTTATTATAATTCAGGCGGATGGCGTGCAACCTGGGTTGGCGAAGGCGGAGGTGTTCTTCTCAACCAGTCACCGCATCAGCTTGATTTGTGGCAGTGGCTTTGCGGTATGCCTTCAAAGATCCGTGCTTTCTGTCATGAAGGCAAGTGGCACGATATAGAAGTTGAGGATGACGTAACAATCTATGCCGAGTATCCGAACGGAGCGACAGGTGTGTTCATTACCACAACAGGTGATTATCCGGGTTCAAACAGACTTGAAATCACTATGGATAAGGCTAAGCTTGTCTGCGAAAACGGCAGTAAGATTACACTTTATGAACTTGCTGAATCGCTTCAGGATAATATTGCTAACTGTGAAAGCGGTTTTACAAGCATTGATATCAAAGCAATTGATGTTGAAACAGACGGTATCAATGACCAGCACACGGGCGTTCTCAATGCATTTGCTGATCACATCCTCTTCGGTACTCCGCTTATTGCAAACGGCGATGAGGGTATAAGAGGTCTTATGATTTCCAATGCAGCTCATTATTCAAGCTGGACAGGTGAAACGGTTGAGCTTCCGATTGATGAGGATAAATACTACGAGCTTCTTATGAAGAAGGTTGCTTCTTCAAAGGCAAAGGAAGACGTTGTATCAGTAGTAAATGAGGATATGAGCAGCACATATTGATTTTGTCGGAGGGGTATTATGAGAGTTTCAGTTGTAGGTTGCGGCGGTGTTTCAAAATCGCACCTCAGGGCGCTCAGCGAGATGGAATCTGTTACGATTTCATCAGTTGTGGATATTGTGAGGGAAAAGGCTGACTCTGCGGCACTTAAATACGGTTGTAAGGCATACTACGATTATGACACAATGCTTACTGAAGATAAGCCTGACTGTGTTCATATATGTACACCGCACTATCTTCATGTACCGATGTCAGTTAAGGCTCTTACGCAGGGAATACACGTTCTTTGTGAAAAACCGTGTGCAATTTCGGCAGAAGGTCTTTCACAGCTCAAAATGGCTCAGCTTCTGAGTGATGCGAAGTTCGGTGTATGTTTCCAGAACAGATATAATGAATCTGCGATTCTTGTAAAGTCTCTTGTTGATAAAGGTACCTACGGTAATGTCGAAGCAGTAAGATCTACCGTTCATTGGTTCCGTGATGAAGCTTATTACAGCGACGACTGGCACGGCACCATTGAGAAAGAAGGCGGCGGTGTTGCAGTTAATCAGGCAATACATACGCAGGATCTTATGAGATATGTTTCGGGCAAAAAGACAAAATCTGTCACCGGCCATGTTTTTACTGACCACCTCAAGGATATAATTGAAGTAGAGGATACCGTTCACGCAATTTTTGAATATGATGACGGAACGTTGGGTCTCTACAATGCAACAACAGCGTTTTCAAAAAATCTTCCGGTAATTATTGATGTGGTCTGTGAGAAAGCAACGCTTCGTCTTGAAGGTGATAATGCTTATGTAATCACCGACGGCGGTATCGAACAGCTTCATCTTGCAGATAACGACGGTTTTGTCGGTAAAAACTATTGGGGTAAGGGTCACGGTTCGCTTATCAGTGATTTTTACGACTGTATCAGGGAAGACAGAAAATTCCCGATTGATGCAATTGAAGGCGGAAAAGCTGTTGAAGAATTTTTAGCGATTTTTGAATCTTCCGAAAAGGGAGATAAAGTATATTTGAAGAAGGATTGATCTTATGCAAATGACAATGAGATGGTTCGGCAAGGAGAAAGACACTGTTTCTCTTGAAGAAATCAGACAGGTGCCGGGCGTTGTTGGTGTTGTTCCTGCTCTTCATGCTTTGCCTGCGGGTGAAGCATGGCCTCTTGATATGATTATGGATATGAAAAAAGAGATTGAGGCGGCAGGTCTTACAATGGAGTGCATTGAAAGCGTTAATGTTCACGAGGACATCAAACTGGGTGCACCCACAGCCGATATGTACATTGAAAATTATAAAACGAGCATCCGTAACCTTGCAAAAGCAGGAGTTAAGGTGATCTGCTATAACTTTATGCCCGTATTTGACTGGACAAGAACTGATCTTGCAATGGATATGGGCAACGGTGCAACCTGCCTTAGCTATAACGGTGTTCAGGTTGAAGGAAAGAGTCCCGAGGATATGTTCAAAGAGATTGACGATAACTCAAACGGCTACGCTATGCCGGGCTGGGAAACTGAGCGTATGGGTGAAATCAAGGAGCTTTTCGAAAAATATAAGAATGTTACTGCAGAGGATATGTGGAATAATCTTAAGCATTTCCTTGAAGAAATTATTCCCGTTTGTGAGGAATGCGACGTCAGAATGGCTATTCATCCTGATGATCCGCCGTGGGATATTTTCGGACTTCCGCGTATTATCAAGAATATTGAGGATATCAGAAAATTCCTGAAGCTTGTTGATTCTCCGTATAACGGTCTTACTTTCTGCACAGGCTCACTTGGTGCAAGCGCTTCAAATGACCTTCCTGCGATGATTCGTGAAGTAGGCGACAGGATCTATTTTGCGCATCTGAGAAATATTAAAATCCGCGAGAGCTGGTTTAATGAAACTTCTCATCTTTCTTCTGACGGTTCACTTGATATGTACGAAATTGTCAAAGCTTTGCAGGATGCGGGCTTCGACGGATATATAAGACCCGATCACGGCAGAATGATCTGGGGGGAAGTTGCAAGACCGGGTTACGGTCTTTACGACAGAGCTCTCGGTGCTGCTTATCTCAACGGACTCTGGGAAGCGGCAGAAAAATCAAAGTAATACGGAGGAAATATATATGACAGAGCATAAAAGTCTTAAAGGTAAGGTAGCTGTAATCACAGGCGGCGGCGGTGTGCTTTGCTCAGGTTTTGCGAAGACACTTGCACAGCAGGGTGTTAAAGTTGCCGTGCTTGATCTCAATGAAGCTGCTGCACAGAAGGTTGCTGATGAAATTACTGCAGACGGCGGCACAGCTATTGCTGTCGGTTGCAATGTTCTTGAGCCTGAAAGCATGAAGGCTGCAAGAGATATTATAGCTGAAAAGCTCGGTACTTGCGATATTCTTCTTAATGGCGCAGGCGGTAATAATCCGAAGGGTACAACAACCAAGGAAACACTTGAGAAAATCGACCTTATTGAGAAGGACGAGAATGTTAAAACTTTCTTTGATCTTGACCCCCAGGGCATTTCTTTCGTATTCAACCTTAATTTCCTCGGAACCCTTATTCCTACGCAGATTTTTGCAAGAGATATGGCAATGAAAGAGGATAGTTGCATCGTTATGGTAACGTCTATGAATGCTTTCCGTCCTCTTACCAAAATTCCTGTTTACTCTGCAGCAAAGGCAGCTGTTGCAAACTTTACTCAGTTTATGGCTGTTCATTTTGCAGAAATGGGTATCCGTGTAAATGCAATCGCACCCGGCTTTTTCTCAACTCAGCAGAACAAGACTCTTTTGTGGAATGAAGACGGTACACCGACGGCAAGAACAGGTAAGATACTTGCCGCTACTCCTATGGGACGTTTCGGCGAACCCGAAGAGCTTGCGGGCGCATTACTCTTCCTTTGCGATAAAGAGTATTCAGGTTTTGTAACAGGTACAACAATCGCTGTTGACGGCGGTTTCAATGCATATTCGGGTGTATAAAATTTATAGATTCAACTGAAAAGAGGTGGCAGAATGTCTGCTAAAGTCAGTATAATCATACCGGTTTATAATCTTGAAGATTATATTGAAAACTGCATCAGAAGCTTGTTGAATCAGACGTATGAAAACATTGAGATTCTGTGTGTTGATGACGGGAGTAAGGATAATTCTGCCGAAGTTATTGCAAAGCTAATTGATGAAGACAGCTGTGTAAAGTATATTTATCAGGAAAATGGCGGAGTTTCGTCTGCAAGAAACAAAGGTCTTGAGTCTGCAGAAGGCGATTACATTATGTTTGTCGACGGCGATGATTATATGCACTATCAGGCTGTTGAAATACTTGTCAAATGTATAGAAGAGAAGAATTGTGATTTGGTTTCGGCTCATCAGGTGCATACGTCATCTCTTGAAGAAAAAATGAACGTGATTGAGAATTACACTTGTCACGAAGCTTCTCACGAGGAACTATTTAAAGAGGTAAACGGTAATGTTATCGGGAAGTCCTCTTGTGCAAAACTCTTCAGAAAAGAAGCTGCACTCAACGCTCGTTTCCCTTTAGGAATTTCAAACGGTGAAGATGCAAATTATATCATCCGTCTTCTTGCAACAGGAATCAGAACGTGTATAGTTGACCTTACTCTTTATTATTATTATTCAAGAGAAAACTCAAACGTTACATCTGAGTTTACTCAAAGTAAGTTTTCAATTACGCTGTCATTTGACGATTTATGTGAGTATCTTAAAAATTCCGAATATAAATTTCTGAAAGCTTATTGCTTGCAGTATCTCTATCAGTCAATACTTTATAACCGTACCTGCTCCATAGGTACACCTGCACAAGAATACGTGTTAGCTGAAAGCAAACGTATAGGAAACAAATGGCTTAAGGCTTTCAAAAAAAATTACGATATCAATATTATTATAAGAATTATGTTTGTCTTGTTCTTTAAATCAAGGCATTTATACGAATTTGCACGTATGATTCAGGACCCGACGATGAAAGATTTTTATAAAAACAGAAAAAAGAACAGAAAGGTTTGATATAATGGAGCTTAATTTAAGACCGCAGAATGAATGCGCCTTTGATATGCTCTCGCTCGGAGAAGTTATGTTAAGACTTGATCCCGGCGATTCAAGAATTAAAACAGCAAGAAGCTTCCGCGTCTGGGAAGGCGGCGGAGAGTACAATGTTGCTCGAGGTCTGAGAAGATGCTTCGGACTTAAAACAGCGGTTGTAACGGCACTTGCTGATAATGAAATCGGCCGTTTGGTTGAAGATTTTATGCTTCAGGGCGGTGTTGACGTTTCACTTGTAAAGTGGGTCAAGTATGACGGTATCGGCAGAACTGTGCGTAACGGACTTAACTTTACGGAAAGAGGTTTCGGTATAAGAGGTGCTGTCGGCGTGTCTGACAGAGGTAATACTGCAGCTTCACAGCTTAAAGCAGGCGATATAGACTGGGATTACATTTTCGGTACTCTCGGTGTAAGATGGCTTCATACGGGCGGTATCTTTGCTGCACTTTCAGATACAACAGCTGAGGTTGTAATTGAGGCTGTTAAGGCTGCGAAAAAATACGGAACGATCGTTTCTTATGACCTTAACTACCGTCCTTCTCTCTGGAAGGATATCGGCGGTAAAGAAAAGGCACAGCAGGTAAATAAGGAAATTGCAAAGTATATTGATGTTATGATCGGTAATGAAGAAGATTTTACTGCCTGCCTTGGTCTTGAGGTTGAGGGTAATGACGAAAATCTTAAGGAACTCAATCTTGACGGATATTTCAAGATGATTGAAAATGCTGTCAAGGTTTATCCTAATTTCAAGGTTATAGCAACAACACTTCGTACAGTAAAGACTGCAACAGTCAATGACTGGAGTGCGATCTGTTGGGCGGACGGAAAGATTTACAAGGGAATGGATCTTCCGGGTCTTGAAATTTACGACCGTGTCGGCGGCGGTGACAGCTTTGCATCAGGTCTTGTTTACGGTCTCATGACAACGGGTGATGCGCAGACAGCTGTTAATTACGGTGTTGCACACGGTGCTTTAGCTATGACGACACCGGGAGACACTTCAATGGCAAGCAAGGCTGAGGTTGAAAGAATCGTCGGCGGTGCCGGTGCAAGAGTTCAGAGATAAGGAGATTTAATAATGGATAAAGAAAGAATTTTAACCAGAATACAGGACTGCGGTATTGTTGCAGTTGTACGTGCTGAAAGTACTGATAAGGCAGAAAGAATCGTTGATGCTTGTATGGAAGGCGGAGTTGCAGCGATTGAGCTTACTTTCACTGTTCCTCATGCTGACAGAGTTATTGAAGAGCTTGCAAAGAAATATGATGAAAACGACATCATCCTTGGTGCAGGTACTGTTATGGATGCCGCAACAGCACGTATTGCTATGCTCAGCGGAGCTCAGTACATCGTAAGCCCGTACCTTGATCTTGAAACACTTAAAATGTGCAACCGTTACAGAGTTGCAATGATGCCCGGTATTATGACAGTACGCGAAGGTGTTATGGCTATGGAAAACGGTGCGGATATCCTTAAGGTGTTCCCCGGTGACCTTTTCGGGCCGAAGATTATCAAGGACATAAGAGGTCCGATTCCCTATGCTAAAATGATGCCTACGGGCGGTGTTGACGTTAATAACGTCGGCGAATGGATTAAGGCAGGTGCTGTTGCTGTCGGTGCAGGTTCATCACTTACAGCAGGTGCAAATACAGGCGATTATAAAAAAATTACAGAAACAGCAAAGCAGTTTGTTGCAAACATCAAAGCTGCAAGAGCTGAGTTGAAATAATTATTCCGAGGTACAAATACTATGTTTGTTGACATAGCCAAAATTAAAATAAGAGCAGGTGACGGCGGAAACGGTGCCGTCGCCTTCCATCGTGAAAAGTATGTTGCCGCAGGCGGTCCGGACGGCGGTGACGGCGGTAAGGGCGGAAATATCGTTTTTAAAGTTAACGATAATCTTTCAACACTTGCCGATTTCCGTTATAAAAGAAAGTACAGAGCGCCGAACGGTGAACCCGGTCAGACAGGTAAAAGAAACGGTAAAAGCGGTTCTGACCTTGTGATTGAAGTGCCGAGAGGAACCGTTATCCGTGAAGTGCAGAGTGGCAAGGTTATGGCGGATATGTCAGATGATGATGTTTTTATCGCTGCAAAAGGCGGTAAAGGCGGTTGGGGTAACCATCATTTTGCTACACCGACAAGGCAGGCTCCCCGCTTTTCAAAGCCGGGTGTACCGGGCGAGGAATGGGAGGTAAGCCTTGAACTAAAGCTCCTTGCAGACGTAGGTTTGCTCGGTTTCCCGAATGTCGGCAAATCAACCCTCATTTCAGTTGTCAGCCAGGCAAAGCCGATAATCGCTGACTATCATTTTACAACCCTTACACCCGTACTTGGTGTTGTTTCAATGGGTGAAGGCAATTCCTTTGTTATGGCAGATATTCCGGGTCTTATTGAGGGCGCAAGTGACGGTATAGGCCTTGGTCATGAATTCCTTCGTCACGTTGAGCGTTGCCGACTGCTTGTTCATATCATTGATGCCGCAGGCAGTGAGGGCAGAGATCCTATCGAGGATTTCAACACCATTAACGCTGAACTTATCAAATTCAATCCGGATATGGCTGATCTTCCGCAGATTGTTGTTGGTAATAAAATTGACCTTGCAACGGATGAACAGCTTGAAAAACTTGAAAAGTATTTTACTGAAAGAGGATATCAGTATTTCACTATGTGTGCTCCGATTGTTGAAGGTACACAGGAGGTAATTAACGCTGTTGCCGCTAAACTTGCAACGCTTCCTCCGATAAAGAAATTTGAAAAGGAAGAAATTCCTGCTGAATTCTTTGAACAGAACAATAACGGAAAGTTTACAATCACTGTTGAAGACGATGTTTACTCGGTTGAGGCAGAGTGGCTTCTTAAAATATTGCAGAGAACCGACCTTGACGATTATGAGTCTTTGCAGTATTTCCAGAGAGTTCTGCAATCAAGCGGAATTATTGATGCACTTGAAGAAAAAGGAATACAGGAAGGCGACACGGTTGTTATCTATGACCTTGAGTTTGATTTCGTGCCGTAAGTGAAAAATGGAAAGATTACTTAAAGAAAAAGATGTTAAACCAAACGAGTTAAGTCCGTTGACTTTGGCTTTTATCGGCGATACGGTATTTGACCTGATTGTAAGGGAAGACCTCATCTGTAAGGCAAACAGACCTGCAAATGACCTTCATAACCTCGCGGTTCAGAAGGTTAAGGCTTCTGCACAGGCAGAAATTGTTGAAAAAATCCTGCCTCACCTTACAGAAGCTGAGCTTGCCGTTTACAAGCGCGGCAGAAATGCTAAATCAGGTCATCTTCCGAAAAATGCTTCGCAGAGCGATTACCATATGGCAACGGGATTTGAAGCGCTTATCGGTTACTTATATCTTTCAGATGAAATTGAAAGAATCAAAGAGCTTTTTTACATAATCGAAAACTAACGGAGGCTTAGCATTGAAAAAGGGTGAAAGCATTAAATCTGTTTTTGCAAATTTCAGTGTAAAAGAATTTGCTGTTGATAATATCTATTACATCCTGGGGTGTATTCTTTATGCCGCAGGTGTTAATATTTTTGCAATTCCGAATAATATTGCACAAAGCGGAATTACGGGTCTTGCGATTATCATTAATTATCTTGTACCGCAGTTTCCTGTCGGTCTGACGGGCTTGGTGCTTAATATTCCTTTGATAGTCCTTGCGTGGATTTTTATAGGAAAAGCATTTACACTCAAAACTCTGTGGACAACTGTAATGCTTTCGTTTTGTATCGACGGCGTTGCGGCTGTTATGAATACAGGATTGATTGGTGCATATACGGGAGATAAGCTTTTAGCTTCGCTTTTCTGCGGTGTGATGTGTGGTGTTGGTATTGCTTTGATAATCGTGCGAGGTGCAACATCGGGCGGTACAGATGTTCTCGGCAGACTTCTTAAGAAGATATGGCCGCATATGACTATGGGGACGATGATTCTTGTCTGTGATGCCGTTGTAGTAACAACTGCTGCTATAGTATTTAAAAGCGTTGACAGTGCGATGTATGCGGCGGTTCTTATCTTTGCAAGCTCAGAGGTTATGGATCACATTCTCTACGGTACGGGAAGCGGAAAGATGCTTTATATCTTTACCAAAAAAGGTGATGATATTGCAAGGATGATTACCGAAACCTGCAAGAGAGGCGCTACGATAATTGAGGGAAGAGGCGGATATACCGGCGACACAAATGAACTCGTTATCGTTGCCGCGAGGAGCCACGAAATACCCAAAATACGAAAAAAAGTAAAAGAACTTGACCCCGATTCTTTTGTTGTTCTTACGGAAGCAAACGAAATACTCGGCAAAGGCTTTACACCGCCGGCGGCAGGGGATTGATATAATAAGAATTAATCTGTAAGAATAGCTTTTGAAAGTTACGGTGCAACCACTTTTATGGTTGCACCGCTTTTATATATTGAAAAATACTTACTAGCGATTTTCTTAATGTTTTAAATTTTTGTAACCTTTCTATGCACTTATTTGTTATTATAGTGAAAGGACCTTTCAATTAGGCGGTGAAACAATGACAGATGATGATTTTATGCAAGCGGTAAATCGTAACAATCAACGTCTTTTTCTTATTGCTCTATCTTTCACAAAAAGCACTTTCGATGCTGAAGATATCCTTCAAAATGTTTTTATAAAACTTTGGAAATATCCTAAAGCTTTTCTGATAATGAGCATTTAGATAAATGGTTGACAACTGTTTGCGTTAACGAAAGTAAAAACTACATAAAATTACCATTCAGATATCACAAAAACATTGATGATTGTGATTTTGTTTCAGGTGCCAACTTTGACAGTACTACTCAAATAGATTTGTATAATGCTGTTATGAGGCTGTCTAAAAAAGAACGCACGGTAATTCATTTGTTTTACTACGAAAACTTATCGATAAAAGACATTGCAGAAATGCTTAAAATTAAAGAGTCGGCAGTTAAAACCAGATTAAGTCGTGCAAGAGTAAACTTAAAAGAACAGTTGGGAGATGAGTGGATAGATGAGTAAAAAACAATATACAGATACCTTTTCAAACATTCATCCTTCCGATGAAACAATTGAAAGGATTATGAGTATGACTAACAAAAAACATTTCACAGGTTTTAGTAAAACACTTGTTGCTTTGGTTGCAGTAATTTCAATTCTTTGTTCCATAGGTTTAGTAGCAAACGCTGCCACTGATGGCGCTGTTGCTGAAACTGTTTCTGAAGTTTTTGAAGCCGTATCAAACAAAGTGACCATATTGATAAATGGAAAAGAAACTGAGGCTGAATTTGATGTTTCAGAGAAAACTAATTCTGACGGTGAAAAATATTACGAAGCTGAAATTAAAGTGGATATTCCTGATGCTTACGCAAAGGCAAAATGTGAATTACAATTAGATGAAGACACAGTCGTCGAAGATATTGATTCCGCTTTGCAAGAAAGTATGGAAATATATCTGACAGACGAAGAAACTAAATAGTAGAGATTTACCCGTAATACTTTATTTTAGTGTTGCGGGTAGTTTTGCGTTATCGAATACAGTTATTAAATGATGATTTTTTATATATCAAAGAAAAAGAGAGAAGCTGAAAACCTCTCTCTTGTATTCTATAATTAATGACTAGTGTGTTATCAATCGATGTTTATGCATAGTTAAACTGATTCCGATCAATCCCACTCACAACCTGTGACGGTATCCATATCAATTCCCTTGGTATCGTGTGTTTTAAGTAAAAGTGCAAAGAATGCGCCGATAAATCCGGGGACGAGGAGTGCGAGTGAAACCACTCCTATAATCTCGTTTCCGAGGCCTGTTATGAACGGTATACCGATTCCCACAATGTAGGATATCGCAAAGCCGACAGCTGTGACAAGGAACTGTGCGGACATTGTTGAAGATCTGAGGTTAGTAGGTGATGATTCGCCGATCATCATAATAAGAACGTCATTTGTTGAATAGTAGCTGCCGATGCTTGCACCGCAAAGGAAACCTACGAGATACGGATTCCAACCGAGTGTGGAGCCGATTGTGAACGTAAAGAATGCGATAAGGCAGTTAACAGCGGTAACGATTGCGGCTGATTTTCTTCCTTTCATATCGGAAATGAATCCCATTATAACCTGTGAAACTGCGCAACCTACGGGGAACATAAACAAAGCTGTAGTTACATCGCCGATGCTGACAGCCTGATATGCCGCTTCAATTGTTTCAAACAGCCCTGCTTTTACGTGGTGCTGAGCATATCCGTAAGTCATAATTATCTGGTAGTTAACCGTTCCGATAAAACCGACGTTGACGATTGAAGATGTTATGTAAAGCCAACGGAGCTGTTTGTGTTTCATCGCGAATTTCAAAGCGGGGATGAGTCCGCCCTGTGCGTTCTGTGCATCCTTAAGCTTCTTTTCAGCTTCTCTTTCCTCGTCTGTCATTCTGAGGTAGCGAAGTCTTGATTCGATGAATGAATCCGTCTCACGCGCGGTCATAAGTGCGATGAAGCTTGTCACAAGACCGACAAGTGCGGGGATAAGGTAAACCATTCTCCACTCTGAAGCATTGTGCATAAGCAACCTTCTGAGCACGGGAACGAGCATAACGGACATATTTGCAATGAATTTGATTGAAGAATAAACTTTGCCTCGGTGATCTGTAGGTGAGGATTCCATTATGTAAACAACGTGCATATCGTGGGGAATAAAAAACTGCACCATACACGCACCGAAAAAGTACAAAAATAGATTGTCGGACAGGAAAATTACAAGCAGTGCAAGGCTCATTCCGAATGTGTTTATAACAAGAAACTTTTTTCTGCCCCAACGGTCGGCAAGGGGACGGTATAAAAGTCCTATTGCCTGAAACGGAACGATCAGTATTGAGAGAATATCAAGGAATGTGCCTGATCTTTTGCCGAAAGAAGCAAGAAGGTCATTCGCAATTTCGGTTTTCATCAATGTGCCTATCTGTGAAGCGATTTCATCTGTCGCATAAATAAGAGTGATGATAAAAACGAGATATGCAAAGTAAAAACTCTTCTTCGGTCTTGCTTTTTCCTTTTCCCATTTTCGGATTTCTTTATCACGCTTTTTCTGCATTTTTAAAAGCTGTTCCTGAGTGTACACTTTTGTTGCCATGTAAACACCTCTTTTAAAGTAATACTCTTTTTATGTCATCCAAGAAGTTTTTGGGGTCAATACTGTCAAGTCTGTGGGCGTCAGTGCCGAGCGTAAATACTGCACCGATCTCTTTGCCGATATTAAACATCCTTCTTGCTAACGGAGCATCTGCCATAATAGCGCCGGTGTTTAATTCAAAAGCACATTCGCTTTTATATGCTTCGGTCAGGATATCGCCGAGCTCATTGTCAGACCAACAGCTGCCGACAGCCTCATTGCTCCAACCGGTGCTTTTAGTGAGATATTTGCCGTTAAGAGGATGAGCAATTGTATCAGCCGCCTTGTCTTTGAAAAGATTTCTCAGCATAATTTTTGTCAGCTCTTTGTAATTTTCGGGTGTCTTCTCAGTCGGCTGTTCCCAACCTGTTACGTGAAAATGATTCTGGGCATAAAGGCGGTACTCTGTTTCAATATCGATACCTTTCAGCGTATATTTTTCGCTTCCGTAGCAGGAAAATTCTCCGCCGATAAGAATTCTGATATCAGGGTTGAGTTCATCTCTCAGTTTTCTTAAGTTTTTACAGCTTTCAAGAAACTCAGGCAGGTCTTCGGGCTCGTAAATATGGTCGCATAGTGCAATCATTTCAAGCCCTGCTTTTTCAGCGGTTGAAACAATATTCTCGAAACTCATTTCATCCTTTGCACAGCCTGAATAGTTAGTATGTATATGCAGATTGAAGCGTGCAAGCTCATCTAAATCGTATATTCCTTTGGTTAAAAACACATCATCAACTCCTGTTACAGTTCTTTTTTTATTGTATCAATTTTATAATCTTTTGTCAATTTTATATAAAGTTTTATTAACATTGACAATGAAAAACAGTGATGTTATACTTGACTTTACAAAGGAGAGTTTTTATGAAAGATAAAAAATTATATTTGTTAACATATGACCACGGCGGATATGTTTTATGGAAGGATGAAGTTAAGCCCAGACTCAGAGATATTGCAGTCTGGATGGAAAAATATCCCAAACTCAAAATAGGACTTGACTATGAATCATTTACTTTTGATGAGTTCTCAAGGTGTGACCCTGAGGTTGTGGATATGATAAAGGAACTCCTTGAAAAGTATCCTGACAGAGTCGGACTCGGAGCAACCACTTACGGACAACCTCTTTCACTTACGATTTCTGAAGAGTCCAACGCAAGGCAGCTCACTTATGCTATCCGTACAAATCTTGAATACTTCGGTAAAACACCGTCCGTGTATGCGATTTCTGAATATGCATTGAATAATCAGACTCCGCAGCTTCTTAAACTGACAGGCCATGATGCGGCTATTTTCCGTTCACACGTAATGGGATACGGATATCCGCGAACCTTTGATTCAGCCTGGGGACGGTGGATAGGCAAGGACGGTTCTGAAATTCCGTCCGTACCTACTTATGATAAGGAAGGCCGCGGTTTTAATTGTACAACACTTGATAACTGGATTATGACGCGTTGGCCGAGTGATGACGAAACGGTTCAGTCCGTTGAGGAGTTCAGTGAGATGTTTTCAAAATACTCTCCGCTTCTTATGTCAAGATATGATGACCTCACTCAGCCGATTGAAGAATTCACAAAAATGACAGTTGAAAAAGATAACTGTCAGTATATTCTTCTTGAAGAAATTCCGGAAATCTACGGCAAAGCCGAGGATGAACTGAAAACGACGGATAATGATTTTCATATCCAGATGCCGTGGGGTTACTGCGGAAATGAGATTTTTAACGGTGTACGTGCTGCGGAGGTTGCGGCTGTTCAGGCTGAAAAGCTTAGCGCACTTGCAAGCTTGTTCGGCGCTCCTTCTTTTAAAGAAAAGCTTGACGAAGCGTGGAAGTATGCTCTTGCTGCACAGCATCATGATGTTACTATCTGCGGATTGCTTGACCTTTCGCGAAGATTTATTCCTGCTTCTCTGTCGGCTTCAGATGAAGTTAAATCCGGCGCTTTAGGTGTCATTGAAAATCATTTTACTGACGGAGAAGGGGAGGCATTACTCGTAGCCAATACTCATTCTTTTGATATTGACGAGTGGTTAGAGGTTAATGTTTCAGACCGTTTCCGTGTATTTGACGGAGATAAGCAGATTGAAAGTGAAGCTGTTGAATCAAACGGCAGATATGTTTTAAAGCTCCGTGCAAAAATTCCTGCTTTCACGGTTAAATGCTATTTGCTTAGGGCAGAGATTAAAAATCCGACTGATTCTGTTTGCTGTTGGGATAGTGAAACAGGTATATTGACAACTCCTGTCTATAAAATGAAGCTCAACAACAAAGGCATTGTTTACCTTGAAAATATTAAGAGTAATTATCGTTTGATTGATAACGGTGACGGTGAATTGTTCACAGCTTGTGTAGAGGGCGCAAACTGCACTTCATCGGGAAGCTGGAATGTTGAGGTGTCTGAATACGGAGCTGTTGCCGTTAACAGCGGTGAAATCGGCGGAATCCCGTATCGTTTTAAGATGTGCTTCAATTCGGATAATCCGAGAATTGATTGTAAATCTCGTTTTGAACTTAACGGTGAGCATGTGGGAAGAACAGGTGTATACAACGGCTTGAAGAAGTCATTGACCGTAGATGGTCACAGACACGAGGAAAAGCTGAATTTTGTAATAAATACCTGTCTTGATAAAAACAGAAAAATGTTCAGGGATTTACCGTATTCAATTTCCGAGTGGAGTGGGGAAGTCCGCAAGGCAGAGGATTATTGGTACGATAAGGACCTGATTCTTGTTGATACACTCGTAAGTGCTGAAGAGTCATTCAACTCTTCAACGTATATGGAAGGCATTTACGGAATATGGTTTCGCGATTCGCAAAAAGGTGTTGCCGTGTTCAATCGCGGATGTATGGGCTCGTTGATTCAGGGCAATCGCGTTGAAATTCCGTTGATTTATTCGAATCTTTATATGTGCGGCACAAGGATTCTTGATGGAGTTTATGAAAGTGAATTTTCAATTTATACTTTCGGTTCGTCGGTAAAGGACAGTGAAATTCAGCGACACGCATATTTATATAATTATATGCCGTCAATAAAAGTTTCACCTGCTGGAAAAGTAAAACTCAATGACTTCAGTTTTGCCGATTTGAAAGTTGAAAAGGGCGAGATTCTTATGACAACAATGTATTGTGAGGATGACAACATTCTTGTCCGTTTTTGCAATTATTCTGACGAAGACGGTATTGCTTATTTTAGACCGACGGTCGGAAAAACAGTAAGTGAAACTGATTTGCTCGGAAAAAATATTGCTGATGTTGAAAAAGATATCTTGAAATTCAGACCTTGGGAAATCAAAACAATCCGTATAAAGAACTGACGGTGATTTAAATGGACAGAAAAATCGTAATAATAACGGGTGCCAATTCAGGCATAGGTCGTGCGACGGCAGATGCACTGTTAAAGAGAAACTGCATTGTTTATGATTTCAGCAGGCGTGACTTAGCTGCTGAGGGAGTAAAGCATATTAAGGTTGATGTTACCTCTGAAAATAATGTTGTTTCTGCTGTTCAAGAAGTCTATGAAAAAGAAGGCAGAATCGATATCGTTATCAACTGTGCAGGATTTGGTATATCGGGAGCGGTTGAATTCACATCACTTGAAGATGCGAAATCACAGTTTGACGTCAATTTCTTCGGTATGGTGAATGTAAATAAAGCGGTTATACCGTATATGAGAGAAAACGGGGGAGGGCGGATTGTCAATATCAGCTCCGTTGCGGCAGTTGCACACATTCCGTTTCAGACATATTATTCTGCATCAAAGGCGGCAATCGAATCATACACCTGCGCTCTCGCAAACGAGCTGAAGCCTTTTAATATAAGCGTTGTTGCGATTCAGCCGGGTGATATCTGTACTGAATTTACTCGTGCTCGTAAGAAAACCTTTGAAGGTGACGATATTTATAACGGCAGGATTTCCAAAAGCGTTGCCGGAATGGAGCGTGACGAGCAGAAGGGTATGAAGCCTGAAACGGCAGGAAATTATATTGCAAAAATTGCACTCAAATCAAAAGTCAAGCCCGTTTATGCTATTGGTGCAAGCTATAAATTTGTCTGCATACTTTGTAAACTGTTTCCGTGCAGATTCAGAAATTGGGTTATCGGATTGCTTTATGCAAAATAAACAAAATTTACTCTCTATCGTTTATATTGATTTTTTTACCACTTGTGGTATAATTAAACTGTTGATTTTCCAAAAAGGAAGGAATTGAATTATGCCTAAATATCTTATTGTTAATGCAGATGACTACGGAATGTGTAATGCAGCTAATGATGCTGTCAACGAGCTTTTTGAGGGCGGCTGGCTTAAATCAGCTACAGTTATGATTCCGTGTCCCACAGCAAAGGCAGCGGTTGAGTTTTCAAATGCACACCCCGAGTATGCAATCGGTGTTCATCTTACAATGACAAGTGAATGGGGCGAGTACCGTTGGAAACCTCTTACAAGAGGTAAGACTCTTATGGACGAAGCAGGCTATATGTGGCACGAAAGCGATCAGGTTGAGAAGAATGCATCATATGAAGATCTCGAGGCTGAAATCCGTGCGCAGATCGACCTTGCACACAGTTGGGGAATGAAGCCTTCACATACAGATAATCATATGGGTTCGCTTTACGGTCATTACACAGGAAGACTCGGTCTTTCTAAGATGACACTCCGTATCTGCGGTGAATACGGCTATGCTTACCGTCTTTACACAAAGCACGACAAGCGCATCTGCCCGAAGGGCACGCCGTATCCTCTCTATGCTGCAGTAACTCTTCTCTCAAAGCGTTGGGGTAAGAAATACGATGTTGTTATTCCTGATTATCTTCTCTTCCCTGACTGGAATGACGATATGCGTGTAAGCTACGAAGTATATCGTGACACTATTCTTAAAATCTGGACAAATATTCCTGAGGATGGCGTAACTGAAACTTTCGTTCATCCTTCAGTTGAAAGTGATGAACTCAAGGGCATCACAGCAAGATGGAAGGACAGAGTATGGGAATACGAGCTTATGAAAGACCCGTATGTTCACGAGTATCTTAAAAAGCACGATGTTGAACTCATCAGCTACCGTGAACTCATCAAGATGAAGGGCGGCAAGCTTAAGGGTTAATTGAATACATAAAATTACGGAGCAGCCGAAAGGTTGCTCCGTTTTAATGTTAATTGAGATTTATTTCTGCTTATATCCGTCAAGGAATTCGCCCATGCGTCTCATTGCAGCACGAAGCTCTTCAGCCTCAGGAAGCATAACGATACGGAAATGGTCAGGCTCTTTCCAGTCAAAACCACTGCCGGGGATAAGGAGAATGTTTGTAGCGTGAAGAAGATCCCATGCAAACTTCTTATCATCCGTGATGTTGAATTTCTTAACATCAAGCTTCGGGAAAAGATAGAAAGCTGCACTGTTCTTGACGAATGTAATGCCGTCAATTTTCTCAAGCTCTGAGCAGGTAGCCTCTCTCTGCTCGTAAATTCGACCGCCGGGAACGATCATTGAACGCGGAGTTTCCATATCAGCCATTGCTGCAGGAATAACAAGCTGAGGAAGTGTGTTTGCACAGAGGCGGAGAGATGTCATCTGAATGATACCTTTACGGTATTCTGCAGTAAGCTCACGCGGACCGCTGAGAACCATCCAACCGCAACGGAAACCGCAGACAAGGTGTGATTTTGAAAGACCGTTCATTGTAACAACAGGGATATCGGGGGCAAGGGATGCTGTTGAAATATGTTCAAGTCCGTCCATAACCAGTCTGTCATAAATTTCGTCTGAGAAGATAATAAGACCGTTTTCTCTTGCAATCTGAACGATTTCATGAAGAATCTCTTTCGGATAAAGAGCACCTGTCGGGTTGTTGGGATTGATGATTACAATAGCCTTTGTCTTTGAGGTAACCTTTGAACGGATATCTGCAATATCGGGATACCAGTTGCTCTTCTCGTCACAAGTATAGAAAACAGGGTTACCGCTTGCAAGGTAAACTGAGTTGCCCCAGAGTGAATAGCTGGGTGAGGGGACAAGAACTTCGTCACCGTCGTTAAGAAGGGGCATAAGCGCAAAGTTTACAACTTCACTTACACCGTTACCGATAAATACATCGTCAGGAGCGATCCCCTCAATACCCTTTGTTTTTTCATATTCACAGATAGCCTCTCTTGCGTCGGGCATACCTTTGAAATCGCAGTATGCAACACCTTTCTGCTCGTTGCCCTTAAGAGCATCTTCAAGGCTCTTGGGAAGCTTGAAGCCGAATGTTGCAGGGTTACCGGTGTTGAGTCTTAAAACATCGATTCCCCTTGCTCTCATATCCATTGCTTCAACAAACAAAGGACCTCTGATATCTGAGTGAACGTTCTTCATTCTGTCAGCTGTTTTGATAATATCCATAACTTATTCCTCCGTTTCGGAAATTTACAATAGAATTATATACTTCAATGGTTTAAATTGCAATAGTAAATGAAGGTTAATTTAATTATTATTTTGCTTTTTTGCCACAAGTGTGATTACATCGGTTGATAATGAAACTGTTTTATCTAATCTTGGTATATCGTATTGCTGTTTGATTTTAGTTTCTTTAAGTTTAATGAAATTGTTAAATGTGTCATTTAAAATATTTGTGAGTTTATCGGAAGTAAGATTTACTTCAAATTGAGGTTGTAAAAGTTCGCCGTTATTTTTATTGGTTTCTGTAACATTAGAATTGATTATAAGGCAAACAATACCTTCAGGTTTTAGTCCGTTTTTGATTTCGTTAAGCTTTGCTGTAAAAGCAGATTCTGAACAAACGTGTTCCAATGCGGAAACTGCAATAATTAGGTCGTATGAACAAGGTTTAATAACGAAATCTTCAATTGTTGAAACAATACCGTTGATATTATCCTTGACTTTGTGAAGATTGGCGTTTTGGTAAAGTTTTTCTATTGCCAAATCCAAAATATCCACACAGTCAATATTACAGTTATTAATAAAAGTTTCTGCTATTGGTATGCAGTTTCTTCCTATTCCGCATCCCAAATCAAGAATGTTTATATATTCTTTTTCGGTTAACAACGGAAGGATATCCAATACTGTTTTAACAGGTTTCTGCAACCAACTTCCTTCTTTAAAAAGCTCGGTGCTTGAATATATTTCTTCATGTGATTGTTTCTCTGCTGCTCTTATTTCTGAAAGTCTTTCCTTGGTCATAGTTTTATATCTCTCCGAAATGCTCAAGCATATATTTTTTTACTTCTTCAAGCTTACTCTTTTTCCATTCACCCTTATCAGCTTCTTCAGCTAAAGGACATATTATATAAAAATCAAGTGTTTCACCCGGCACACGTCCTGTACGAAGCGGTTCTCTGAAGTGCTCTGTCCATTCTTCTTCGGTTGCATCTTTAAAACGTGCGGGGTTAAGATAAGTCATCTGTCTTTTTGTTGCAGCAACAAGGACTTTAGCGGAAAGTGGAGCAAGAAGCTTGTATTCGTCCTCCTGTACATCAACAAAAATCCTCGGAAGCTCGGATTTGATAATATGCTCAGGACCGCGTTCAATTTCCAAACCCATCGGCTCCCAGGTGAACTCATCTTCAGTAAAGTTGAGTTTAACAAGAAGACCAAGCTCAGTGTTGAACTGTGAACGCTGATAATCTGTATCAAAAATGAAGTTGCCGAGTGAATAGAAGATAATCTTGTCACCAATAGTTTCGTAATTCATCGGAACGTGTGGATGATGCGATACAACAATGTCAGCACCCATTTCGAGGTATTTATGATATCTTTCTCTTGTATAAGGTGAGGGCAGAGGAGTGAATTCTTCGCCTGCGTGAGCAACAACGATACACCAACGGCATTTTGCCTTGATTTCATTTATAGTGTCCTGAATTGCGTCAAGGTCGCTCCAACTGTAACAACCGGGTTTGTCAACGTCAGCCTTTCTGCATGCACGCTGATAACCCACACCGAACATTCCGATTCCGCCTGCTTCGTCAAGAATAACAGGCTTTCTCGCCTCGTCGATGTTCATTCCCGCTCCGATTGTTTGCACGTTGTTTTCTTTTGCGATTTCAAGAGTCTTGCTGATACCGTATTCCTTTGCATCCATAATATGGTTATTACAGATGTTCCAGATATCTGCGTGCATATTGTTAAGTACTTTAACTGCGGCAGGGTCAATTGTGTGAAGGAGCTGTTGAACACCGTCTTTGGTTGTGTTCTGCTCAACGGGAGCAACAGGTCCTTCAACATTCGCTATAACATGATCTGCACTGTGAAGAAACTCCAATATTTCCCCGGAAATAAGCTCGTCATCTTCCCATTTTTTATACATATATCTGTCAAAGCCGATATCGCCTGTAAAAACCAATGAAGTTTTATTTTTCATAGATTAACCTCACGAATCAAGAGTTTTAGTGATTGCTTTTTGAAGCTCTTCTTTTATAAGCTGATGACCTGCAGCAGAAGGGTGAATTCCGTCAACGCTCCAGTAGCGGTGGTTACCGTCCGCTGCAGCCACGTCGAATTTATCCTGAAGAGAAATGAACTCAAGGTTGAATTTTCGGGCAATATTTTCTGATGCTTTTGCCATTTTTCCGACTTCGCATCTGAACTCATCCCATCTTGCTTCGGTATGAATTCCTTTCATAATAAACGGCTCCAAAATGAAAATCTTTATTTCAGGTAATGCTTCTTTTATTTCTTCAATAAGCATTGAATAAATCTTTTCGAATTTTTCGGGAGTAACTCCGCAGTTCTGCGTCAGCTCGTGCGAAACATCGTTCACACCGATAAGAATTGACATCATATCAGGCTTAAGGTTGATGATATCTTCTTTGATACGGGCATAAACATCCGTTATTCTGTCACCGCTTTTGCCACGGTTTAAAAAACGGAATTCATCCTTTTTGTTTTTTAACAAGTCAGCGGCAAGAAGAAAAGCGTATCCGCAACCAAGTCCGAAACAGTCTTCGTTCTCGTCATCCCTGTTGGCGTCGGTTATCGAGTCACCCTGAAAAAGAAAAGTTTTCATAAACTACCTCTTGAAATTTTTTGATTTATTTTATCATATTCAGTATTCTTTTTCAATCTAAAATACATCGATTTGCAAATACTTTCACAAATGCTGTAATTATGATTTAATATATCGTTGACATTGATTCTGTTTGGATTTATAATATTAAAAAAAGAAAAAAGAGGGTTGAAATGATGAAAAAATTATTATGTTTTCTCTTGACGGCTGTTCTTCTCGCAACATCGGTTGTGCCGACTTTTGCAATGGACGAGACTTCCTGGGACTCTGTCTGGTCATCAGCTGATGCTGAAGCGGGTCTTGTTATGTTTGTCGGTTCTGATGAATCTGAGCGTAACTTCACCTGGTATACCGAAACTCAGAACACACCGAGTGTTATTGTAAGCACAAACGGTATGCTTACCGGTTCGGAAAAATTCGAAGGTACTTCCGTTAAGGCAACAGAAGGTGATTTTGCAAATCACGTTACGGTTACCGAGCTTGAAGAAGATACAGTTTACTACTACAAATGTATAAGCGGTGATTTTGAATCTGATATTTACTCGTTTAAAACTGCTTCTGATGATGAATTCAAGGCTGTATATATGACAGATATACATATCACCAGCGACGACGGAAATCAGGAATCTCTGAGGAACACATCATATAAATTCAACAACACTCTTGAGGATGTGCTTTCAAGAGAAAATGATGTTTCACTTATACTTTCTGCAGGCGATCAGGCATCTGACGGACGTGAGGATGAATATAAGGCGTTTGCGGTTTCTCCGATTCTTAAGTCAGTTTCTGTTGCAACAACAATCGGTAATCATGACCGTAAAGGTGCTGAATATAAGACGTTTTCAAACCTCCCGAATGAATACGAAGAAGCTGCGGTTTCTTCATACATCGGCGATGATTATTGGTTTGTAAAGGGTGATGTTCTTTTCCTTGTTGTCGATACTAACTGTACTTCAGGCGCAGACCACTATAAGTTTGTTAAGAAGGCTGTTGAATCAAATCCCGATGTCAAATGGAAAGTTCTTATGGCTCACCATGACCTTTACAGCGGAAGAATTCCTTCACGCGAAAGTGAAAATGAACTTCTTCGCTTGATGTGGGCTCCCATTATTGACGAGTTCGGAGTTGATCTTGTTCTTCTGGGTCACAGCCACTATTATACTGTTTCAAATGTACTTTGTAACAACAAGATTGTTGCTCCGCTTGAGAGTGAAATGGTTGACCCGAACGGAACAATTTATATGGTTTCCTGCTCGATAAACAGACCCCGCGGTGACGACGAGATCGGTCTTAACGAAGAAATCGGCTTTGCACATCTTACTCAGGAGCCTACATATAATATTCTCACTTGTAATGAAGATTCAATTACTGTAGAGTCTTACGAGGTCGGCGCAGAAGAACCGTTCAATTCTTTCACAATAACAAAGACTACCGATGACGGCGGCCACGAATATGACAAAAAATTCTTCCCGTCAATTTTCAACAGACTTGTTAGATTTATCGGTAAGGTTGTTGCTTTCTTCAACAATATCGGAAGATTACACGATTTAAGAGAAGACGGTTTTGACGTTAAGATTATTGAAGGTCTTTTGGGTAAAAAACTGTTTAAAGATTAATAGAAAGATAAAAACACACCGGGTTTTAAACTCGGTGTGTTTTTCTTGAGATTATATAAAAACAAAAAAGACACCTTTCAGTGTCTTTTTTGCTGGTGCGAAAAAATGGGACACGGCTTTGCTTTGCAAATCCCGCATCTTCGGATACCGTTGCTTCGCAACAGTACCCATCTTTCAAAAAAGAAAAATTCTCAAATACCAAAAGGCATTTGAGAATTTTTGGTGCGAGCGTTCATAAGGGATTGTACATTATGTTTACTTTTATTTTCGGTTATGTTATACTTAACATAAAGTGAGGTGCTTTATATGACATTAGACGAAATTTATGAATCATTTATTTGGGATGCATCATACACTAATGAAGAATATGAATCTAAAATTGCCATTGGTATAAACGAGGCAAAAAATTATAAATACCTTTATCCGTTTATTCAACCAGTAATTCCTGAAAAATCAAAATGTATATGGGAACCGTGCGCAAGGGTTATAGCATTAAAATCTGATGACGAACTCGAACCATATTTATACTTATTATTTGAATGGTTACAAGATTTGAACTGGCCCGGTGCATATGTTATTTTTGACAGATTATTAAAAATGCCTTTTGCTTTGTTAGAAGGTGCATTAAATTATTGTAAAAGACGAGCCGAAAGAGAAAACGATGAGTTGTGGTTAATGGCTCTTGAAGATTTTAGCAAACAAATAAATTTGTAATTAAAAAATATAACCCACTTGACATCTTTACGGTTGAACTGAAAGTGTCATAGTGGGTTATATACTTTGGTATAAAAATAAAAAATGAGTATTCACAGGTCAAATCCCTTATGAATACTCAATATGGTGCGAGAGACGGGACTTGAACCCGTACGGGATTACCACACGCCCCTCAAACGTGCGCGTCTGCCGATTCCGCCACTCTCGCATATTCGGTTTTTGTCCTCAGCGAACGAACAGAATTATAACAAAAACCTTTTAGGATGTCAACCCTTTTTTAAAACTTTTTTATTTATTTTTAAACTTTCTTACAGTATCGAATAAAATCTCTTTTTTGTTAATGATTTTCTCTTCAATAACAAGCTCCAAAAGGGTGTTTAGTACTACCCCAATCTCCTTACCGCTGAATCCCTCAGCCTTGATATCTTCACCGTTTATATCAAGGTCAGATACTTTCAGACAGAGATTTGTTTCAATTATTTCATCAATCTGCTTTTCGGCAAGGCGGTATGAATCAAGCTGTTCCTCAGCAAATTCAGGATTTTTACCTGCTGTGTCTCCGCGCATAAGCTCAAGTGTAAGTTTGATAATATCAGGTGAATATTTTGAACAGAAACGCGCAACAGTTTTCTTGTTTCCGTCAGGGTACATATCGTGAAGAAGAATTATTTTATAAACTGTTTCGATAAATGAATTTGGAAATCTGAGTGATTTAAGGATTCCGACAGCTTTTTCAGCACTCAGCTCGGGATGTCCTTTGAAGTGAGCAATTCCTTTTTTATCCGTTGTAAAGCACTCAGGCTTTGCAATATCGTGTAAAAGAGCAGCTACACGCAGCTCCTGAGTGTTTTTAACGTTCGCAACGACCTTAACAGTATGAGTCCACACATCGTAAATATGATACGGGGTATCCTGCCTGAAACCGTCAAGTGTGCGAAGTTCGGGGATGATATTGAAAATAATTTCCTTATAATCTGTCAGAATTCTTTCAACAGCAGTACCGCACAAAAGCTTGACGAGTTCAACTCGGATTCGTTCCTTTGCTACGTTATTAAGAAGTGAAACATTTTTATTAATGGTCTCAGATGTATCTTTCTCAATTCCGAAATCAAGAACTGATGCGAAACGTAACGCACGGATAATTCTCAATGCATCTTCGCTGAACCTTGTGTCGGGATTACCAACGCAACGGATAATTCTTTTCTTGAGGTCATCCTGTCCGCCGAAAATATCAACAAGTCCGTCCGTGTGGTTATATGCCATAGCATTAACTGTAAAATCGCGTCTGCTGAGATCCTGTTCAATTTCAGTTGTAAAGTATACACTTTCAGGGCGACGGCTATCGTGATATTCGCCGTCAACACGCATTGTTGTAATTTCAATGTGATTACCGTCAATTATAACGGTTACCGTTCCGTGTTTGAGCCCTGTCGGAATTACCCGGAAATCTTTAAAAACTTCCATTGTTTGCTCAGGCGTTGACGAGGTTGTCATATCCCAATCATCAGGCGTTTTACCCATAAGACTGTCGCGAACACATCCTCCGACGGCATAGGCTTTAAAACCGCTTTGTTCAAGCAGTCTGAAAGCGGTATTGATGTAATCGGGACATTTTATGTTCATTTTATCACTCCGTCTTTACAATATTATCATTTTAAAGTATAATAATCAAGATAAAAATATTAGGGTGATTATATGAATATTCAGATTTACGGCAAAGCAAAATGTTTTGAAACCAAGAAAGCGGAAAGGTATTTTAAAGAAAGAAGAATCAAGTATCAGTTTGTTGATTTGGTGAAATACGGGATGAGCGAAGGGGAGTATCGCAACATTAAAAATGCTGTCGGTGGTATGGATGAGCTTATCGACGAAAAATCAAAAGCTTATGAGGATTGCTTTATTAAGTATCTTGCAAGTAAGGAAGCGATTGAAGAGAAGCTTCTTGAAAACCAATCGCTTTTTAAAACTCCGATTGTACGTAACGGTAAAAAAGCAACTGTAGGGTATAAACCGGAAGTCTGGAAGGATTGGGAATAAACAGAAAAATATATTTGTAAAACCGATTGAAATATATTTGTTAGTGTGTTATTATACTAACGTTAATTTAAACATAAGGAGTTTTAATAATGAAAAACACAATTATTTCTTCAGTAGTTGCAATTCTGTGCGTTATTGCGCTTTGCGTTACATACGCTGTCACAGCTAAAAACAACGCTATTGATACTCAGGGTGAGGCTGTAGAGGCTGCGGCAAACAACGATTACATGACAGAAGCAGAAGCTGCTGCATATATCGGTGTACCGGAAAACATTATGCAGATGATGCGTGAGAAGCTTGGCTATTTCAAGGGCGCATATATGAACTATATGTATCTTGATGCAGACGGTAAGGAAGTTAAGTCTATTGTTTATAACAAGGCTGCACTCAATACAGAAGTTGCAAAGCTCAGCAAAGAGACAGGTGCTCTCAGCTTCAAGTTCCTTCAGGAGCAGAAATAAGTTAATATTTTACAAGCACAGATTCGTTTCTGTGCTTGTTTTTTAGGTTGGTGAGTTTTATGATAATCAGAGATGAAGAGGGTAGGGCAATCGGATTTGAAAAGTTGTCCGATCTTACACAAGAAGTTTCAGACCTTGAAAAAATACTTAACAAAGCCCTTAAGAATAAAAAGAAAAATATTCCTATGCCTCAGGATGAAAAGGATGAAATTAAATTTAGGCTTGAAGACCTGAAGGTTCTTATGGCGTCTGCAAACGAGGAATTGAAATCAGGCGCAAATGCCATGCAGATTATTTCTTTTATAAAGGAAATGGCAAAGCTTAAGAAGATAACGGAAAGTCTTGCAGAGTGTGTTAACGATGATTGAGATTTTGTTTGAGAACAATGATTTTGTTGCCTGTATAAAACCTGTCGGAATCTCTTCACAGAATGACAAAACGCAGGATATGGTTAAGCTTTTGGCACAACAGTTGAATTCGCCGATTTTTCCTGTTCATCGGCTTGACACAGCTGTCGGCGGTACAATGGTTTTTGCTAAAAATCAGAAAACTGCAGCAAATCTTTCAAAGCAGATACAAAAAGGAACATTCAGAAAAAAATATCTTGCAGTTGTTTCGGGAAGACCAGAGGCAGATTCTGCAGTTCTTGAAGATTTGCTTTTTAAAGATTCTTCTAAGAATAAAAGCTATGTTGTCAAAAGGGAACGGAAAGGTGTTAAAAAAGCAAAGCTTGAATACGAGTTAGTTTCGCATGCTGAAGGTATGTCTTTGCTGAAAATCCTGCTTCATACGGGAAGGTCACATCAGATAAGAGTTCAGTTTGCTTCGCGTAAGTTGCCTCTGATAGGTGACGGAAAGTACGGAAGCAAGGATAACCGATGCAATGTTGCACTTTGGTCAAGCGAGATAGCTTTTAAATGGGATTGTGATGAAATTGTATTTACGTCTGTTCCGGATAACAAACAATTTCCATGGAATTTGTTTTAATTTGTATAAAGAATAAAGCAAACGTATGCAAATTTTGTAAATTATATAGGTTTTTACAAATTCGGTTGATAAACGATTTCAAATATGATATAATCACTGCGATATTTATTATGGAGGTGTATGGGTGAGTGTCAAAAAAATATGGAAGATACGTTCGCGGAGGAGCTCCTGCAACAGAAAAATTTGACATGAACAAGCCTGTTATAAAAGCTAAAGCATATTTGCTTCCTTTTGTTTGGGCTTATTGTAATATCAGAAGAGCACATCATCTTGAAAAAATTGAAAAAATCAGAATGGATGGCTTGAAGCCACCATATATTATGTTGTGTAATCATAACTCATTCTATGATTTTTACACAATGATGGCAGCAATTGCGCCTTACAGAGCTATTCATCCGGCAGCAGTTGACGACTATATCGGAAGAGAACATCTTCTTCGTATAGCCGGTACAGTACCTAAGAGAAAGTATACTGCAGATATCAGCTTGCTCAGAGTTGCAAGACAGGCTCTTAAAGAGAAGCAGATTTTCGGTATTTATGCTGAGGCAAGATATTCTCTTTGCGGTGTTACCGAGGTTATTCCTGATGCTATCGGTCAGCTTATCAAGCATCACAAGGTGCCTGTTGTAGTGCTTAACTGCAAGGGACATCATATTTATGACCCGTTCTGGGGTGACCATAAGAAGAGATTTGTTACAGGTCTTCATACTACAATGGAGCAGATTCTTACTCCTGATGAAATCAAGACTATGACTCCTGATGAAATCACCGCTAAATGCCGAGAGGCTATGTATAACGATGATTTCCGTTGGCAGAGCGAAAATAGAGTGAAGATGTCTTACAGAAAGCGTGCTGAAGGTCTTCACAAGGTCCTTTATCAGTGTCCGAACTGTATGACAGAATACAAGATGAATTCCAAGGGAACCAAAATTTTCTGCGAACACTGCGGAAAATCTTGGACACTTAATGAATATGGTGAGCTCGTTGCAGATAAAGGTGAAACAGAGTTTAAGTTTGCAAGTGATTGGTACAAGTGGGAACGTGAACAGGTTAAGAAAGAAGTTCTTGCGGGTACATATTATTTTGAAAGCGAATGTCACGTAAATGACCTTCCGAACTCCAAGGGTTATGTTCGTCTCGGTAACGCTAAGGTTATCCACGATATGAACGGTTTCAGAGTTACAGGTATCAGGGATTATGACGGCGAGCCGTTTGAAATGAAAATTGAATCAGCCGGACAGTATGCTGTTCACGTTGAGTATAACTACCGTTTTGGTCAGCGTATGGACTGTATCGACCTTAATACTATTGACGATACATGGTACGTTTATCCCCATGCAAAGGAATTTTCAGTGACTAAGATTTCTCTTGCAACAGAAGAAATTTACAATGAAATTTGGCGCAAGCGTAATGAAGAAAAAGCTGCAGCCTCTAAATAAGAAAGGAAAAGTATTATGGATATCAGAAATGACTTGCTTGAAATGCTCCAGGACTACACAGACGGCCGTATCACAGAGGTTAATCCTGAAGATGTACTTACATCAGACCTCGGTCTCAACTCATTCGAACTTTTCGATATGATTTGCCTTATCGAAGAAAAGTATGAAATCTCAATCCCCGACAGAGTTCTTCCTACTCTTGTAACAGTTAAAGATGTAGTTGAATATCTTGAAGCAAACGTATAATTAATTAAAAGACGGCCTTGTGCCGTCTTTTTTTATGAGGTGTATTATGGAATATAGGAAAATTGATAACGTTTATGTTGTAAGGCTTGATGTGGGTGATGAGATTATGGCTTCGCTCACGGAACTTTGCAACAATGAAAATATCAGGTCAGCGACCGTGCAGGGACTTGGTGCGGTAAATGATGTTACCGTCGGATATTATTCACTTGAAGAAGGACGTTATTTTCCGAAAACATTCAATCAGCAGTTTGAAATGATTGCACTCAACGGTAATATCACAAGGAAAGATGGTGTACCGTATCTTCATCTGCATATCGCATTATCAGACGAAAACTACAAGTTTTTTGGTGGTCACCTTAATAATGCAGTAATAAGTATTACCGCGGAAATTTATGTTACTGTGTTGAATGGTGATGTAAACAGAAGAGTGAATCCGGAAACAAATTTGAATATTTTTGATATTTAAGCAACAGAATATTAGAAAACAGTACGGAACAAAAACTCTGAAATTACAATATATTGTTGACATATTTGCGTTTTTGTATTAAAATAACACTGTATATAGAAGAATAGAGGTGTTAGTATGCAAGCTTTATTGTCTATCTGGGTATCATTTGTAATGCTGTTTGTTTCTTTTGTTCCGGGGTTTGTTTTGCCTGAACAAAAGAGTGAAAACGAAAAACAATATCCTTATGTTCTCGTCCACGGATTCCTTGGTTGGGGAGAAGACGAAGGAATTGACCAGGATCTTGCATATTGGGGTGCAAATGCATGTAATCTAGTAGAAGAGATTGAGGCGGCAGGCTACGAGTGTTGTGCGGCTTCTGTAGGACCTCTTTCAAGTAACTGGGACAGAGCATGCGAGCTTTATGCACAGCTCACGGGAACAACTGTTGATTACGGTGCTGCACATGCCGAGAAGCATAATCACAGCCGTTACGGAAGAACTTACACCGAACCTCTTTTTGAGGGTTGGGGCGAAAAGGATGAAAACGGTTATACAAACAAAATCAACCTTATCGGTCACAGCTTCGGCGGAAATACAATCCGACTTCTTCAGGCTTTACTTGTACAGGGTAGTGCTGAAGAAATGGCGGCATCACCTGACGATTGTTCACCGCTTTTCAAAGGCGGAAAGGATGATTTTGTCCATTCGGTTGTGACTGTTTGCTCTCCTAATAACGGAACAACACTATATTATATTTCCGACCAGCTTAATCTTTCTTTGCTTATGACAACTGCTGCATATACATATGCCGGTGTCCTCGGACGTTCACTTTTGAATGGCTACGTTGATTTCCACCTTGAACAGTTTGGTCTGACATATGTTCCGGGCGAAAAGCCGACAGAGCAGAGAATGTTGGAGGCCATAGTAGTTATGCTCAACCATTGGGAAGATACCGCTATGTATGATATGGCTCCCGATACTTTGCTTGAACTTAACGACTATATAGAAATGGATGACGAAACATATTACTTTTCGTATGCTTTCGATACTTCTGAAAAACTTTCTCTCACGGGTACATACCTTCCTATGCCAAGTACTTTTGCAGTTCTTCAGCCGTTCTCTTTAATGATTGGTAGCTATAAAAATAACAGAATTACTGATTATGAGTTGAGCGAAGAGTGGTTTGCTAATGACGGTCTTGTAAGTGTTAATTCTGCACTTTATCCGTTCAATGCACCACACAAGGACTATGAACCGGGTAACATCCCGTCAGGTATCTGGAATGTTATGCCTGTAAGCGTTGGTGACCACGGAAATGCAATCGGAATCGGTGTTTCAAGGGATGCTCTTGTTGATTTCTATCTTGATATGATTATGATGATTGAGTCTCTTCCGATTACAAAATAATTTTTTAAAATTTTAAGTGCTGTCCTTTTTGGGCAGCACTTTTTAATATTTTATTTTTTTCAGGTCATACTAAATCCGGAGGTGATTTCGTGCGCAAATGCATTCGGATTTTCAGTGTGATCTGTTTTTTTGCCGTAAGTGCAGTTATGATGCTTCTTATGATTGGCTACGTCAGGATTCCTGATGTTATGACAGTTTCGGAATATGATCACTTAAATAACGCAGGAAAGGCATATGTCTGTCAGGCGTTGGTAAGCTCAAAGTTCAGAAGTCCGGATACAAGTGAGGCAGAATATGTCACCTCAATAAAGCTGTTTAATGTTTTCCCTGTAAAAAAAGCGAAGGTTACCGTAACTCAAAGGAAATATGTTGTACCCGGCGGTAACGTGTTTGGAATACGCCTGTATACAAGAGGCGTAATGGTTATCCGCATTGACGAGGTAACAACCCCGTCGGGTAACCTGAGTCCCGGAAAAATTGCGGGACTTAAAGAAGGCGATATGATAATTTCCGTTGACGGTGTAACGGTGAATCGTAATAAGGAATTATCAGCTGCATTTTCAGGAAGTAACGGAAAACCCTTGAAAATGCAGATTGAACGTGGCGGACAGTTGAAAGAAATTGTGTTTACTCCCGTACAGTCGGATGATTCGTCTTATAAAGGCGGCTTATGGATTCGTGACAGTACGGCAGGTATCGGTACAATTTCCTGGTATGACCGGTCTTCGGGCGTTTTTGCCGGATTAGGTCACGCTGTCTGTGATGTTGACACAGGGGAAATAATGCCGCTTTCCGGTGGCGAAGCAGTTGAAGCAACTGTAAGCGGTTGCTATAAGGGTACAACAGGCAATGCAGGTGAACTTTGCGGTGTTTTTTCTGCGGGTGTTATCGGTAAACTGTGTATTAACGGAAACACAGGAATTTACGGAAGAATGAACGATTTTAATGTTTCTTCAGAGGCTGTTCCTGTGGCACTTAAGCAAGAAGTAAAAGAAGGCGCTGCGCAGATAATCTGTACTGTAGATGAAAACGGACCCCAATATTACGATGTTGAAATCACTAAAGTTCTGGTGTCTGACACCCGTAATCAACGAAACCTGACAATTAAGATTACAGATAAAAGTCTTATTGAAAAAACAGGTGGGATTGTACAGGGAATGTCCGGAAGTCCTATTATCCAGAATGGTATGCTTGTCGGTGCCGTAACCCATGTTTTTCTTGATGATTGCACCGAAGGTTATGGGATTTTAGCAGAGGATATGATTGAAACGGCAAAAAAAATTACAAAAACTGAAATCAAAAAAGCATCATAACTTTTCAGGCAGGCGGATTAAATCCGTCTGCCGTTGTTTTAATAGGATTAAAAAATTACCATAAAATGTCAAAAAGATATTGACAGAATTACCGATAAATGGTAATATAAGCGTGAAAATAATTCACGGAGGTAATTTTCATGGAAACAAATCTTAAAGTTTTAATTGCAGAAAACAATGAATTCGGCCAGAATTGTATGAGAATGCTCAATTCATACGGATATAATACAGTTCTTGTTGAAAAGGACGGTTCTCAGGTTCTTACAAGGCTCAGGTTTGAAAAGCCGGACGTTATTGTAATGGATGCGTTTATGCTTCATGTTGATGCTCTTGGTGTTATGAAGCAGATTAAGGAAATGACGGAAATTAAAAAGCCGATGATTGTTATACTTTCAAGTGTTGATAATCCTCATTTTGAAAATGAGATTCTCAGTAGCGGCGCAGATTATTATTTTCTTAAGCCTGTTGATGTTGATGTACTTGCACAGCGCATTGCGCAGATAACAGGGTGGAAGATGCGCGGATATACACCCAACAAACCTACGACCGATATTGAAGTTATCGTTTCTGAGATTATGCATCAGATTGGTGTACCGGCACATATTAAGGGTTACACTTATTTAAGAGAAGCAATAATTCTTTCAGTGAATAATTCGGAGATGATGGGTTCTGTAACAAAACTGCTTTATCCGACGGTTGCCAAAACATACAAAACAACATCTTCAAGGGTTGAACGTGCGATACGTCACGCAATCGAGGTTGCGTGGGACAGGGGAGACGTTGATGTGCTTGGTTCGTATTTTGGCTATACAATTCAATCGTCGAAAGGAAAACCGACAAATTCTGAATTTATTGCAATGATTGCGGACAGGCTCAGACTGCAGATGAAAGCGTCCTGAATATAATAGAATTAAGGGTTGAAGGACAAAAAACAGTTGTTTTTCAACCCTGAAAAATTTTTAAGAAATAATTGCTAAAAAGTGTTGACAAACGTATATTACTTTGTTATAATATCAATCGTTCCGTGTGGGGACGTAACTGAATATGCGAGAGTGGCGGAATCGGCAGACGCGCACGTTTGAGGGGCGTGTGGTAATCCCGTACGGGTTCAAGTCCCGTCTCTCGCACCATAGTGAGTATTCATAACACAA
>JAZSPL010000055.1:0-11001 GCA_045537435.1 Acutalibacteraceae bacterium
TATAGCACCGACTTTAGTAGAACGAGTAGGGACGGGCGTCCTCGACCGTCCGATATGCAGCAGAATCTACGGACAGTCCGGGAGGCCTGTCCCTACGCACACAGAGATAGATTGTGCGAAATAAAAGACCCAGACAAACCCGAATTTATCGGAGTGAAGCAAAATCGAACGTGGAGATGGAACTTCATTAATTTTTAGTTTTATATTGAATTTTCTTTTCACTTTTTATATAATAATAAAAAATGTAAAAGGAGTAATTAATATGTACAAATTTCCTATCGGTGTAATTATAGACAGCTTCCGTGTGCCAATCAAAGAGGCGGTTGTAAAGGCTGCTGAAGTTGGTGCTCAGGGTATTCAGGTTTATTCAACAAGCGGTGAAATGGCACCCGAAAATCTTTCAGCTCAGCAGAGAAAAGATTTCCTTAATCTCGTTAAGGACAACGGCCTTGTAATTTCTGCTCTTTGCGGTGACCTCGGTGGCGGCGGATTCGCATTCGCAGACCGTAATCCCGCAAAGATTGAAAAGTCAAAGCGCATCCTTGACCTTGCTAAGGAGCTTGAAACAGACGTTGTTACAACTCACATCGGTGTTGTTCCTTCTGATCCCAATCATGACAGATACAAGGTCTTGCAGGAGGCTTGCTTCGAGCTCAGCCGTTATGCAGACAGCATCAACGCTCACTTCGCAATCGAAACAGGCCCCGAAACATCTGCAACTCTTAAGACTTTCCTTGATTCTCTCGGCTCAACAGGTGTCGGCGTAAACCTTGACCCGGCAAACCTCGTTATGGTAACAGGCGATGACCCCGCAAAGGCTGTTCACAACCTCAAGGATTATATCGTACATACACACGCAAAGGACGGCAAGCAGAACTTTTTTGTTGACCCCGAAATCGTTTACGGTATGGTTGAATCACACATTGTTACTCACGATTCATTCATCGAAGTGCCTCTCGGCGAAGGCAGTGTAAACTGGGACGAATATCTTAAGGCTCTTGAAGATATCGGTTATAAGGGATTCCTTACAATTGAGCGCGAAGTAGGCGACGATCCTGCACGCGATATCAGAAAAGCAGTTGAATTCCTCAACGGTAAGATGGGTGTTTGATTATGAAAATTTCTGTCAGCAGCTATAGTTATTCGGCTTTAGGTACAGATGATTTCTGCCGTATGCACCTTGCAAAGGAGATGGGCTTTGACGGCATCGAATTTGCAGAAATCAACCCTCCTGAAGGCGTAGCAAAAATCGACCACGCGAAGGCTTTGAAGGCTCTTTCGGACGAGCTTTCACTTCCGATTACAAACTATGCAATCGGTGCAGATTTCATCAACAAAGATTGTGACAGCGAGATTGAACGCCTCAAGGGTGAAATCGACATTGCTGAAATCCTCGGTGTAAAGGTTATGCGCCACGATGCAACGGGCGGTCCCGAAGAGGAAAGATTTTCTCTTGACGGTTTCGAAAAATATCTCCCGACACTTGCAAAGGGTTGCAGAGCAGTTACGGAATATGCGGCAACAAAGGGCATCAGGACTTCCGTTGAAAATCACGGCTACTACTGTCAGCAGAGCGACCGTGTTGAGGCTCTTATGAAAGCGGTTGACCACGAAAACTTCGGTTGGCTTGTTGATATCGGAAACTTTATGTGTGCCGATGAAAATCCTCTTGCTGCCGTTAAGGTCGGTGTGAATTACATCGCATATGCACACGTTAAGGATTTTTATTATAAAGACAAGTCCGAAGCACGCCCCGACGGTTACTTCCGCACAAGAGCAGACAACCATCTCTGCGGTTCAGTTCTCGGAGACGGTGTTGTGCCTGTTAAGGAGTGCCTTGAGTTAATCAAAGGTGTCGGTTATGACGGTTGGGTAACTCTTGAATACGAAGGACAGGAAAGTCCGCTTACAGGCGTGCCCAAGGGTTATGAATTCTTAAAAAGTATAATTTAACTTAAAAAGCACTTGCTTCAGCTGAAGCAAGTGCTTTACTTGTTTATGCTATTCCTAATTTTTTAAGGATTTCAGGGTCGCAGGTGTCGGCGAGTGTGCCTATTTCTGCCCACTTTCTGTCTGCCTTTTCTTTCCATGCAGGGAAGTCTTCCGGCAGTTCGGGATATTTATCGTAAAGTGCGCCGATTTCAACAGCTTGCTTAAGACCTTTGATTATACTGCCGATTGAAGCAGTGCTGATTTTCTTCTTTGCGACAGCTGCGGCAAATTTTCCGAGCCACGAAGCAACGTCGCTTCCTTTGAGGCTGAGGTTGTTGTCTTCCATTCCGCCGAAAAGAGCTTCGCTGAAAACGATATCGTTTGCAAACATATACTCAGCTTCGTCATATGTAAGGGAAACGATACCCATAAGAAGCGGCCGCATAAAGTCAAAATCCTTACCCTGAGCCTTCATATATCTTGAGTTGATGCTCCACATATTTTCTTTTGTAAGCGGGAGCTTTTCTTTAAGAAGTTTGGAAATAACCTCAACAGCGATTTCACCCTGAACAAGTGAAGATGTGCAACCCTCACCACAGGTCGGTTTTGTAAGGCAAGCTGCATCACCCATTGCAATAAATCCGTCGTCAACAAAAGAATAAACCGAACGGTGATACGGTGTCATACCTTTTTCAACCTTCTTAACCTCGTAATCGGGATACTTAACATTCTTTGAATACTGCTCGTTGAAAATTTCCTCTGCGTATTCGTAAGAATAGCTGCCACCGATACCCAATATTGCATCATAGTCTTTACCTGCAGGAGCAGACCATGATTTATACTGCATAAAGAAACCGTCGTATTCACGCGGTTTTACGTTTTCGTCAAGATATTTGATGTAATAGAGCACAACGTAAAGTATATCTTTTGGCGTGATAGTGAAGTTGCACACAGGTGATGAATCGGGAAGCTTACGTCTTGCAACGGACGGAATACCCGAACAGTCTGCAACAATTTTTGCATAAGCTGTCTGCTCACCGTCAGCTGTTGTGAATTTTGCACCTGCAATTTTTCCGTTAGCATTGTAAACAAAATCTTTAAAGTCTGCACCGTAAATGAACTCTGCCCCCTTCGCTTTTGCCTTTTCGGCCATAAGCATAATGTAATCGTGCTTATGAAGACCGATTACGGGCGAGTCAGCACCTCTTTTATAATATGTACCGTAAGGCGAAATCATTGATGAATGCTCAAAACGGAATTCGCGCACAGGATTATCTTCGTCAAGAGTGTCAAGTCCGAAACGCTCCATTTCTCCTTCACCCATATGGAAGATATCGTATGTTCTGGAAACATCATCGGGTAGCTGTTTTTCTATAACAAGAACTTTGCTGCCGTTTTCGGACATTTTTTCTGCAAACCAACAGCCTGTTGTAGAGCCACCGACAATTAATACATCATACATTTCCATAAAAATTCCTCTTTTTCTTTATTTGCCTGCAATAGCTTTGTTTTCCTCGTGACGTTTTGCACGGATCTGCTCAAGTTCACGATACATCTGCTCTTTCTTTTCTCCTTCAACGTCATAAAGTGTTTTAAGGATAATTGCTTTGAGAACATTGCTGAGAGTGTAGCCAAAGAGAAGGAATCCGAGAATCCAGAGACAGGTATTCAGATAATCCGGCTTTGCCTGCATTGTTGCAACGAGGTTACCTTCGGATGAAGATTCATAACCAACCCATGCAATCATAAACGGAATAATCAATTCTCTTGCATAGTTGATTGCTGTATTGATCCAGCCCGGAATAACGCCCTGAATAGCTTCGATACGGTCGCCCGTCTGCCACTCAAGATAGTCGTAGTATTCAACATCAAAATGAGATTTTGAAAGCTCCTGAACACCGATACCTACACCGAAGAGGAAATAGAATACATAGAAGAAAATGCTGTTCCAGCCTGAGAAGAACATAATACCCATCTTTGCTTCAACAAAACAGATTGCAAAAAGTATGCCTGCCGAAACCATAGAGTACGGTCCGCAGAATTTAAGAAGCTTTGTGGGCTCGTGTTTCTTGGAAAGCTTTGTTGTTATAAGATTACCCACAACCGTACCGACTGCAGTCGGAAGTGTGAGAAGAAGGTTGTTTGCTGAACCGACGGTAATTGCTGCAAGGAATGTTGACATCTTGCCGAGCACAGCGAAGTTGTTAACCCATGCCATATACTGATATGCACGATAGTTTCTGTATTTGAAAAGGGTGAGAAGAGTCTTTGAAATTTTGACCTTTTCTTTCTTCGGAAGCTCGATTCTTTCCTTACAGAAAAGACCGCACATAAGGTTACCGAACAATGTAACTACACCTGCAACAACACCGAGTGTCATATACATCTGATTCTTATCATCACTGAAAATTCCGTAAACAGCTGTTGCAATATATGCTCCGCCGTAACCGATATAGTATGAAAGCTGCCAGATTGTTGCAACAGTTTTCTTTTCTTTCGGGTTCGGAGAAATAACCTGAGCAACATTCTGTCCGAGGTTGTTGAATGCATTGAAGATTGTCTGACAGCAAGCAATTCCGTAACGGAACAATGTCATCTGCTGAACGGTCCAACCCTGCGGAACGTAGAAGTAGAGAACCGTAAGTGCAAACATCGGCAAAAGGCAGATGATGTACCACTGACGGTATCTGCCCCAACGTGTCTTCCACTTCTGTACGATTGTAGCCGATATAAGACCGACGGCTATACCGAGAACAGTTGTAAGTGTTGTCTGAACAGCAAGGATTTCTGCAATCTCATCCGAATTGACGCCTACAGGACCATAATAAAGCTCGTGCAGGAAGGCTGCAGCAAGTGTACCTGTAAGAGTTGTTCCGAACATTCCGCCGATACGTGCAAGCATCAGGCAGACATATTCAAATTTTGTAACGCTGTTGCCCATACCTGACGGCAGAGCATTTGCAGGAGCTTTGGCGGAAACCTTTTTGTTTTTCACCATAGTCTTTCCATCTCCTTATTTCTTTAATAGTAATATTTTACTACAATAAAGCGAAAAAAACAATATAATCAAATCCACTAAAAAGCACCTGTAAATTCAGCATAATCAACAAAGCAGAAATTTTTTAAAGCCCTTGAGAAGAGATTTTTCTCAAGGGCTTTATTATATAGAATTTGAAATTATTGAGCACCAAACATCAGTATAATTGCTTTTTCTCCTTCGGGAAGCGGAAGTGTTATACCGTTATTCATAAGCTCTTCGCCCGTAAAACTGCGGATTGTTCCGGGATTATCAATGTCATAAACATTGTATACTTCTGACGGCACAAGCCCGTTGAGTTTAACGGTATATTCATCGTCCGCAACATCTGCACGTTTATAAATCAATACCGTGCCCTCTGAAGCATCCTGCAAAGAGTACTGCATTGCCATCATTCTGTCGCTGTCGTAACTGCCGAAATCAAGCGGATAATAGTTAGCAGTCATCAATGCTCTCTGCTCTTTGTAGAATCCGAACTCAGGATGCTGATGTGAATAAAAATCCATAAGCATAAACGGCATTATATCAGACCTTGAGGCATATTCATTCTGCATATAAAGAGATGAACCGTGAATGGGCAACCAGAATGAAATTCCGTAATTATGCGACTGGGTTGCATTGAATAAATCGGGGTGATAACTGCAGTTATAGTCGCTTCTCCAGAACGGAACACTGCGGTAGGTCATTTCAAGATCAAGCCTTTTTCCGCCTGATGCACAGTTGTCAATTATCAGTCCGTCAATGTTATCTGTCAGGTAATCAAGGAACCTGTAAAGGTTTGTAACGTAGTGATTTTCGCAGATTCCCTTTCTGCCGCCGTATAACTTTTTGTCTGCCGTCTTCCAGTAATCAAGCGGAGCAAAATTAAAATCCTGACGGTAAACCGTTGCTCCGTTTTTCCTGAGAGAATTCAGGATATATTCGCAGAAGAATTCAAAAGCATCTTCATTCGCAAGGTTCCACATTAAGTCGCCGTGTTCGGTTCTTATCAACCAACCTTCATTCTGAGAACCGATAATATAGAACTGTGATCCTTCGTATACCCTTTCAGGCTCATACCAGAGTACATAGCCGAGACCTTTCTCTGCCGCATAGTCCGAAAGCTCTGAAATACCGTTATCATAGCGTGATTCGTCCGGTATCCAGCTTCCGACTCCGTCGTGCCAGCCTTCGTTATATTTGTACCAGCCTGCATCCATCCAGAAAAGGTCACACTGCTCATATACAGACTCATCGAGACTATCCAGAATATCAATTATCTCGTCGGCTGTCAGCGTTGATTCAGGACCTGCAACCTGCATTGCGGTGTAAGTTTTTTTAGTAATATTTTCGGAATAAACACAATCCGTTATCCAATTTCTGAAAAGATTGAAGCCCTTAAGCGGATTATCGTTTTTATAAAAATTAAGAGAAACCAACGGAGAACGTATTGTTTCGCCCGGAAGAAGATATCCTCTCAGCGTTTCCTGCTTAACCATGATTTCGGATTTACCGTTAAGCTCCGAAAGCTTTGCTTTCCACTGTCCTGTCCAGCCAATGCCGAGGATTACGCTGAAATCCTCTCCGTTCAGGTTGAAATAAGGCAGATAGTTTTCAGTCGGCTTGCCGTCAACACCTGTAAATGTTTTTCCGATACCGTTCAGATTTTTCTCTATCAATGAAAAGTCGCTTTGTGCTGTGTTGCTTCCCATTGAATAATACAGCTTTGCTTTTCCTGTTTGTAAGGATGAATCAATCGCACAGAAATCGCTGATAACGCCCGATTTGTCGCTGCCGTTGTTTTTTATGTAAACCGTCCATTGACAAGCAGCGTTTTCAGGGAAAACAGTTGCTTCAACAGTAACTTCAAGACCTTCGTCATTGTTTGTGAGAATCAGATATTCTGTTTTTCCGCCACGATAGACAGAGCCGAACTCGGCTGAATCATCAAGCTTCTTTTCCCATTCATCAGGCTTGAATTTTCTGCCGTTAACCTTGAATGTGAACGGATAATTTTCTGCCGTAGTTGAAAGATTATTACTGAACCAATTTTCGCAAAGCTCTTTTTCTTCGTCGGTGAGCTTCATTTTTTCTGCACTGATACTTTCAAACATAATAGCCCTCTTAGATTCAAACGTATTTATATAGCCCTCGTCAATCGGAATTAACCCTCCAAAAGAAGCAATATAATACAGTATTGCAACAACCGTACTCCAGAATCTCGCAGCACCAAGCATATCATCATTCCTTAAATATTATTTTAATCATTATAATGTATAAGTGATGAAAAAACAAGTAAAGAACATTTTTGGGAGAGGTTTTTCTTTCTCCTTGATGACTACCTCGCCATCACTTATTCACTCTTACTTATTGCTTCCCCAAAATCGATCCGAAGTTTAGTGAAGAAGTAAAAAGTAAAAAGTAAAATCGACGAACTTATTGTCGAAATTCGTCGATTTTTGTGTTTACAGCTCAATTTAGTAACAATCCGATAAATTGGAATTTATATTACTCTATTGAAAAACTCTCTGTTTTCAAATCACAATAATATCTTCCGCTTTCTGCATTAAATCTCAAAACACAATAATTTTGGTCAGTAACGCCGCCTTTATAGAACATCGTGTCCCCTTTGCGCCAAATCATATCTTTTGTCTTTTGGTCAGTTAACACTTCCATTTTACCTTTTAACATAACACCAGTGTACTTAATCAATCCTTTATGATAGAAGTAAATACTGGCATTCGGATTATTTATATACTGTTTTACTCTCATTGAAGAAGTGTTTGTTGAAAAATAAAACTGGCTTAAGCCATCGATTTTTCTCGGTCTAAGCATTGCTTTTACATTGGGAAATCCCTCTTCGTCAACAGAACAGATAAAAGCAACTTTTTGCTTCTTGATAAATTCTGCAATTTTGTTGTTATCCATAATATTCCTCCGATAAATTCAAGTAAACGCGTGCTTTCAATCTCGCTGTGAGACTGAAATTTTCATCAGTGTTGGGCTAATTCAATAAGCTCTTCAATATGTATTGCTACACTGTCCAAACACGGAAGTGTACAGTTATCGTTATTCAGTATCAACGGCAATTCTGTGCAGCCCAAAACAATTGCTTCTATTTCATGCATTTTTTGCATTTTGTTAATTATTTCACTAAACTCTTGCAATGTAGATTCTTTCACAATACCCACTTCAAGTTCCTCATATATTCTTTTAGCAACAAGTTCTCTATCGGCCTTATCCGGGACAATTACATCTATTCCTGCTTGAAGCAAATCTTTTTTCATATAATCCTGCTCCATCGTAAAAATAGTGCCCAATAAGCCAATTTTTTTATAACCTTTTTTTATAACTTCATTGCATACCGTTTTCGGAATACTCACTAAAGAAATATTTGTATTGTTTTCTATTTCTTCAAATACAATATGCATGGTAGCTGCAGTTAACGCTATGATTTCAGCTCCACTTCCAGCCAATTTATTAACTTTTTCAGAAAGGTAATCAGCTAATTCTTTATATTGTTCCGTCGAAACCAATTCCCATGCTTTGCGGAAATTCACACTTTCTATTGATAATTCTGGCATATTCATGCCACCCGTAACCTCATCAATTTTTGAATTCAACTCCTTATAATACATAATAGTGGATTCCGGACCTGTTCCACCAACCAAACCAATCTTTTTCATATTATTTCTTCACTCCTTATCATTAACCAAAATTAATCACGCTAATAAATTCGACAAATTCAAATTCATGCGTGCTTTCATTCTCTCAGTAAGACTGAAAGTTGTCGAACTCTTTTTTCAAAGAATACCATCACGCATCGGACATTCACTTCTGCATTTATTACAATCAACAGTATTAAATCCTCTTGTTGTCTTGCCGTATGTATTCTGTCTACATTTCTTTTGCGTAACAGAATTATCTTGTATTGCCAATACAGGACAGGAATCTAAACATTTTGTACATCCAGAAATACATATATTTTCACAAACTGGGTCGCTTTCAAAATCCACATTGGTTAAGATAGCGCCTAGTTCAAGTCTGTTTCCGTATTCTGGATTAAGCAACAAGCTACTTTTTCCAATCTGACCGATTCCACAGGCTACTGCCACATGTTTCATTGACAATAACCCTTTTCCTGTCATGGTTTCCTCTTCCCAATATTCATAAGGGTCATCTGAAGGAATTGGTACACATATTCCTCCACACTCCTTCTCTATGATTTTGGCTGCCGCAAAAACCACTTCATCTACTTTATGGACTACATCTGCATTAAAATGTCCATATATCAATCTCGGCTCAACACGAAACAAGCCTTTTGGAAGTGCTATTCCCACTGCAATTACAGATTTACAATCTGGGTATATATCTATGGGATGAAAATTTATCGGCGTTTCCGAAAAACGCTCCAATCCTCCAAATCCACATACATCCGCTCCAAGACCTAATATTTTTTCTCTTATTACTTCTTTTCTAAACATACATCTCTCCAGCAACTTCAAATCTTCTGTTGCTTTCAATCTCTCCGCAAGACTGAAAGTTTCAAGTAGGTTGGCATTGCAAATTTATTAGCACTTTTCTAGTCGAAAATCACTAAATCAGCTAACGTTCTTTTTTCTTTCAAACACTGGTCACTCTCTCTTATCAATCTATTTTACTTGATAAGGCTTATCATCCAGCGGCTTCCTGCAACCATTCTTCTTCGCAATATAGTGAAATAATGCTTTCTGCATCCACTTACCAATACGCTTATGTTGTCGAATCTCTTTTTCCGAAAAATACTCCGGGGCAGCAAATTCATTTACTTCTTCCTTGTCAAAAGTTTCTTTCTGTGCAAAAGATCTTCCCATCTTTTCATAATGTGCTACCAGCTTCTCTGCCATGTCCTCCGGCATCCAAGAAGGGCCAAAATTATCCCCTTTAATCAGCGTTCCATTATATTCACAGTTAAAATATGACGGTAATATTTCTAAATATGCCTCTCCGCACCGAAGCTGGCTGGCTTCAGCAAAGCCTCCCTGTAGTATAAAAGACATTTTCGTGCCGTCCTCCTTTTTCGGTTGCAAAGTTTCTAAAAATTCCAACATAATTCCCGGCACACTTTCTACATACAAAGGAAGCGCAAATAAAATATTGCTATTTTTCTCATATGCTTCTTTAGCACCTGTCCACTGCTTTTTATCCGACAAATGCCAAACTTCTGTTGTATTTCCGCTCTCCTCGAATCCACGGACAAAAGTGCGGATAATTCGCGCTGTATTGCTCTTAGCCTCCACACGAGGACTTGCGTTAATTATTACTAAATGCATGAAAGAATCCCCCTTCCTTCTTCTAACGGATATACACCAAGAGAGGTACTTTCAAAATTAAGTGTCGTTCTCTCCATCCATTTTTCAAGATATGTATGTTCTGCATTCCCCGTATAAACAATTCCCATCTGCGGACGAATATCATAACGCGGTACATGTCGCATCTGACCATCTACAAACTGTAAATACATTGTTGCAATCGGCAAAATTCTATCCAACAAATTTTTCGTCTGATAAGATACAAATCCAAATTTTATATCTGTAATGAAAACAATCTTCTCATGTTGTAAAATTTTTTTAAGAATAATCTCATAGTCATCCTTAATTGTACAGATTCCTGGTGTCTTCAGCCAACAATAATTACAACCAATACAATGAGATATTTTCATTTCCTTTGTACAAACCACCTCACTGCCCTCAGACTGTGCGCATATCTGATTTTGCAATTCCAAAACTTCATCATTATACTCAGATAATGTATTTAACACAAGTACACTCATATGCTATTCTCCTTTTTCTACTCATTTAAAAAACCTTTGTTCCTTACTATACAATTTTACCTCTTAATATTTTTGTAAATACACAAATTTCAATTCCTGAGATACCGCTTCTTCTTTAAATATTTTATATCCCAATCTTTCATATAATCTTATATTGTTAATACTTTTTGTACTGGTAAACAACTTATATCTTTGGTTCGGATATTCATTTTCTATTTCCGAAAGAAGTTTTGTTCCTATT
>JAZSPL010000014.1:0-24567 GCA_045537435.1 Acutalibacteraceae bacterium
AATTCATCCGTAAGGGTCGATGCAAACCCATTACACCGAAGTGAAAAACACTTCTTCGTCCTGCTAACTGGTTATTCCGTTAAATAACTGAATAACCGTTAGCATGGACCGGTTCTTTTCTTTCAAAAAGCAACCGTTCCGTGACAGAGTTGTTTTTAAAACAATTCTCTCAACTCTGTCACACAAACCAAAACTGTAAACTGTCTTAAAATATCGTTTTGGTTTGGAAGGAGATGCCTGCCTGCGAATTTTAAAACAATTCGCATCTCACGGCACCTCAGCGGACGAACAATACTTAATGCATATCTGTATTGCTCCTCTGCCCACAAGCAACAAGAATCTGTCCCTGTGTGAGAAATTCATATAGCCCGTGTCTTCAGGTATAATATGTTAGATGAAAATAATTTAAATAGGCAGAGAGAAAACTCAATTTGATCATTTTGAGAGATATGATCAAATTGAGCTTGACAAATATATAGTTCGAGTCATATAATTTAATTGTATCAAAATCGGAAAAATGAGCAAATTAATCTCGGGAGATGATTACAATGAGAGCTTATGATTACAATCAAAAATGGCAAACGCTTTTAACCCCCGAAATTGTATCAATGCTTTCGCAAATACACGAATTTAAAGGTGAGCAAAACTTATTTATAGAAGCGCAAAGCGACACACTCACTCAGCTTGTGGAAATAGCTAAGATTCAGAGTACAGAAGCTTCCAATAAAATCGAAGGTATCTACACTTCTGACGAACGCCTTAAAAAGCTCGTAACAAACAAAACAACACCCAAAACCCGCAATGAGCAGGAAATTGCAGGTTATCGTGATGTGCTTTCGACCATACACGAGAGTTATGACTTTATCCCCGTTAAACCTTCTATCATCTTGCAGTTGCACCGCGACTTGTATAAATTCAGCGGAAAGTCGATTGGTGGCTCGTATAAAAATTCGGATAACGTCATTGCCGAAGAGGACGATTCAGGTAATCGTTTTGTCAGATTTGAGCCTGTTACGGCTTGGGAAACACCGACTGCGATTGAAGCACTTTGTACGGCATTTGACGATGCAATCAGCAGAAGTGAAGCCGATCCTCTGCTTATCATTCCGATGTTTGTTCTTGATTTTCTTTGCATTCATCCTTTTAACGACGGTAACGGCAGAATGAGCCGATTGCTTACCCTGCTTCTGCTTTACCGTGCAGGTTATATCGTTGGTAAATACATCAGTATCGAAAAGGTTATTGAAGCCTCAAAAGAGACTTATTACGAGTCTCTTCAGAACAGTTCACGAGGTTGGCACGAAAACGAGAATGATTATTCGCACTTTGTGCGGTATATGTTGGGCGTAATTCTCTCGGCATACCGCGACTTTTCTGCCAGAGTCAAGGTGCTGACTACAAGCGGACTTTCAAAGCCTGACCGAATCAGAGAGATCATCAAAGATACACTCGGCAAAATAACAAAAGCAGATCTTATGCAAAAATGCCCCGACATCAGCCAGGTAACGGTACAGAGGACACTCAATGAGCTGGTCAAAAGCGGAGACATTATCAAAATCGGTGGCGGACGCTACACATCTTATGTCTGGAACAGGGAGAAATAATTATGATTACAGGTGAACTTAAAAATAAAATTGACAGCTTGTGGGATGTTTTTGCCGCAGGCGGACTAGTCAACCCTCTTGATGTTATTGAGCAGATCACATACCTTATGTTTATCCGTGACCTTGACGATTCGGATAATCTTCGCGCCAAAGAAAGTGCGATGCTCGGTCTGCCCTATAAGAGCATTTTTGCAGGCGAGGTAACCGTTGGTGACCGCAAGGTTGACGGCAGTCAGCTCAAGTGGTCTGTTTTCCGTGATTTTCCTGCAGGAAAAATGTATTCCACCATGCAGGAATGGGTGTTCCCGTTCATCAAAAATCTTGACGGTAAGAAGGATAGTGCATACTCCAAATATATGGATGACGCTATCTTTAAATTGCCGACACCTCTGCTTCTTTCAAAGGTTGTGGATGCGCTTGATGAAATCTATGCCCTTATGGCAAAGGAGCAGGACAAGGATGTCCGCGGTGATACATACGAATATCTTCTTAATAAAATTGCACAGTCGGGACTTAACGGACAGTTCCGTACACCTCGCCACATTATAAAAATGATGGTTGAATTGATGCAGCCGAAAGCAGATGATGTAATCTGCGACCCTGCGTGCGGTACAAGCGGATTCCTGGTAACCGCAGGCGAATATCTCAAGGAGAATCTCAGGGAAGATATCTTCTTCAATAAGCAGAAAAAAGACCACTATATGAATCATATGTTCTATGGCTATGATATGGACAGAACTATGCTTCGAATCGGTGCTATGAATATGATGACGCACGGTGTTGAGCACCCGTTCATCGAATACCGTGACAGCCTTTCCGACCAGAACACTGACAAAAACAAGTTTTCGCTCATACTTGCGAATCCTCCGTTCAAGGGCAGTCTTGATTATGACACGGTTTCAGCGGATTTGTTAAAGGTCTGCAAGACAAAGAAAACAGAGCTTCTTTTCCTCGCACTTTTCCTTCGTATGCTCCGTATCGGCGGCAGATGTGCCTGCATCGTACCTGACGGTGTTCTGTTCGGCTCATCAACAGCACATAAGGCGATCCGTAAGGAGATTATAGAAAACAACCGTCTTGAAGCAGTTATCTCTATGCCCTCAGGCGTGTTCAAGCCCTATGCAGGTGTTTCGACAGGTATACTTATCTTTACCAAGACTGAACACGGCGGAACGGATAATGTATGGTTCTATGATATGACGGCAGACGGCTACAGCCTTGACGACAAGAGAACGGAAATCAAGGATAACGATATTCCGGACATCATTGCCCGTTTCCGTTCCTTTAATAGCCTTCCCCTTGAGGGGAAGGTGTCAGCAACGCTGACGGATGAGGTGGAATATGACGAAACCAAACGCGAGCGTACAGAAAAATCATTTTTCGTTCCGAAAGATGAAATCGTACAGAACGACTACGACCTTTCAATCAATAAGTATAAGAAGACGGAGTATGTAGCCGTTGAATATCCGCCGACAAGCGAAATCATTGCAGAGCTTTTTGACCTTGAAGAAAAAATCACCAACGGACTTAAAGAGTTGGAGGGAATGTTATAATGGGTAGGAACAAAAGCAAATCTACTGTAATAAACAATATTGATTCTGTAAATTTGCAAATAGATTATGATGAACTTGCTCAGGCTATTGTAAAAGCGCAAAAAGAGGCTGATGCTATAGCAGAAAAGGAAAATCAGGAATCATTAGAAAAAGAGTATCAAGAGATTGTTCAACAAAGAAAAAAGTATCTCAAGGAAAAAGATTTTTCACATATAAATTGTAGGTTTTTAAGAAACATAAGAACTTTTTTAAATCAACTTCGGGTTTTTAAAAGGATGTTGTTTATTCCTAAAAAAGAAATCAAACTTTTCAGTGCCATAGATGGACTGATAAGCAGTTTCACAATAGGTCTATTGTTTATTGTGAGAATCATTCTATATGTTTTTGCATTATTATTTATCCTATCTGTTTTCAAAGGTAACCATATAGCAGTTTCACTACTCATCTCTTTTGTGACTTTTTCTATTGCACAACTTATTCGAATTGCTCAATACGAGGTTGAAAGGCTAAAAGACAGAGATTATGTTTTAGCTCTATTTGTAGGAATTCTTACTATTTTTTCTATAATCGTTTCCGTGTTAACGCTATTTCCGGATAGTGATATTTTAGAGATAAAACAAATAATAACAGAGATTAAAAGCGTTTTACAAACTCTGTAGTAAAGGAAATTTATATGAGAGAATGCAAATTGTGCGAATTATTTGATATGCAAATGGGCAAGACCCCAGATAGAAATAATCCTGAGTATTGGCAAAACGGAACTCATCCGTGGATATCAATTGCCGATATGACTTCAAACGGAAAATTTATTGAACATACAAAAGAGTCTATAACCCAAAAGGCTGTGGATGAAACAGGAATTAAACCTATTTATCCTGGAACTGTTATAATGAGTTTTAAATTATCTGTAGGTAAGGTTGCAAGAACCACAACTAAATGTTATTCAAACGAAGCAATAATGGCTTTTGAAATCCCTGAAGTATCTGTTGGTGAACCAATGCTCACAAATGAATATGCCTACTATTTACTGCAATCTTTAAATTTTGATAATATTGGCAATAAAGCTGTTATGGGTAAAACCTTGAATAAAGCTATTTTAAGAGATACTGTTGTTAAATATCACACTGACTTTTGCAAGCAAAGAGAGATAGCTTCTGTTCTTGATAAAGTTAGTGCACTAATCGATAACCGAAAGCATCAACTTTCAAAACTTGACGAACTCGTCAAAGCCCGATTTGTCGAGATGTTTGGAGATCCAGTGAAGAATAATATGGGATGGCAAACTAAGGCATTAAATGATGTTTGCGATGGTATTGGTGATGGATTGCATGGAACACCTGAGTATGATGACAATGGCGGCTATCCGTTTATCAATGGAAACAATCTGATTGATGGAAAAATTGTAATTACACCAGCAACAAAAATGGTATCCGAAGAAACCTACAACAAACATCTTATTGATATCTCTCATAATGCCATTCTTATCTCTATAAATGGCACTTTAGGAAAATTGGCTTTTTATAATGGAGAGCAGGTTATGCTTGGAAAGAGTGCATGCTACTGCAATCTTAAAACAAACATCAACAAAGTGTTTGTATATGGGGTTATGAGAAGTGATGCTTTCGCAGAGTTCCTTGATAATAGTTCAACTAAGAGTACAATAAAGAATGTTGGACTTAAAGCAATGAGAGAATATAAGTTGATTATTCCTCCGATAGAACGACAAGAACAATATGCTTTATTTGTTAAACAAGTCGACAAATCAAAATTTGTAGTTCAGCAAAGTCTCGACAAACTCGAAACACTAAAAAAAGCATTAATGCAAAAATATTTCGGATGAAATATAGCATAAGAACACTTTTACTATAACGTTATCTAAGTGAAACATGCAACCTGAATACACATATTATTAAAAAGCAATTTATAAAAGGAAGTTGAAACAATTGAACATTACTTTTTTGATTGGAAACGGTTTTGATGTAGGTATGGGAATGAAATCAAGTTTTAAAGATTTTTTTCCAATATACCAAGAAATCTCAAAAAACAAATCTCAAAACATTAGACAATTGTCAGAAGAAATCGGAAACGATTATGATACTTGGGCAGATTTTGAGTCAGCATTAGGTAGATATACGCAAAAGTTTGATTCCAGCACCAAACAAAACTTTTTATTGCAATTAAGGGATTTTGAAGATGAGTTTATTAAATATTTGAAATCACAAGAGAACTTGATGTCTTATGAAAAAACAGATGTAATCTCAAAAACAATCAAAGATGCTTTGACTAAATACTTTTATTCTGACAATTTACCTGTTAATTCATCTAATACTATACAAACGCTGTACAGCACCTATGCCAAAGAACAGCGTATCTTTAATTTTGTTAGCTTTAATTATACATCGGTTTTAGAAAATTGTTTAAAAGTGATAAAGGATAATATAATTGCTAAAAGAGTTGTAGCTGGATACACTTACACAGATTGCATTGGTAAAACCGTTCATGTGCATGGTTATTGTGATAAATACCCAATAATTGGTGTTAATGATATCAGCCAAATTAGCAACAAAGAATTAGCTGCTGACAAAAAATTTACTCGCTATATAGTAAAACCTTCATTAAATAAGCTTTTGAGAATGAATTATGATAACGATGCAACTGAAATTATTAACAAAAGTTCAATTGTTTGTATTTACGGAATGTCTATGGGCTGTACAGATAAGAAATGGTGGAGCAGTATAGTGATGTGGTTAAATAATAATCACAATAGACATTTAGTTATTTTTGATTATGATCAAAAATATTCTTCTTCCACACAGTTTGATTGGTTGGAAAAAGAAGAAGCAATAATAAATAAACTTGGCAAATATTCTGGACTAAGTGAAACAGAAATGGAAAAATTACGTAATAGAATTCACATTGCTGTTCATAAAAATATTTTTCATATGGATATTAAAAAAGGTGATATTGATCCAGTTTATACTACTGCTGAAAAAACATTAATAGAGGTATGAATAAACTCATAAAGAGTTATTTAAAACTAGTTTGTAAAATATCATAAAAGATTTTTAAGAAAAGGATATGGTAAGAGTTGACCAACTTTGATTTCTTAACAAAGGACAAGCGGTTTGATACATTTTCTTCTGTTGCTATTGCGGCGGAAAAGACCTTACATATTGATTTGTCCACTTGTATCATAAACTGCCGAAGGGCGATGGAAATGGCTGTCAAATGGATGTATTCCGTTGACGGCGACCTTGCTATGCCCTATGACGATCGTCTCGTCTGCCTTATGAATAACGAGGATTTCAGAGAAATTGTCGGCAATGACATCTGGCTAAGGATGAAGCTCATCCGTGAGCTTGGCAACAATGCGACCCATACAGGCAAAAAAGTCACTCTTGAGCAAGCTGAGCTTTGCCTCGAAAATCTTTTTGTCTTTCTCGATTTCGTTGCATACTGCTATTCCGAAAGTTATTCTGAAAACCAGTTCAATAAAGACCTGCTCGGGCTGACTGTTGAAGAGGCTCTTGAGCTTGTGACTGATGCGGAAATCGACCTTAAAAGCCTTATTGCAGAGAATGAATCTCTCAAGGCTGAGCTTACTGCACGCCGTGAAGAACAGCAGCAGACTTATGTCCCGAAGCCTTTGGATATTTCCGAATACAAAACCCGAAAAATATATATCGATTCAATGCTCGATGATGCAGGCTGGACAGAGGGCAAAGACTGGATTAACGAGTACGAACTGCCCGGTATGCCGAACAAGAGTGAGGTTGGCTTTGCCGATTATGTCCTTTTCGGTGACGACGGCAAACCTCTTGCTGTTCTGGAGGCTAAACGCACCTGCGTTGATGTCTCAAAGGGTAGACAGCAGGCAAAGCTTTACGCTGATCTTCTGGAGAAAAAGTTCGGTCGACGTCCCGTTATCTTCCTTTCCAACGGTTTCGACACCCGAATCACGGATAATCTTTATCCCGAGCGCAGGGTTGCTACCGTTTACTCCAAGCGTGACCTTGAAAAGCTCTTTAACCTGCAGACTATGCGGACAAGCCTTAACCACGTGATTGTCGATAAGGCAATCGCAGGCCGTTATTATCAGGAAGGTGCTATCAAAGCCGTTTGTGACAGCTTCGATAAGAAAAACCGCCGTAAAGCCTTGCTCGTTATGGCTACGGGTTCAGGTAAGACGAGAACAGTTATTGCTCTTTGCGATGTGCTTTTACAGCACGGTTGGGTTAAGAATATCCTGTTCCTCGCTGACCGTAATTCTCTCGTCACACAGGCAAAACGAAATTTTGTAAATCTTTTGCCCGATTTGTCCGTAACAAACCTCTGCGAAGAAAAAGATAACTACAACGCTCATTGCGTTTTCTCGACTTATCAGACGATGATGAACTGCATCGATTCCGTCAAGGATGAGAAAGGAAAGCTCTTCACCTGCGGTCATTTTGATCTGGTTATCTGCGACGAGGCTCACCGTTCGATTTATAACAAGTACCGTGATATATTTAACTATTTTGACGCACCGTTGGTGGGTCTTACAGCTACGCCCAAAGACGAAATTGACAAGAACACTTACGAGGTTTTTGAACTCGAAAACGGTGTTCCGACTTACGGTTATGAGCTTGCTGATGCCGTTAAAGACGGTTATCTTGTAGATTTTATGTCCGTTGAAACCAAGCTCAAATTCATCGAGCAGGGCATCGTTTATGATGAATTGTCCGATGCAGACAAGGAAGAATACGAGGCTACATTTTCCCATGATGGCGAAATGCCCGAAAGCATCGGTTCTTCTGCGCTCAACGAATGGATTTTTAACGAAGACACCATCAAAGAAGTTCTGAATGTATTGATGACCAACGGCATCAGAATTGATTACGGTCAGAAGATAGGCAAGACGATTATCTTTGCAAAGAATCACCGCCACGCCGAAAAAATCTTTGAGATTTTCAATAAAGAATATCCGCATCTTAACGGTTACGCAAAAGTGATCGACAACAAAATCAACTATGCGCAGAGTGCTATTGATGAATTTTCTGACGATAAAAAGCTGCCGCAGATTGCAATTTCCGTTGATATGCTTGATACAGGTATCGACGTGCCCGAGGTCGTTAATCTTGTCTTCTTCAAGAAAGTTATGAGTAAGGCGAAATTCTGGCAGATGATCGGTCGCGGAACCCGTCTTTGTCCGGGACTTCTCGACGGTGAAGATAAGAAGATGTTTTATATATTCGACTTCTGCGGAAACTTTGAGTTCTTCCGTATGGGCGGAAAAGGCAGGTCAGCGAATCAGATTGCTTTGCAGGGTGCTATTTTCAGCCTCAAGTCACAGATTGTATTCAAGCTGCAGGATATTGATTATCAGACCGATGAGCTTATCGCTTTCCGAAAAGAGTTAGTTGACGATATGGTTCGCAAGGTAAGGGAGCTGAACAAAGAAAACTTTGCTGTTCGTCAGCACCTTAAGTATGTTGAGCTGTATGCGAATCCCGACAACTATACACCGCTTACATATGCAGATACATTGATTATTGCAGACGAGCTTGCTCCTCTTATAACACCCGACGAGGACGACCCGAAGGCAATGCGATTTGATGCTCTTATGTACGGCATTGAGCTTGCATATCTCGTAGGCAAAAAATACAACCGTGCAAGAAGCGACTTATTCAAGAAGGTTGCAGGAGTTGCAAGTGTTGCAAATATCCCTGAAATTATGGTTCAGTCCGAACTGATTAACAAAATCCTGCACACCGATTATGTTGATACAGCAGGAATAAATGAGTTCGAGCACATTCGTAAGAGTTTAAGAAATTTAATTAAATACATTCCTTATGACGGACCGATATATGACACAAATTTCGACGATGAAATACTCTCTATCGAGTGGAATGAATCTGAGCTCGAGAACGACGACCTTAAGAACTACAAAGCAAAAGCAGAGTTTTATGTTCGTCAGCATCAGGATAACGAGGTAATCTCAAAGTTGAAATCGAACATCCCTCTCAACACAGACGATGTAAAAGTTCTTGAACAAATTCTGTGGAGTGAAGTAGGCTCAAAAGCAGACTATGAAGCAGAGTACGGTGAAAAACCGCTCGGTGAATTTGTCCGTGAAATAGTAGGACTTGATATGACTGCCGCGAAGGAAGCCTTTGCAGAATTTCTCGATAATGTTAATCTTGATTCCAGACAGATTTATTTTGTAAATCAGATTGTCGAATATATCGTGCACAACGGTTTGATGAAAGACCTTTCGGTGCTTCAGGAATCTCCGTTTACCGATAAAGGAAGTGTTGTTGAAGTGTTTGCAGACCTCACTGTCTGGATGGGTATCCGCAAGGTTATCGAGCGAGTAAATGCAAATGCCGTCGCAGCGTAACATATCAGCTTAAATATTCTATATAAAAAACAAACCGATCCTTTTGCTAAATGGCATCAGGCTCGGTTTGTATATTTTTCTCGTCAAAAGGTGCTCAAATGACGAGAAAAAGCAACCCTTGAGGGGAAAGTAGGTAAAATTATTATGTTTATGATGGTATAATGTGCCCCGAATATATTTCAAAACACATTTTTTGATACATTGCATAATTGCATTTATATGCCAGAAGTGGTACAATCAAAATATATGGTTATTTATTCGCATAAAAACAGAGATATTTCGTTAGGAGGAATCCGGATGAAAAGAATAAAGAAAATTTTAGCCTCGCTTATGGTGGTTATTATGATACTTACCGCCGCACCGCTGAGTGGTTTTGTTGGAATGGAGCTGAACCTTGATTGGCTCAGTTTTGATTGGCTTGACTTTAACACCAAAGCAAGTGCTGAAAGTTATAGTGGTACCTGCGGCGATAACCTCATCTGGACACTCGATACCGCAACAGGTGAACTTGTTATCAGCGGTACGGGCAAGATGACAAATTACTCTTCATCAACTGCACCTTGGTACAGCACGCGATTATCAATCAAAACCGTAACAATTGGTAACGGAGTCACAAGCATCGGTAATTCTGCGTTCTATGAGTGTACCTGCCTTACAAGCGTAACAATCCCCGATAGTGTCACGAGTATCGGAAATTGGGTATTTGAATTTTGTATCGGGCTTACAAGTATAACAATCCCGGACAGTATAACAAGTATCGGCAATTACACGTTCTTTAATTGCACCGGGCTTACAAGTATAACAATCCCGGACAGTGTAAAAAGCATCGGGTCCGATGCGTTCTCCGGTTGCACAGGTCTTACAAGCATAACAATCCCCGACAGCGTAACAAGCATTGGTACTTGGGCATTCTCTTTTTGCGATAGCCTTACAAGCATAACAATTCCCAACAGCGTCACAAGTATTGGTAATTATGCGTTTTCTAATTGCACCAGACTTGCGAACGTAACAATTCCCGACAGTGTCACAAGCATTGGAGAAGGGGCGTTTGGAGATTGTGCCGAACTTGCAAGTATAACAATTGGTAATGGAGTCACAAGTATAGGCGATTTTGTGTTTTATAATTGCGATAGCCTTACAAGCATAATAATTCCTAATAGTGTCACAAGTATCGGAGAGTGGACGTTTGAAGATTGTGATAGCCTTACAAGAGTAACAATTCCCGATAGTGTCACTACCCTCGGACACGGAGCGTTCTCCGGTTGCACCAAGCTGATATTAAATTTAGAAAAGGATTCATACGCCGAAACTTATGCGATTGATAATAACATTCCGTATTATTATATATACAATGAGGCTGATGAAAAAATAATTTCAGTGGTTGTTACATCAAAGCTCAGTTTTGAAATAAATAAAGAAACTTACACAATGACAATTAACTGCACAGGTAATATGATTTCTTTTGCGAATGAAGATGCACCATGGGCTCAGTACAAACCGTATATCAAGCATGTAATAATTAATGACGGGTGCACAAGTATAAGCGAATGTGCATTTAGGGGCTTTAAGGGATTAAAAAGTATAGTGGTCCCTGACAGTGTCACAAGTATTGGTTCATATGCATTTTATAATTGTTCAGGTATCATAGGCATAGAAATATCTGACGGTGTCACAAGTATTGGTGATTATGCGTTCACCTATTGCGATAACCTTACATGTATAACGATCGGCAACAGTGTCACAAGCATTGGTACTCGGGCATTCTCTTTTTGCGATAGCCTTACAAGCATAACAATTCCCAACAGCGTCACAAGTATTGGTAATTATGCGTTTTATTTGTGCACCGGTCTCGTAAGCGTAGTAATTGGCGACAGTGTTACAAATATCGGCAACTATGCATTCTATAACTGTTCAAGTTTAACAGAACTTACAATGCCGATATCTGCAAAGATATACAATTTAGGTAGCACTTTTGATGGTTGCATAAATATCAAAAAAATTACATTGACAAAGGGTAACGGTACTGTAGAAAACTATGAAACAGGTACAGGTTATAGTAATAATACAAACTACATATATACACCGTGGTATATTAGTCAGTGTCCGACCGTTGTTATTGAGGACGGAGTTACTGGTATAGGGTCCTATACATTCTCTAGGTGTACTGGTCTTACAAACATAACAATTCCCGACAGTGTAACAAACATTGGCTCTCATGCATTCGAAGGCGGAAAAGGTCTTACAAGTATCACGATCCCTAACAGTGTCACAAGTATCGGTGATTATTCATTCTCCGGTTGCACCGGTCTCGCAAACGTAACATTCGGCAACAGTGTTACAAGTATCGGTAGTTATGCATTTCAAAATTGTATCAATCTCGTAAGTGTTACCTTCCCCTATAGTGTACAATCAATCGGTAACAATGTTTTTTCTGGTTGCCAGAAAGTTGAAAAGCTTAAGGTGTATAACAGAGACTGTACCTTTGGTAGTGAGTGTATAAGTTATGTTACAACTATCTGTGGTTATGCAGGGTCAACTGCAGAAGCTTATGCAATGGAAACGGGTTATAATTTTGAATTAATTCCTGACGATGACCACGAGCATATTTACAGCAATTTATGTGATGCTGAATGTAATATCTGTGGCTATATCAATCCGGATGCAGGTCACACGTTTGACAACGACTGTGATGCTGAATGTAATTATTGTGATTTCACAAAAACACCTACACATACCGACGAAAATGCAGACGGAATCTGCGATATTTGTGAAAAGATGATTTCCGATATTTTGGTCGGTGTTACTCAGAACTTTAAGGTTAAATCAGGTGAAACCGTTTACATCAAAATTGTCCCTGCAAATTCAGGTATATACACATTCTATTCATCAAGCAGCACTGATACATACGGCTATGTTTATGATGCCGATAAAAATACACTCACAAGTGATGATGACTCAGGTGACGGAAATAATTTCTCTATCACATACACATTCAAAGCAGGAACGGTATACTACCTCGGTGTGAGATATTACAGCTCAAGCAACTCAGGCGAAATTCCCGTAACAATCCGTCTTGACGAGCTTATCTGTGACCATAACCACACTCACGAAGAGCATCAGGATTCAACCTGTGCTGAAAACGGTTACGATAAGGTTATCTGTGACGATTGCGGTAATACGATTTCTGATGAAACACTTCCGTTAGCTGAGCATAATATGAAAACTGATGTTTTTGAACCCACTTGTGAAGAAGCAGGAGCCAGAATTTGTTACTGCAAACAATGCTCATATGCTTATGTTGCTGAACATCTTGCTCCTCTCGGTCACTCTGAATTGGTTTGGGTAACTGTAAAAGTTCCCTCAACCAGAAACGAAGGTATTATGAATCAGGTTTGCCCTGCCTGCGGTGAAGTGTTTGATACAAAAACTGTCCCGGCAATCAGCCTTTCAGCTAACAGCACAGCAAATATTGACTTCGAAACAAACACTATCTCAGGCTTTGAATCAGGCTCATCTTCAATTGGTGATTACTTGTCTGCCACAAACAACGGCTACACATTCACTTGTGAATCTGACACAATCGGCACAGGTACGGTGATTACCCTGACGACCGGTGAAGATCTGATCAACGAGTATAAAGCTGTCATCTTCGGCGACGTCAACGGTGACAGTTGGTATGACGGTCAGGATGCGATTATCGTTGATTGCCTTGCAAACGGAATGCTTACAAAGGAAGATGTAGGTGAGGCTGTTTATACTGCAGCGGACTGTAACCACGACGGAGTTATCGATCAGCTTGATGTTGATCTTCTCAATCAGGCAGGTACACTCCTTGCTAACGTTGACCAGTCCAAACCTTCAGAGGTTCTTCTTGAAACTTCATCAGAGTATGTTGAGTATCTCGACCTCATTGACCAGTCTCCCGAAATCGATGCTGAAGATGATACAGATATTCCTGAAGTCGATGTAGAAACGGAAGACACAACACCCGAGCAGGATGCAAAGATTGATATTTTTGAAGTGATTATGAACTTCATCAGATCAATCTTCGAAATGCTCCTTTCATACATCCCTATGCCAATTAAATAAGCATATTTAAACAAAAGCCATACAAGTTGACTTTGAAATCAGCGTGTATGGCTTTTTACCACCATTATTTTTATTTGAAACAAATTATGTATTAAGCAGAGTGGTCGTTCGGTTCGGCTGTTTAAATATCGCCAAGTTATGTAATTTCAATATAATGTGTTAATACATATGCATACTGAATTGAGTGGTGTTTATCGAATCAGGAGATTTGTGTTACTGTATAAAAAACTTATCAACTTCTAATTTCTGTATTTATATTTTAATTATTTAAAATACTGATTAACGGCGAACAGGTCGGAAAAAACTTCGTATTTTACTTGAAAAATGATATCGGAGTGATATAATGAAAAATCATAGCAACATAAGAAGGTGAACTTATGATTTCTGATCTTATCGGAGCGGCTGTTTCTGCGGCGGTTGGGGTAGGAGTGGCGTTTGTTAACTACTTGCTGTCGAAAACTGTTCTGGTAAAAAATCCCCAAAAGTATTCGGCCGTGACGGTTTTAAGGCAATTGATACAGATAGGATTTCTTGTTGTTGTATATTTTACAGGTCAAAAAACCGAATACGATTCGATGTATCTTCTGATCGGTGCAGCTTTGGGAATGACCTTACCGATGATTATTTTTACAAAGAAGCTTCTCAGATATAATGAGAATCTTCGTCAGGCAGAAAAGAGAAAGGAGGAAGACTCTGATGGGTGAAAAATCCGAGGTGATTTTCAGCATTTTCGGTGTTCTTGATGTTACCGGCGAGGTTATAACGATGTGGATTATACTTGCCGTTCTTGCAATTCTTTCTCTCATCGTAAAGAAAAGTCTGAAGGAACGACCCGGTAAATTTCAGAATATCATTGAAACGGGTGTTGAGTATCTTGATAATTTCTTTTCAGATACTCTCGGAAAGAAAAAAGCCAGAAAATACTTTACTTTTTTAGCTTCACTTTTTATTTTTATCATTTTCTCAAACTATTCGGGACTTATTCCCGGAGTTGGTCTTACGGATTATGTCAAGGCTCCGACGGCGAGCCTGTCCGTAACATTAGGGCTTGGTATTCTTACTTTTGTATTCCTGCAGATATCCGGAATACGACACAGCGTCAAGCACTATTTCAAGCGTTTTGTATCACCGATGTTCTTTATGCTTCCTCTGATGCTCCTTGATGAAATAATCAAGCCTGCCTCTCTGGCGTTGAGACTTTACGGTAACATTTTCGGTGAAGAAACGGTAACAGAAGAGCTTTATCACATCCTTCCGATAGGTGCGCCTGTTGTAATGATGGCACTTTCGATTCTGTTTTGTGCCCTGCAGGCAATAGTATTTACAATGCTCGTATCTATCTATTTGGATGAAGTTACAGAATAATATTTAAAGGAGTTTTTATTATGACAGATTCAGCTATTATCGCAATTTCAGCAGCAATCGCAATCGCACTCAGTACACTCGGCCCGTCTATCGGTCAGGGTATAACAGCTAAAGCAGCTATGGAAAGCATCGCACGTCAGCCCGATGCCGCAAAGGATATCCGTTCAACACTTATTATTTCCCTTGCACTTATGGAGGCTCTTACAATTTACGGACTTCTTATTGCTTTTATGCTTGTTTCAAAAATTGCATAAATCAGTTCTGTTCAAGTTTCAATAATCGCTTGTCAGCGGTTACTCAAGGAGAAATATTATGAATATACAGATTTCTGTAGTGATCTGGACTGTTATTTGTTTTATGATTCTTATGCTGATACTTAAGAACCTTCTTTTTACACCTGTTCTCAGAATGCTTGACAGCAGAAAAGAAAAAATTGATGCCGCAAGAGAAAAGAAAGCGGAAATCGAAAGACTTACTGCTGAAAATCAAAAATACATTCAGGAGCAAAAGGTGCTTGACCTTGAAGCCAGAAAAAGTGCAGCCAAGGTCAGAGTACAGGAAATACAGTCCGAAGGCAAAAAGAAAATTGAAGCCGCACAAAGAGAAAGTCTTAACGAAATCAATGCATACAGAGACAGTATAAGTGATGAATGCGAAAAAATCGTTAAATCTGTTGCCCCCGAAATGGAGACTGTTACAGAGATTTTTGTTAACAACATAATTTCGCACAGGGTATGATGTTATGGAAATACAATATGTAATTATAAATTTTATAATTCTTGCAGTTATACTGTTTTTATTCGGCAGAAAAATGGTTAAGTCCATTTTCAACACACGCTTTGAAAAAATCAACCGTGAGCTCGACGAAGCAGAAGAAGCCGAAAAAACAGCTATGCCCGTTTTTGATGAATATCAGCCTGAGGAATCAGTAGAGAGTGACGCTGAAGAAATCGCAATAGCACAGGCAACTGTTGACGAAAAAATTGCACAGATTGAAGAATTCCGTAATCATCTTTGCAGTGAAATTCATCGCGAGATGATTGAGGATGCCCGCGAAGAGCTTCTTTTAATAATGCGTGAAAATGTAATAAAGCTCTTTTCCGATGAAAAATATCAGAAAGCAATAAGAGACCTTGATGCCGATGTTATAGATGCTATTCTCCCTCAGATAAAACTTACTCCCGGCGATATGGCATATTTAAAGCATCATGATGTTCTCTATGTCACTCTTACGTCGGCATATCCTCTTGATGAGACAATAGTGAAAAAGGTTGATGAAGCTACCACAGCGATGCTTGAAGCTGTCGGTGGTAAAACATCCTTATGGGTGCTTGAGGACCCTGATCTTATCGGAGGACTCAAGCTGAGAATCGGTGATACTGTTTATGACGGAACTGTTGCAGAAGAGCTTTATCGTTTTTCGAAGAATCTTAACCGTGAACCCATTCTGACAACGGATACGGTAGGTCATCTTATTCAGGAATTTTCGGAAAAAGCCGAGTCTTTCTGTCCTCAGATCCATATTTTCCAGCTTGGCAGGGTGTTGACTGTATCTGACGGTATATGCTGGATGGACGGCCTTGCCGATATTATGTACGGTGAAGTTGTTGAATTTGAATGTGGAGAAAGAGGTATGGTTCTTGACATTCAGCAGAACCGTATCGGTTGCGTCATTTTTGGCGATTTTGCTCATATTGAAAGTGGCACGCGTGTCAGAAGAGTCGGCAGAATTGCTTCTGTTCCCGTAGGTAACTCGCTTCTCGGAAGAGTGGTTAATGCCTTGGGCGATCCTATTGATGCCGAGGGTTACATTCCACGAGAAGGAAAAAGACCCATTGAATTCAAGGCTCCGAGCATTCTTGACCGTGCGCCTGTAAATTCACCGCTTCATACAGGAATCAAAGCTATCGATGCCCTTGTTCCTATCGGTAAGGGACAGCGAGAGCTTATTATCGGTGACCGACAGACGGGTAAAACAGCAATTGCTATTGACACGATCATCAACCAAAAAGGAAAAGATACAATCTGCATATATGTTGCAATCGGCCAGAAGGACACACTTGTTGCCGAGATCAAGGATAAGCTCAAATCTTACGGAGCTCTTGATTATACGGTTATTGTTGCTGAACCGGCGTCTTCATCAGCGGCACTTCAGTATATTGCTCCGTTTTCAGCCACAGCTATTGCCGAACATTTTATGTACAGCGGCAAGGATGTTCTGATTATCTACGACGACCTTTCAAAACACGCGGTTGCTTACCGCGAGCTCTCACTTCTTCTTCACCGTCCATCGGGCCGTGAAGCTTATCCGGGTGATATTTTCTACCTGCATTCGAGACTTCTTGAAAGATCAGCGCATCTTTCTGATGAACTCGGCGGAGGCTCAATTACAGCTCTTCCGATTATCGAAACGCTTGCCGGCGATATTTCTGCCTATATTCCGACTAATGTAATCTCCATTACGGACGGACAGATATTCCTTGATGCCGAACTGTTCAACGAAGGTCAGAGACCTGCTATCAATGTCGGTCTTTCTGTTTCGCGTGTCGGTGGTGCAGCACAGAATCCTGTTATGAAAAAGGTTTCATCCTCACTCAGAACACGACTTGCCCAATACCGTGAACTTGCTGAGTTTATGCAATTCGGCTCTGATATCGATGATGCTACCAAAGCTACCCTGGCTTCCGGCAGACTTCTGACAGAAGCTCTCAAACAGGGTCGTTACAAGCCGATCGACGACCATCTGCAGACAATCCTTATTTTCGCTGTCAGTGCAGGATATGCTGACGGAATAAGTCCGGAAGATATGGAGAATTTCGAAAAGGAACTTTATAAATACTTTGCAGAGAAAAAAGCAGGTCTTGTTGAAAAAGTCAGGACTGCAGCTAAATTTGACGATAAACTGAAAAATGAACTCGGCGAGGCTCTCGTTGAGTTCTCAGCGAGGTTTTGATTATGGCCACGGTACAAAACTTGAAAAAGAAGCTACAGGTCATACGTTCAACAAAAAAACTCACTCTGGCTATGAAAACAGCCTCAACAGTTAAATATTCGCGTCTGAATACGCTTTACGGTAACTATGAAAAATATGAGCAACAGTGTGCTCAGCTTTATAAAAAATATCGTAAGGAATTCAATGATGCGTTTTATTTCAATAACACAAATGCACCTGTATGCTACATAGTTATAGGTGCAAACCAGGGTATGTGCGGTGCGTTTAATTCAGAGCTTCTTAATTATTTTGAAAGTATACTTGAATCGGAAGAGAAACCTTCATTTATAGTTTCCTGTGGGGAAAAAGTCGGCGAGCTTTTCCGTGTAAAAGGTATTTCTTATGCAAGAGAATATAATTTTGACGATATACCTTTATACTTTCAGGTTCAGGAGTTGTTTGAAGAAATATGCTGTCTTATGCAGGAGGGAAAGATTTCATCAGTCCGTATTGTGTATCCCGAATACATTAATATGATGAAGCAATCCCCTGTGGTATGTGACCTGTTCAGTGCAGAAGAGGCTGAATGTGATAACGGTAATTCGATGTTTGTTCCGGATAAAGAAACCGTTGTAAATAATGCATCCAAAAAAATATTTGTTTCAATCCTGTATAAAAAAGTGCTTGAAGCTGCTTTGGGTGCACAGGCGGCAACGCTTACAACTATGCGCTCCGCTTATGATACGGCGTGCGAATACTGTGTTCTGCTTGAAACCCAGATTAACCGCATACGTCAGGGTCAGGTTACAGCTGATGTTATTGAAATTTCAGCTGAATACTCAACGAAAGAAGATGAATGATATATGGCTGAAGGTTCCGTAGGAATGGTTCAAAGAATTACGGGTCCCGTAGTCGATATTCTTTTTGATAAATTCGATATTCCCGATATATTCAATGCCATAAATGTTGAAGTCAATAACGAAATATATACTCTTGAAGTATCACAGCACCTCGGCAACGGTGAAGTCCGATGCATTTCAATGAATCCTACCGACGGTATGTCGAGAGGTATCAAGGCTGTTGATACAGGAGCGCCGATTAAAATTTGCGTGGGTGAAGAAACCCTGGGCAGAATGGTTAATGTTACAGGCAAGCCCATTGATCGCGGAGAAGCTATAAATGCCAAAGAGCATTGGCCGATACATCATCCTGCTCCTCCGTTCGCAGAGATTGTTTCTGCAAACGATATACTTGAGACAGGCATTAAGGTTATCGACCTTATGACTCCCTACGTAAGAGGCGGTAAAATCGGTCTTTTCGGCGGAGCGGGAGTCGGCAAAACAGTTCTTATTATGGAGCTTATCCGTAATGTTGCGTTTGAGCATGACGGTTACTCTGTTTTTGCGGGTGTAGGTGAGCGTTCAAGAGAGGGTAATGACCTCTGGAATGAAATGAATCAGTCAGGAGTTATTGATAAAACCGCTCTCGTTTTCGGTCAGATGAACGAGACTGCCGGCGCAAGACTGCGAGTGCCCCTTGTTGGTCTTACAATGGCCGAGTATTTCCGTGAGCAATCGCACAAGGACGTGCTTTTGTTTATTGATAACATTTACCGTTTTACTCAGGCAGGCAGTGAGGTATCTGCTCTTTTGGGCAGGATGCCTTCAGCTGTAGGTTATCAGCCCACGCTTGCATCCGAAATGGGTAAGCTGCAGGAAAGAATTGTATCAACGGGTAACGGTTCAATAACATCGGTACAGGCTGTTTATGTTCCTGCCGATGATCTTACAGACCCTGCTCCTGCTACAACATTCTCACACCTTGATGCAACAACGGTTCTTTCAAGAAAGATTGTTGAATTGGGTATTTACCCGGCAGTTGATCCTCTGGAGTCTTCATCAAGAGTTCTTTCTCCGGATTTTGTCGGTGACAGACACTATCGTGTAGCCAAGGAAACACAGCGCGTTTTGCAAAAATATGCCGAGCTTCAGGATATTATTGCTATTCTCGGAATGGAAGAGCTTTCACCTGAAGATAAGGTGGTTGTAAAAAGAGCCCGCCGTGTACAGCGTTTTATGAGCCAGCCTTTCCATGTTGCAGAGAGCTTTACAGGTCAGCAGGGCATATATGTCCCGTTGGAAAAGACCGTCGAAAGTGCCGAAGCAATCCTTTCGGGAGAATGCGACAATATTCCTGAACAGTATTTTCTTATGTCAGGAGCAATAGATGACGTATTCAACAAGTACAAAGCGGATATCAGGTGACATCATGAATGAAAAGCTTTCACTTATTATTTTTACCGTCGACCGGCAAATCGAGGTTTCGGAATGCGACAGCATCAGGCTTAGCATTGCGGATGACAGCAAGGGTAGATTTTCAGGCACTTACGGAATAAAAAAAGGTCACACTGACACGGTATTTTCTCTGTGTACAGGTACGGTGACTGCGTACAGGAATAATGAGGCGATTTTTTCTGCTGAAACATCAGACGGATTCGGAATTATGGAAAACAATACTCTAAGGTTAACAGTAGACAGTATCAAAGAAGATTCCGAAAACAAAAGTTGATTCCAATTTAATAAGCATATAAAAACACAGCCCCCGATGCATTAACCGTGCATCGGGGGTTACTATGTTCAGGCAGAAAGGTGGAAAGTATATTTAACAGTTGTCTTGTGCCCGTTGACGATGCGACACTGTCTATCGAATTTCATAGTTCGTACGGGGTTCACATTCTTAACCATCTGACCGCCGACTGAACCAGCCTGCTTTGATGTGAGGTCGCCGTTATAACCCTGCTTAAGGTTAACGCCTACTTCAGAAGCAGCTTCCATCTTGAAACGGTCGAGAGCCTCTCTTGCCTCGGGAACTACGTTCTTCTTGCTTGACATAACTTTTTCACTCCTTTTTAAAAGTTTTCTTGCGTCTGCATTATTATTGTTGTAATCATAACATAAAATATTAATGTCAAATTTTTGATTAATTTGAAAGTTTTTCGGTAGCGTTACCTGCTGATTTATAAAGTGTTGACAAAACCGATGAGTGTGATATAATATTCAGGATTAATAATGAGAATGAGAGGAACCAGCTGTCTGTAGGGGATGTTGGTTCCTTTATGTTTTTTTAGAGGAAAACACGTAAAAAATAAACATAAACACAGTTCAAAAAAACTGTAAAAGGAGACTGTAATATGGAAATTCAACTTCAGGAACTTATTGAGCAGATTAAAAAAGACGGTGTTGAGGCTGCTGAAAATCAGGCTGAAGCAATCCTTCTGTCTGCAAAGGCTGAGGCAGAGAAAATCATCGCTGACGCTCAGGCTCAGGCTGATAAGCTCATAGCTGATGCAAAGGCAGAAAATGCAAAAACCGTAAAATCAGGTGAAGATGCAATCCGTCAGGCAGGACGTAACCTTCTTATCTCTTTCAGAGAAAGCGTTACAAGAGAGCTCAAGGCGATTGTAAGCGATAACGTTAACTCAGTTTATTCATCAGATGCTTTTGCAAAACTCATCGTCAACGCGGTTGAATGTTGGGCAGGCAAGTCCGAGGCAGAGGATATTTCTGTTATTCTTAACAGCGCAGACCTTGAGAAGCTCGAAAAAGCACTTCTTGCGGAGCTTGAAGCAAAAATGAAGAACGGTGTAACTCTTAAAGCAAACGATAACTTTGACGGCGGATTCCGTATTGCCGTAAACAACGGTGCGGTTTATTATGATTATTCCGCAGAGGCTGTTACTGATATGCTTTCAAATTACCTCAGTCCCAAGGTTACTGCACTTCTGAAAGAGGCTGAATAATTATGGCTGAATATTATCTGATATCTCAATTGCCGTCGCTTGACGGAATTTCCGAAAGTGCTCCGTTGCCTATAACGCAGGAGAGGTTTACGGAACTTTGTCAGCGTTTCCTCGGCAAAAAAGCGCAGAACGAATTTGAAAAGCTGACGCTTGCCCCGTCGAGGAATCCTGAAAAATCATCATCCGTATTGGTTGAACAATGGAACGAAGGCGAACGCAATCTTCGCCTCGCTCTCGCAAAGCTCCGTGCGGATAAAATGAACAAGCAGTTTGATGCAGGAAATCAGTCTTTCTCGGCAGGACTTTTGCAGGCGGCGCGTACTGCCATTGAAAGCGAAAGCCCGATGGAAGCGGAAAAGCTCCTTAACCGCTACCGTCTTGATTTCCTTGAAACGCTCAGACCGATGGATTCCTTTTCGGAGGAGTATGTGTTTTATTACGGACTGAAATTAAAACTTATTGAGCGTATAAGAAAGTTTGACACAGAAAGCGGAGAATCCGCATACAGAAATATCTACAGCACCATTTTGAATGGAGACAGATCGGAGGTTATACAATGACCGAAAACAAAGGTAAGGTAGTAAGCATTAACGGCAACCTTGTTTCCGTAAGGTTTGAAGGTAACGTTTCAATGAATGAAATCTGCTTCGTTAATGTTGACAATACAAAACTCAAAAGTGAGGTTATCCGTATCCGTGGTGACATCGCACAGATTCAGGTTTACGAAATGACGGGTGGCATTAAGTGCGGTGACGACGTTGATTTCACGGGCGAAATGCTCTCCGCACAGCTCGGACCCGGACTTCTCGGCCAGATTTATGACGGACTTCAGAATCCGTTGCCCGTATTGGCTGAGCAGGCAGGCTGGTTCCTCGAAAGAGGTAACTACGCTGACGGACTTGATGCCGAAAAGAAATGGGAATTCACTCCTACGGCAAAGGTTGGCGACAATCTTCGCGCAGGCGAATATCTCGGTACAGTTCCCGAAGGACCGTTCAACCATAAAATTTTTGTTCCGTTTTATCTTCTCGGAAACTACACTCTTAAGTCAATTGCAGACAAGGGTGAATATACGGTAAGCGAAACTGTTGCCGTTCTTGCAGACGAAAGAGGCAGAGAGATTCCTGTTTCAATGTCTTTCAGATGGCCCGTTAAGAGAGCCGTTAACTGCTACAGCGAAAGACTTGCACCGACAGAAACAATGGAAACGAAGGTGCGTCTTATCGACTCTTTCTTCCCCGTAGCAAAGGGTGGTACTTACTGTATCCCCGGACCTTTCGGCGCAGGTAAAACAGTTTTACAGCACACAACCTCAAAGTACGCAGACGTTGATATCGTTATCATTGCAGCCTGCGGTGAGCGTGCAGGTGAAGTTGTTGAAACAATTACGGAGTTCCCCGAGCTTGTTGACCCGAGAACAGGCCGTTCACTTATGGAAAGAACAATTATTGTGTGTAACACTTCATCAATGCCTGTTGCTTCGCGTGAGGCATCTGTTTATACAGCAGTAACTCTTGCTGAATATTACAGACAAATGGGACTTAACGTTTTAATGCTTGCTGACTCAACATCACGTTGGGCACAGGCTATGCGTGAAATGTCAGGACGACTTGAAGAAATTCCGGGCGAAGAAGCTTTCCCGGCATATCTTGAATCATATATCGCAGCATTCTACGAAAGAGCAGGCTGTGTACTCCTTCCCGACGGAAGCAAAGGCTCCGTTACAATCGGCGGTACGGTTTCTCCAGCAGGCGGTAACTTTGAAGAGCCTGTAACTCAGGCAACTCTTAAGGTTGTCGGCGCGTTCCACGGTCTTTCACGTGAACGCTCGGATGCAAGAAAATACCCTGCAATTGACCCGCTTATTTCATGGTCAAAATATAAAACAGTTACAGATTCTGCAAAGTCAGCTTTCTGCAAAAATATTCTTCTTCACGGCGATGAAATCGGCTCAATGATGAAGGTTGTCGGCGAAGAGGGTACAAGCCTTGCAGACTATATCATTTATCTTAAGGCAGAAATGCTTGATGCGGTTTATCTTCAGCAGAACTCATTTGATGCAGTCGAATCAAACTGTACAACAGCACGTCAGCGTTACGTTACGGATAAGCTTATAAATATCCTCGGAAGCGACTTCAATCTTGATGATAAAGATGATGCACGAGTTTTCTTCAACCGTATGCGTCAGAAATTCATCGACTGGAATTACACTGAGTTCCAAAGCGATGAATTTAAAAAGGCTGAGGCTGAAATCGATTTGTTGTATGCTGAAGGTCAGGGCACAATAACACGTGCAGCAGAGCTTTTGTTAAAGGATGGTGAGTGATAATGAATAAAGTATTTAACAGAATAGAATCCATAACGGGCAATGTTATCACCGTCAAAGCAGAAGGCGTGCAATACAATGAGCTTGCACAGATTAACACCCGATTCGGCAAATCGCTTGCACAGGTTAATAAAATTGACGGCGAAACTGTTTCGCTTCAGGTTTTTGCTGGCGGTCAGGGCGTTTCAACGGGCGATGAAGTCCGCTTTTTAGGCCGTGAAATGCGTGTTTCATTCAGCGAAGATTTGTTAGGCCGTATTTTTAACGGTTCAGGTGAACCTATAGATAAAGGGCCTGCGCTAACTGAAAACATGCAGCCAATCGGCGGTCCTTCTGTTAACCCAACAAAACGTATTCTCGCAAACCGAATGATGAGAACAAACATTCCAATGATTGATATGTTCAATACATTGGTTGTTTCACAGAAATTGCCTATCTTCTCAATTTCCGGTGAACCATACAACCAGCTTCTTGCACGTATTGCTATGCAGGCGGAAGCTGACGTAATCGTACTTGGCGG
>JAZSPL010000006.1:0-5363 GCA_045537435.1 Acutalibacteraceae bacterium
GAGTGAGACGACTATGTTTCTGACCGAGGGTGTCACAGGTTCCGAGCACAAACAATTAAATACGCCTCAATAGCTCAGCTGGCAGAGCACGCGGCTGTTAACCGCGGTGTCACAGGTTCGAGCCCTGTTTGAGGCGCCAAAACAAAACCATCCGAACTTCGGATGGTTTTTGTTTTGGTATTTCAGATAGAAGTCCAATCTGCAACACCTCGTTAGTTGACATCGCGGCTGTTAACTGCTTCGCAGGCTTGCGCTGCCGGTGGCAGATACAGCAAGCCGAGAAGAGGAAGAAACACAGAGCGATACGAGCGCTCCAAGCGAAGTAGCGCGACAATGTTTCTGACCGCAAACGTCACAGGTTCACACCCTTTTCTCACTTCGTGACATTTCCCCTGTCAGGGGAATCTTCTGTTTGAGGTGCTACAGGTAACGAATCTAAACTTTTCATTCTATGGTGAAACGTTCAGCTTTTTAAATTATATATGACAGAGGTTTTCTATTTGTTTATTGTATTTTCTATATTTCAATGCTATAATTGCTTTATCGGAGTTCAAGGAGGTATTGCAATGAAAAAACTTTTATCTGTAATTCTTGCTGTTGTAATCATTCTGAGCATAATACCATTTGCTTTTGCTGCAGGAAAGACTTACTATATTGACAGTATATCCGGTGATGACGAAAACAATGGTTTATCCGAAGCTAATGCATGGGAAACTGTTGATAATATCCAATCGTTAACGCTTGAGGCAGGGGATAAAATCCTCTTTAAGTCAGGAGGAGAATATGACTGCGCAATTACGCTTACCTGTTCGGGAACTGAGAATAATCCGATTATTATTTCATCTTACGGTGAGGGAGAAAAACCACATCTCAACACTGATGCAAGGGATGCTGTTATGAAGCTTTTTGACTGCTCTTATGTAACCGTTTCCGGTTTTGAAATTACTGCACACAATGGTGGCGGTATCTGGGTTGACGGAGTTACGAAAGAATCAAAGGGTGTCAGAATAGAAAACTGCGAAATTCACGATATGCAGAATTATACCGTAACCTCGCGTGATAATTATGCTGAAGGTCCCATTTCGGGCAGAGCCGCAATAGTTATCAAGCGCTACGGCGGCTCAGCTTATCCCGTTAACGATTTTCAGGCTGTAAACTGCAAAATATATGATGTAGGCAACGGTATATTTTTCACCGGAAGTCAGGACCTTAACAAGAATGCACTTGTAAAGAACTGTGAATTTTATAATATGGACGGTGAAGCAGTTGTTCTTGAAGGCTGTGACGGTGCTCTTGTAACCCATTGCCGTGCCATTGACTGTTGTCAGGGTGTCGGTCTTGATGAAAATGGAGAAATTCTGTATTTTACTGCTGCAATGTGGACTCATTATTCATCAAACTGCACTTTCAGCTACTGCGAAATAGCAGGACAGAAAAACTACGGTGACGGAATGACGGTTGATTTTGATCACGGCTCATACAACTGTACATACGAATACATTTATTCGCACGACAATATGCGCTTTATGTGCAACAATCCTGCCAGCGGAGGTAACAGAGGCAACACGGTAAGATACTGTCTGTCCGTCAATGACAATCAGGGCAGAAACAAAATCGGTGTGGCTGACGGTGAATGGAATTTTAGTTTTTACAATAACACGATAATCAATTGTCCTGAGTTTCAGATGACTCAGATTTATGATTCATTGTTTGCTAACAATATTATAGTTTTTAAAGACGGACATAAGTTTTATTATGTGAACAGCGAAATTAAGAATTCGAATAACGTATTTGCAAACAACTGTTATTACAACACCTTCAATCCGGCATTTGATAAGGATGCGTTGAACACGCTTCCGGGCTTTGTGGGTGGCGATGACCCGACAAAAGCATATCAGCTTGCAGAGGGTTCACCGCTAATCGGTGCAGGCTTTAAGGTTGAGGATGGCTGTATGACAGATTTCTACGGCAACAAAATAACGAGTACCAACATCGGTTGTTATTCTGCCGAGGGAGAGAATGGTGAGCTTGAAACGGAAAACTTCTTTGAAAAAGTCGTAAGAGTTATCCGACAGGTATTTAATATCGCAATCGTTGAAATCCGCAAGCTGATTATTGACATTTTTGAATGATGAGTTTATTGATAATCTGAAATCAGCACAAGAAGAGGATTACTATATATTCTCAAAACCGTATTATATTTATAAAGGAATCGAGATATAATGGGGTTCAAAAAAAGGGTATGAACCCCAAAAAAAGAAATCACTCAGCCGAGTGGTTTCTTTTTTAATTGTCCTGGTTTATTGACATTTAAGTGACAATAATATATAATACTTTCTGTAAATTTTTATAGGAGCGTGTAATTATGCCATTAGTAAATGCAAAAGAAATGCTTACAAAAGCAAAGGCCGGTCACTATGCGGTTGGTCAGTTCAATATCAATAACCTTGAGTGGACAAAGTCAATTCTTCTCACTGCACAGGAAATGAATTCACCCGTTATTCTCGGTGTGTCTGAAGGTGCAGGTAAATATATGTGCGGCTACAAGACAGTTGTAGGTATGGTTGAGGGTATGCTTGAAGGACTTAACATCACAGTTCCTGTTGCTCTTCACCTTGACCACGGTTCATACGAAGGTGCAAAGGCTTGTATCGAAGCAGGATTCAGCTCAATCATGTTCGACGGTTCTCACTATCCAATCGATGAAAACATCGAAAAGACAAAAGAATTAGTTGCAATTTGTGAAGAAAAAGGTCTTTCAATTGAAGCTGAAGTTGGTTCAATCGGTGGTGAAGAAGACGGTGTTGTTGGTGCAGGTGAATGTGCTGACCCTAAAGAATGCAAGATGATTGCTGACCTTGGTGTTACAATGCTCGCAGCGGGTATCGGTAATATTCACGGTAAGTACCCTGAAAACTGGGCAGGTCTTTCATTCGAAACTCTTGCAGCAGTTCAGGAAGAAACAGGCACAATGCCTCTTGTTCTCCACGGTGGTACAGGTATCCCTGCTGATATGATTCAGAAGGCTATCTCTCTCGGTGTTTCAAAAATCAATGTTAACACAGAATGTCAGCTTGCATTCCAGGAAGCAACAAGAAAGTATATCGAAGAAGGCAAAGACCTTCAGGGCAAGGGCTTTGACCCAAGAAAACTTTTAGCACCTGGTTGTGAAGCAATCAAGGCTACAGTTAGAGAAAAGATTGAACTCTTTGGTTCAGCAAACAAAGCATAATTTGGTTCTTTTTCCGTTATGCTTCCTCACTTTCGCCTCGCAGTATCCACATACGGCTTCGGCTCCGTGAGATTGCATAACAAAAAAATAACTCAAATTATAGAATTTTGTTAGATAAAATTGTCTAACGAAAAATTAAAAAGAATTTTTTACCGCGTGTCTTTCGGCTCGCGGTATTTTTTATATATTAATTACTTTATAAATCATAATTTATCGGGGAGTTAGGAATTTTAAATAGAAATAGAATCCTTGTAGGGTCGCTTCACGAAGCGACCGTTCCAAAGTGTGCAGGTAACTTTATTCGGGCGATTCGTGAATCGCCCCTACGACATACTAAATCGGTTACCTTGTAGGGGCTGACGAGTCTCACCTGCCGGTTCGGTCGGTGCTTCTGCTTCGCAGAGGTGTCCACAGGACACCCGCACCCTTGCCCTCCCGCAAGTGAACGGATAAATGACGGGCGAGCACGGAGACTCGCCCCTACATTCCAACCAAATTAGTTTGTCATTCTGAGCGTAGCGAAGAATCTCTACCGAAGTGACATATCAACCAACGGAGATTCTTCGTCGTTACACTCCTCAGAATGACCTATCCTTTATAATCGCAACGCAGTTCCGACACTCTGCACTTTGCATTTTGCATTTTGCACTTACATCAATAATCTCCAATTTGTTGAAAACGAAAAAAACAAACAGTTGATAAAGTCCTTGATATTTAGTATAATTAATTGTGAGGTGTTTATATGATTACTCCAACAATTAAACTTTACGAAAATGATTCATATATAAAGGAGTTTACTGCGACTGTACTTTCCTGTGAAGAAAAAGACGGTGCATACTTTGTTGTGCTTGACAAGACAGCATTTTTCCCTGAGGGTGGCGGACAGGACGCTGACAAGGGTAAAATCTGTGACGCAGACGTCCTTGATGTGCAGATTAAGAATGACATAATTTATCACAAGGTCAATAAATCATTCAATGAAAATGAAGAAGTGACTTGCGTTCTCGATTGGGAAACCCGTTTTTCACGAATGCAGAATCACACAGGAGAGCATATTGTTTCAGGTGTAATCCACAGCCTTTTCGGTTATAACAATGTGGGATTTCATATGAATGACACACTCATCACCCTTGATGTTGACGGGCCTTTGACCGAAGACGATATCAGGGAAGTTGAACATAAATCAAACAAGGCAATTTATGACAATAAGAGCGTAAAAGCCATTTATCCCACAGCAGAAGAATTGCCCGATTACGATTATCGCAGTAAGCTTGACATAACTGAGGGTGTTCGCCTTATTGAAATTGAGGACTATGACCTTTGTGCTTGCTGTGCACCACATGTGGCAATGACAGGCGAAATCGGAATTATCAAAATCCTTTCATTCATTCCATATAAAAAAGGCACTCGAATCGAAATGATTTGCGGTCTTCTGGCACTTAATGATTACTCAAATCTTCATAGTATGAACAAGACTATTATGAATATGTTTTCTGCAAAACGAATGGAAATTGTCCCTGCTGTTGAGCGAATGCAGAACGAGGTTTCCGTTCTTAAAGCCGAAACCAAAAAGCTTATGGGGGAAATGGCAACCCTTAAAATGGAAAAACACACAAACGGAAATAGTGTTTGCGTGTTCATTGACGGAGTTTCTTATGACGAATTGCGAAATTGCTCAAACGAACTCATTGAAGAATTTGAGTATTGCTATCTTTTCTCAAATACAGACGAAAACAACTACATTTATGTTGTTTCAAGTAAGGAAAATAATGTGCGCGAGTTGGTGCAAAATCTCAACAAAGCCTTTAAAGGTAAGGGTGGCGGACGCGACACCTATGCACAGGGTAAAATTACGGCAGAATCAAAGGAAGAAATCAAAAACTTCATATTATAAAAATAACGGAGAGTGGATAACCCATTCTCCGTTTTGAATTAAATGTGCATATAAATTGGAGTTTGTCGAGATAAACTGATTGTGTGTTTTTGGCTTCCTCTGACGAGGGAGCTGTCTGCGAAGCAGACTGAGGGAGAGATTTAGTGAGCGGTAAAACTATCTCTCCCTCCGTCAAAATCAAAGATTTTGCCACCTCCCTCGTCAGAGGGAGGCATTACAATCGCAACGCAGTTCCGA
>JAZSPL010000002.1:0-5521 GCA_045537435.1 Acutalibacteraceae bacterium
CAGTTCAGAGCGAAGAGAAACACTTTGGAAACCTTTGCCGTAGCTGCCTACGTTGTACTGACTATCCCACTCGCTTGTATGCTGCCAATTGTCTTCTCCGTCAAGTGACACATCATACTGCATAACGATTTCAAAGGACCAAAGACCGTATTTCTCGTAAAATGCCTCACTGTCACGGCTGTACTCCGCCGCAAGCAGTGCTACATCGGGATCGGCGACCATGATCATTCGCAGATGGTCGTGATGACCTTCGGTTGCATCCCCGTCGGTATAGACGAAGTAATTCGGTGCTTTCGGGGCAGGCAGTTCAAATTTCGATATATCGTTTTCCTCCGCCGCAAATGTCATCACCGAGAAAACAGTTAATAACAAAATCAATGACAGCAAAAATGCCAATAATTTTTTCATTGCATTTTCCTCCTCTTTGAATATGTTTTTTATGAAATGCTCGGAATGAGCTTATTCAACCACAAGTCTTCCGTCAATCTTATGGTCAAGATTCTGATGTGCGGAAAGATATTCGTCAAGTATCTCTCTGCAGGAGGTTGAAAGAATTCTCGGTCTGCCGTTTTTGCATATTTCATCATATGAAACCGAGAAAAAGCTTTCAAAGTTTATAAAATGATAATGCTGAAGCCCGATTTTATAGATTTTGTTGTCATCAATCGGTTCCCCGTTAAGAGAAAAATCCTTGAATTCATGAGTGCTGCGGTTATAAACAACCCTCATTCCCCTTGAAAGCTGATAAAATTCGCAATGCGAGCCTGTCCAGACCTCATCACGGAGCATAAATTCAATCATCCGCCTGAACTGTTTACCCGTTACCGACAGCATATGGGCTGCATCGTCATACGCAAAGCACTCGACAAAATCGGAGAAGAGAACAATCGGACCGAGTTCTGTGCTTCGCAGGCTTCCCGAACCGAGAAGCATAACATCAAGTCCGAGGCTTTCGCACAGTATGTCGGCAAAAAGTCCGCCGATTTCTGTTTCACGGTAGCGTGACGGATGGGTAAGCCGGCGTTTGAATTTCGTAACAAGGCGGCTGTATTTTTTGTCAGTCTGACCTTTGTAGAATTCAATTATCTTTTCAAGTGCTTCATCTCTCGGGCAGGTTTCTTTGCATATGGGAATGCTCTGCCAGTTATAGCTGTCAACACGGTTTTCGTCGGTGTTGACGGTTATGTCAAATCTTCCGATTTGATCGGTGCCCGTTCCCGCCTGCACGATAATAATGTCGTTTACAACCTCGGGCTCGGTGATGAAAGTATGCGAATGACCTCCGATGATAATATCCACACCCCACGCAGGGTCAAGCCTTGCGGCAAGCTCTTTGTCTTCCTCAAAGCCGATGTGTGTAAGAAGAACGGTCAGGTCAACATCAACGGCATTATAGGTGTTACATATTCTTCCGACCTCGCAGGCAGCTTCGTTGATGTCAACAAATGTGCCGATAAGTCCGTCTTTTTTTGTAAGTGCAAGCACCTCTTCGGTCAGAATGCCGATAAACAGAATTTTCATTCCGTCAATTTCAGCTATATGGTGAGGCTTGAAAAGCCTTGCACCGTTTGTTTTTATATAAAGGTTTGCGTTGATAATCGGAAATTTGGCACATTTCTCAATGAACAGGAGGTGTGCAATTCCGTAATCCGCCTCGTGGTTGCCGACGGTCACAACATCCGGGGCAAGCATATTCATAATTTCGATTGTCGATACTCCCTGAAATTCCGAGTCAATAACAGAGCCTCTGAACATATCGCCCGCAACGCAGTAAACGCAGTTTTCAGCTTCTGCTCTGACCTTGTTGACATACCCCGAAAGCATTGAAACTCCGCCCACAAGGCTGCTGTCAATTTTCTCGGCAAGAAAATCTCCGTGCATATCGTTTGAATGAAGAATTGTCAGTTTTTTAAAATTTTCCATTTCATCCTCTTTTCCTTGTTAATCAGACATTATCAGCATTTTTGAATTTATAATATTCATTTACAAGGTTTCTGTAGCCGAGATTTTTTATGTCCTCGTATCTGAAATTATAGCGTGATTTTGTTCTTTTTCCCGTTGCGAGATAACGGATGCACTCCTGCATATATTCATCAATCTTTTTCAGAGTTTCATCGGTGTTTATAACAGGGAAAAACCACCGTGTCCACGTCAGCTCGCTGTAAACGGGATTATCATAAAGCTTTGTGTTGAACCGTTTTACAAAAGCTCTTGCCGCATATTCTCCGGATAAATTTTTCTTGCCCGCCCAGCGAGAAAGTGACCTTGCTTTTCTTCGCATTTTTGCTTTGAGCTTTTCAAAAGAAACATCATTGATGTCAATTATTCCGTTGTGATAAGAAAAGCCGAGAAAAGTCCATTTTTCGCCCGGATTTGTTATTGTTTCCTTATCGGGATTGATGGTGAGTTTTTTTGAAAAAAGGCAGTTTTTTATAGCCTTGATGCTTTCGTCAAGCTCGGATTCATCCTTTGCAAAAACAAGAATGTCATCCGAATATCGGATATAGGGAATATTTCGACTGAAGAAATATTCATCAAGCTCACGCAGATAAAAATTTGCAAGAAATGCAGATACGGGAACACCTGCCATAATCCCTTTTCGTTCTTCAAGCAATTCACCGTTATACTGCACATACGGATTTCGGAGAAGTGTTTCAAAAAACAAATATAATTCGGAATCGTCACTTAAAGCTTTTTTTAAATTCGGAAGAAGAATATCAACATCAACCGAGTTGAAATAGTCACTTATATCGGCTTTGTAGACATATCTGTCATCCAAATCCTTGATTTTCATAACATCCTCTGCGGCTTTTTTAACTCCCGATTCTTTTCGAAAGGAATAAAGATTCGGTGAAAAAAGATAATCATAATCACGAAGAAGAAAGGAAATCAGCTTTAAAACATAGTTTTCTTCTCTGCCAAAAGTATATACAGTTCTTTTTCTGCCTGCTTTTGATTTGCTGATAAGCGTTTTTTGCGGAGCTGAAAAGCTTTGATTGATTCTGATTCTGCCTGCAACGGGAAGATATTCCTTGCCGTCAATAAACCTCCGAAGGTCTGCAGTATCCTTTTCGCTTATGTTTCCCTGCTCAATTTTGTGAATAAAAAAGGCTTCCCATATTTCCTTTTCAAACAGTTTATCAATTACGCACATAAATCATTAAATAAAAAAAACAGAGAGAAAATGATTTAACATCGCAATTTTGCGATACGAAACCGTACACGAAACGGCTGCCTGCAAAACTCATAAAGTTCCGTGCTGGGTTCTTCACAGGCGCATAAAGCTTTTCTCTCTGTTTTAAGCAAAAATTATCTGAGGTTTTCTCTTATTCGGTTAATGACATATCCGCTTTCGTTTTCCATTCCCTTGAAGAAACGGATGTAAGGAATGCCGTTATCGTCAAGAACCTTGTAAGTTCCTTTTGCAATCATAGAACGGTACTGATTCTTGTTCATAACAAGAACTGCAAGTTTAGGCTGAGAACCGTTTGAGAAAAGGTATGAAATCGGGTAGCAGCTCGGATGCGCACTTGCATCAAAGTTTTTGGCGTGAACATTTGTTGAGATTGAATAACCGGGGAAGCTTGCTTCGGTGATAACAGACGCAAAATAATTGTCATCGGTGTTGTATGTTTTCTGAACAAAAGGAGCAGAGGCGTATGTCTGCGATGACTGTGCATTACGGGCTGCATCGTCAAACTGCTGTGCGGTTTTATTGGCAAATTCCGTTACAGAAGGTTTAATAGCTTTGCTGATTGCATCACCTACTGCCTTACTTACACCATCGCTTATTCCTTTTCTCAAAATTCTTTCCAGAAATCCCATAAAGGTTCCTCCTTATAAATCTTTATATCTTATCAATATTTGTTTACGGCTTTTTATACCGAGTTTACGGTATATGTTTTTGCAATGGAAATGCACGGAAGAATGTGTAATAAACAAATCCTCCGCTATCTGTGCCTGCGTTTTGTCGGTAAGAAGCTGAGCAAAAACCTCAAGTTCGCGTCTCGATAGGCTTTCCAGCTCGGGATAAATTTCAAGCAGCCTCTTATGTTCGTTTTCTGCCAATGCAATATAATCGAAATAATTCAGTATTCCCATACGCCACCTCTTCAAGGATAATTATACTTTGTCAAGCTGAAGATGTAACCTGCCCAATATAGGGGGATTTGACACACACACTACCTTTTTGGGTAGTATTTCTCGTATATTCTTGAAAAAAAGAAAAATATAATTTATAATTCTATTTAGAAAAGATACTGTTATGATTTGATTATATTGATTTTTTTGTCCGTTTTGCACCCCCCGTTTGGGGGGTTTTTAGGAAAAAACCACCTGTTCGGGTGAGTTTTTTAAAGAATTCAATGATTTTTACGATTTTGCGATGATTTTTCGCAGCAAAGGAAGGTGCGGTTTATGAATCACCCTATTCTCATAGAAAACCAGAAAAAGAGGAGAGATATTCCGCTTTGGATGCTCGTCTGCTTCTCTATGTTCAGCTTTTGGCAGATGGGATTTATCTATTATTTCCTTGAGCCGTCCTCGGCAATGGATGGAAAAATCCCAATCAACATCAACATAGATTACGGCACCACGCTGACAGCGGTTTGTTACATACTGGGTATCCTTACGATGATCTTTTTGCCGAAGATTATCGTGTGGGTTCAGCGAATCGCCACGGGTGTTGCACTCGTTTCGGCAGTCGCTTTCTTTCTTCCTCTGCCGGACAATATTCTGTGCTTTAACATTTACCTGCAGATCTTCTGTTGCTGCCTGATGATCAGTTTTGAGACCTTCCTTGTGGTCAACTGCTTTTCCGAAAAAAGCAGTATCAAGTATCTGACCTTCGGCTACGGCATAGCGGTGTTCCTGATCGCTTTGGTTCAGAACGAGGTTATATCTATTCCGTTCTCTGCCTTCCGCTATGCAATGGTGGTGGCTCTTGTGCTTCTGTTTATCTTCTTCCTCCGTATGCCCACAGGCAAGGAGCATCTGCCGCGGTTCGTGAAAAAGAGCGACGGTCTTATCGCACCGAAGAAGATGATGTGGGGGGCTTATCTTATTGCTTTCATTGCTGCACTGATGGGCGTTGGAGGTCCTGCAGTCGCAGGCAAGGTCGAGCACGGCGTATCGATTATGTATTTGGTAGTGGCTCTTTCATGCTTTACTATGTATTTTCTTCATAAGAAAGCGAACATTCATCCCTTCCGTATGGTGCCCCTGTTTGTCGGACTCGGTGGATTCGGTTTTCTTGTAATGCTTGTGTCCGCATATGTTCCCGCACTTTCCTACGTCGCCTGCATACTCATTGGCTTCGGTATGACGGTATGTATGCTCGCTCCGCTTTACGGTGTGCCGATTATGAAAGCCTATCCGTCAAGATACGTAGCCTCCGCAATTATCGGGCTTGCAATCACGGCGGTTCTTATTCATGCGGTTATTGCCGAGCTGTTCCTCGGCGCACCTGTCGCACTGTATATCGTTTACGCAGTGATTATGGGTGTGCTTGTGTTTGTGTTTA
>JAZSPL010000001.1:0-9156 GCA_045537435.1 Acutalibacteraceae bacterium
ATCTGGTACTCTAACCAACTGAGCTATACCCACCATAATATCAAACTTTGAGCATCGGCATTAAAAAAGTGGCGCGCCTGAAGGGACTCGAACCCCTGACCCACTGCTTAGAAGGCAGTTGCTCTATCCACCTGAGCTACAAGCGCATATTGGTCCCCTCGTTGCTATTGCAGAGGTTTAGGGGAATTTGGAGCGGGTGATGGGAATCGAACCCACACGACTAGCTTGGAAGGCTAGAATTCTACCACTAAACTACACCCGCGTGTCTGCAACGTGATGTATTTTAACACAGGTCATCCGTTTTTGTCAATAGCAAAAAAGGATATTTTTAATAAATTTTTGCTTTATTTCATTTTTTATCCTCAAGGGTACGTTCGGTACCCCTGAGGTTTATTTTTTTACCTTATTCTTATAATCATCGTTTCGCTTAAACTCTTTGCCGTCGTTGCCGTGGTTGAAAACTGGAATGAGTTTTCTTCTCGTTTTCCCGTCAAGAAGATAGTAATTGATCCCCTTGCTGCTGAGATAGAGTTTATAGAATTTCTGTCTTTGGCTGAAGTCCTTGAAATTCCTTTTTTCAAGCTTGACCCATGCAACTTCTGCGAGTGCAGAAAGTCTCGGATAAAGGCTGTATTCCACAGCTTCGGGAGTATCAATCCATTCTGTCCAAAGTTCACCTTCAATTCCTTTAACGCGTACGCCCTTCTTCTGAAAACCTTTTTTCTTTTCGTTGAATTTATATGTTTTCTTTAAAGGAATTGAGCCGTAGCTGTAATTGAAGTAAAAATCAAGCATCGGAGAAAGAATAACCTCACGTTTCTTCGCCTGCTTTTTAACTGTAGCTGCATTTTGGAAAGTCCAATAATGGCAGATAATACTCTTATCAAGCTCGTCACCGAGGCAGTCATTCCACGCGATACAGGTTTTTCCCCTGTGTCGGAGCATTTCGTTCACTCTGCCCATAAAATACATCTGAAGATGCTTTTCATTTTTTAGAGAGTTTTCCTTTATCTTTTCCTGACATTTCGGACATTTGCGCCATTTGCCGTATCTTGCCTCGTCGCCGCCTATATGGAAATAGCGCGACTGAAACAGCGGACAAACCTCATCAAAAAGCTTTTCAAGAAAAGCATATGTGTTTTCATTTCCTGCACAGAGGATTGCAGGCATAATACCTGTTGAAACGTTTACTTCTGTCTTTTCACCGTCGCAGGAAAGCTCGGGATAAGCCGCAATCATAGCCGTGGTGTGGCCAGGTATATCAATCTCAGGAATAACCCGTATGTGCCTTTGTGCCGCATATTTTACTATCTCACGGATTTCATCGTGCGTGTAATAAAACGGGCCGTATTCGGGCTGTGAAGCATCCTGTTTACTCTTTTTAAGGGTAGCATACTTTCTTTTCGATGCTACTTCATTAAGAAGCGGAAAAGCCTTTGATTCAATTCTGTACCCCTGGTCATCCGCAAGGTGCCAATGGAAAACATTAAGCTTTAACAAGGACATATTATCAAGGAGCTTCTTGACGGTTTCCGTTCCGAAAAAGTGACGACATTCGTCAAGCATCATTCCGCGATGACGGTAGCAGGGTTTATCCTCGATAAGAAAGCCCGTTATATTCTTTTTGCCGTCAACCTTTTTGACCTGCATTAGAATCCATTTGAGGGTTACAAACGCATAGTACGCACCGGTAGCGGTTGACGCTTTGATATGGATATTGCCGTTTTCCGTATAAAGGGCATAGCCCTCCGGGGCGATGCTTTTCGCCATTGATATGATTATTTCATTTTCGCCTGCATCACTGCGCGTGTGAAGATACTCGGAAAGTGCATTGCCCACACTTAAAAATGAGCGCACACAATTAACTGCTGTCATATCGGAAACAACAACGTTTTCATTATCTTTAACTTCATAGCGTACAGGACGCGGGATTATCGAATATTTCATATTACTCGCCCTTTATATCCTCAAGGTATTCGTCGTAAGTGATTTCTTTATCGTAAAAGCTGCCGGGGGTTACATCGATTATTCTGTTCGCGATTGTCTGCACAAACTGATGGTCGTGAGAAGTGAAAAGTACAGTTTCGGGGAATTTGATTATTCCTTCGTTAAGAGACGCGATTGATTCAAGATCAAGGTGGTTTGTAGGCTCATCAAAGATAAGGACATTAGCACCTGAAAGCATCATTTTACAAAGCATACAGCGTACTCTCTCACCACCTGAAAGCACCTTTGCTTTCTTTGTTGCTTCTTCGCCCGAGAACATCATTCTGCCGAGCCAGCCACGTACATCCGTTTCAAAGATAAGGTCGGAATATCTGCGGAGCCAGTCTATAAGAGAATCCTCACAGCCGTCAAAAAATTCGGAGTTATCTGACGGAAAATATGCCTGAGAGGTTGTAACACCCCATTTGAATGAACCCTCATCGGGTTCGATTTCGCCCATAAGAATCTGGAAAAGAGTAGTCTTTGCAAGTGAGTCTGTACCGACAAAAGCAACCTTTTCGTCAGGCTTGATTGTAAAGCTGACGTTATCAAGAACCTTGCGGTCACCGATAGTCTTGCTGATTCCGCTGACCGTGAGAAGCTCGTTGCCGACTTCGCGGTCAGGCTTGAAGGAAACAAACGGAAAACGGCGCGAAGAAACAGGCATATCCTCAATAACGAGATTATCAAGAAGCTTTTTACGGCTCGTTGCCTGCTTTGACTTCGAAGCGTTTGCACTGAATCGTGCAATGAATTCCTGCAATTCCTTTGCCTTCTGCTCAGCCTTCTTATTCTGCTCACGGAGCTGACGCTGCGCAAGCTGAGTATAATCGTACCAAAAATCGTAGTTACCGACGTACATACCTATCTTACCGAAATCGATATCAACGATGTGTGTACATACTTTATTAAGGAAGTGACGGTCATGAGAAACAACGATAACCGTACTGTCAAGCTCAATAAGGAACTCTTCGAGCCATGCAATTGCATCAATGTCAAGATGGTTTGTCGGCTCGTCCATAAGAAGGATATCGGGATTTCCGAAAAGAGCCTGAGCAAGAAGTACCTTAACCTTGATTTCGTTATCAAGCTCGCTCATCTGCTGATAATGATATTCGTTTGTTACTCCGAGACCATTGAGAAGAATCTCTGCATCGCTTTCTGCGCTCCAACCGCCCATCTCGGCAAACTCTTCTTCAAGCTCGCTGACGCGGATTCCGTCCTCTTCGGAAAAATCCTCTTTCATATAAAGAGCTTCTTTTTCGTCCATAATCTCGCAAAGCTTCGGGTTACCCATAAGAACCGTACGGATTACGTCGTATTCATCAAAAGCAAAGTGATCCTGACGAAGAACAGACATTCTTTCGCCCGGAGTGATTATAACCTCACCCTTGTTCGGCTCAATTTCGCCTGAAAGGATTTTGAGGAAGGTTGATTTACCTGCACCGTTAGCACCGATAAGGCCGTAACAGTTGCCGTTTGTGAATTTTAAATCTGCGCCCTTGAAGAGCTCTCTGCCGCCGTACTGGAGGCTTACGTTTACTGTGCTGATCAATTCTTTTTCTCCTTTTCCTTAGGGAACCTGTCCCCTGTCAAAAACTTTATAAACGAATAAACTTTGCTCTTTAAAAGATAGTAATACTTTCTGTAAACCCTTATTAAGGGCAAAAACTTAACATAGAGTTTATAACCCGTATCTGTAACCTTATGTGTTTTTCCGTCACGGTCAAAGGAATACAACACCCCGATAATCTGGTCGTGGCGGACATTATATTCATTTTCCCATTGATTGTCACCGCGCATAACATAGGTGTCGCCGTTGACATAAATCACGCGGTGAAGGATGTATTGACCGTTATCGCGCTGATAAAACGGCACGTCACCTTTTTTCAGCTTGCCCTGCGGTCGCACAAGCGTCACCGTATCCTTACGGTCGCGGATTGTCGGAAGCATACTGACACCCGCAGACACAAAAGAAACCTCGCCGCTTTCGGCAAGGATTTCTCTTATAAGCGGAGCCATTTCGTCCATACTTACTCTTTTACTCAACTAAATCTGCCCCTTTGAGTTTTTCGAGAAATTCAAAAACTTCATCCTGAATATCTGTGGGATTAACCTCACATTCTTTTGCAAGAGCTTCTACTACCTCGTCCGGTTCTGCTCCTTTTTCAAGCATTTTCCAGATGAATGTGCCCGTTTCGTTTACTGTTATAAGACCCGTAAAATTGATTCCGCCGACAGCAACTACGATACTGTTATTGCCGACTTTTCTGAGTCTGTAGCCTTCTTTAATCTTCATCATTCTCTCCTCCGTCCGTGTTGAGAACAGTTATTTTTTTATTGTCGATTCGTATTTCCTTGTTACATACATTAAGAGCCGCAGGCTTGTGCGTAATAATTATGCAGGTTCTGTTTTGCAAAGCACGGAGATTTTTAAGAAGCTTTTCTTCCGTCGCTTCGTCGAGTGCAGATGTTGCTTCGTCAAGAAGAAGAATCGGCGCACCGTAGAGAATTGCACGCGCGATTGCGATTCGCTGAATCTGACCTTCTGAAAGACCCATTCCCCTCTCGCCCACTGCGGTTTCAAGACCTTCGGGAAGCTCACGGACAAATTCATCCGCACAGCTGATTTCAACAGCGCGCATAATTTCTTCGTCCGTTTTATCTTCACACATAAAGGTGATATTTTCGCGCAAGGTACCTGAAAGAAGCATATTGCCCTGAGGCACGTATGAAAATAGGTTTCTTGTCGCTCTGTCTACGAGCCTTTCGCCTTGACTGCCGCCTACGGTAATCTTTCCGCTTTCGGGATAGATAACGCCCAGAAGAAGCTTGAGCAATGTGCTTTTTCCTATGCCTGAAATTCCTGTTATAGCCGCAAAATCGCCTTTGTTGACTGTTATGCTTGCGTTATCAAAAATCAGGTCCCTGTTGTACTTGAATGTGATTGAATCAAAGTTGATTGTTTCAAGTTGCTCGTAATATTCGTCTGCGTCGCCGATTTCTTCGTGTGTATCGAATTCATCGTCGTAGTTTTCAAGTTCAATAAGACGCTCCGCAGAAGCGAGGATACCGTAAAAGCGCGGTAACACACCTGCAAGCGATGTCAGCGGACCCTGCACCTGATTAACAAGCTGAAGAATAGCCGTCATCTGGCCGACGTCAATGTGACCCTGAAAGACGCGTATGCCGCCAAGCACCATTGCAAAAAGATAGCCGAGGCTGAACGCCATCTGCATACCTGTGTTTGCGAATATGCTGATTGTCGCGCGTTTGATTCTTATTTTATAATTCTTATCCTGAAGTTCCTTTGCCTTAGCAATAATCTGTTCATAGGCATTGAAAACCTTGATAACGAGTACGCTTGCAATTGATTCCTGGAAGAATGAACGGACATTTCCGTCCGCTTCCTGTGCCGCCTTGTGGATTCGCTTGAGATAATTTCTGAAAAACCTTGTTGTAACCGCGATTATTGAGCCGCCGCCAAGGAATATGAGCGCAAAGATATAGTCAAGCTGTACCATAATCACAATTGACGCAACAAGCTTTGTAAGAAGAGAAACGATATTCGGCAGAAGTCCCGTTACACCGTCGCAGATCGTCTGCACATCCGAGGTCAATCTGTTGAGTATATCGCCGCTGTGGTGTTTTGTGAGCTGTGCATAGTCCTTACGGATTATTCTTTCGAAAACTCTGCTTCTGATTTTTATTTCAATCTTCGCCTTCGCGCGCTCAAACATATTGTTATTGAAAACTTTAAGTGCGAGCTGAAGAAGAACAAGAAGCAGAAGAAAAAGTGCACCTTTTTTAAGAAGCTCTGCGTCCTTTAGTGTTGCGCCGTTGACGACGTCTCTCATTCCGAATGCTGTCATAATACCGAAGAAAGAAAGAGCCGCACTTAAAACGGAATAAATAAAAACAAAAAGCCAACTACCCTTGGAAACGCCGAAAATCCACTTTGCAGTGGATAAATCGCTATCGTTTTTTACTTCAGGACAGTTGTCTTTAATCGTTTTCAATTCAATCTTTCCTTTGATTCATTTCATTGAATGCAACCTCGGCCGCTTCAACATCCATGTTACACTTTAATTTATAAATCGGGATATTTTTTATAAGCTCATCGATAAAATCACAAAGCATCATTGTTCTTTGCATATTTGACGGACGGAGAGTCTGCGAGATAATAAGAGGTACAGCCTCATCAATGTCCATTCGCTCAATTGAATTTTCTTTCGCCTGTTCAATAAAGCAGATACCCGCAAGCTCAGCAGAGGTGTTTACGTTGATATCGTGCTTTCCTGAAAAAGGAGTTCCGAACGCATAGTACTTTCCGTCAATCAACCTGTAAGCCGCTTTGTCGTCATTAAGGATAAATGCCTTTTCACCAAAAAGCTTCAGCCAGAGGGCTGTGTGAGTTGATTTTCCCGTACCGCAGGGCGCCGAGAAAGAATAAGCTTTACCATCAACAACAACCGTTGAAGAATGAAGAAACATTCCGTTATATTCAAGAAGTTTGACATTAAATGCCGTACCCATCCACAGGTATTCAAGCTCCGGCTTGCCGACACCGTCATAAAGCTTCAGCTGATTATCAAGAAGAGTGTCGCCCAAACCGATATTAAAATCTGCATTTTCAGCGCAGATGTACTTTTCACTTCTTTGACGAAGCATATCATATTGAGGATCAAAGCCGACGTTCAAACCGGCTATTTTATAAACAGGCACAAAGTCAGCTCCTTTTATTTAAACTTTAACCGTACTTATATTTTTACAAATACCGTTAAAACTTAAATTCGGCAGACAACCTTTGGGATTGCCTGCCGAATCCGTTTTGGGATTGATTAGCCGATGATAAGATCGCTACCGATGCTCTCTGTCTGAGCAGCAGCTGCGTTTTCAGCTACGTCACCGCCGATTGCTGCTGATGCGCCGTCAGCAGTAATCTCTTCGATGATGTCGAACTTTTCGATCTCCATCTCAGGTCTCATGTAAGTCATTCTTTTCACCTCAATTATTTTAAAATCGATAAGCGACAATACATAAGAAATTGAGCAAGATATCTTTTGTTAACAATCAATTTCCTGATGACACTATTATCACTATATCTTGTAAAAGTTTACCACAGTAACACAAAAAAGTCAATATAATATTAAAAAAGAATCAAAGCCCCGTGTTTTACCACGGGGCCAAGAAAAAATATTATGCAATTCTAATGCTTAGTAATTGATATTAGTAAACAACAGTTGCATCAAGAGTAGAACCTGTTGCAGCGAAGAATGTTTCAGCTGAACGAGTTCTGATTACGAGTGAACGAGTGCCGAACGGTCCAAATGCATGGTTGATTGTCCATACGCGCTCACCGTCGATGTCTTCATAAGGAACCTTACCGGCACCTGACCATGAAGTGTAAGTGTATGTTGTGCCATCTTCTGCATAGAACTGAATCTTAACTACATCAGTGCTTGTCTTGATGATAACATCATGCTTACCAATTGTGATAATACCACCGTTCTGAGCATCCGGATACATGTCAGGAATTTCGATTGAGTGGATTGAAAGATCCTTCTTAACAAGACCTGTAAGAACGAATGCTGTACCGTCTGTTACGCCGAGTTCGCCGTAGTCTGCAAATACTTCGCACTCAACTTCAGCAGCGTTCACAAAGATTTCGATTGTCCATGTCTCGCCTGCTTCTGTTGCTTCGATTGTAGCGTCATCACGTGTGAATACCTGATAACCGTCAGCTGTAACAACACGAAGAGATTCAGGTGTACCTGTTACATCAACGTCAACAACTGCTGTATCACCGATGTATGTTTCGCTTGTAACAACATCAACGATTTCACCCTTAACTGCAGGAGCGGGTTCTTCACCGATTGTAACTTTTTCAACGTTAGCCTTAACAGTGTGATCGAAGAATGAGTTGTAGTCAGCTACCAAGTCAAATTCTTCGATTGTCATACCTGCATAATCAACACGGTAAAGATTCCAAACAGAATACATTCTACCCATATTGTTTTCAGTGTTACCTGAATCCTGGAACTTTGCAATTACGTCTTCAGGAATGAAGAATTCGATTTCTGTACCGTCAGCAACGTCAGCCTTTACTTCATATGTAGCTGTGAAGAGAAGATCGTTATCGAACTGTCTGCCGTGAACGTATTCACCTACATCCAATGTCAGATTGTCACCATATGCATAAATATAAGAAACTCCATACTTTGCAAGATCTGCTTCATTATACATAGCATCCGGCCAATAGTTATATCTTAAGTCCTTTTTGATGCTACCGTCAGCATTATAAGTTACTGCAAGGTCTGTCTGTGTGTCAGCAATCCAACCATCTTTTTCTGCGAAATCAACGTCAATGGGTGAAAGAACGGTCTTGTCATAGAAGATACCGCCCAAAATCCAACCCATTTTGAAGTTTGATGTACCATAAACTTCAACTGTGATTGTGTCACCAGCCTTAGCGTACTCTTTGTCAGCAACAATGTTAATGTCCATAACAGCCTTTGACTCATCACGATACTCATAAGCGTAATCGTAGAAAATGTCACATTCTGTTACCTTTTCTCCGCCATCATCATATGTGAAGTAGAGAATTTCGGGAGTTGCCATCTTGTTGTAAAGATTCCAATAATCTTCATTTGATGATGCTGCATTGTAAGCTTCGATGATTTCATCTTCCCAGAAGAAAAGGTTATACTCAAGGATTTCCTGCGGAGCTACTTCTTCAGCAGTACCGTCATACATCTTTGAACCTGTAAGCCATCTTCTGTCGATTTCTTCTTTCCAATCAACATCTGCTTCGTAATCTACATACCAACCCTTTTCAGCTACTTCTGCTTCAGCTTCTTCGGGTGTGTAAGAATAATAATCACCAGCGAAAGATGCAACTGCGAAAGTACCGAGAAGCATTGCTACTGCAAGAACGATGCTTAAAACTTTCTTTGCCATAATATTTCCTCCTAAATTTTATATCTTTATCCATTGGCATGGATTAAAGCCATTAATTAAACGGTTACGCCCTTACCTGTTGTCTGGTCGATTGTCATTGTACCGCCTGCAACTGATCGGATTACTGTAGCATCCTTTGCGTTGATTGTTGCTCTTGTTCCTTCAACGTTTGCTGCAAGTTTTGCCGCACCTGTAAGTGACTCTGTAACA
>JAZSPL010000038.1:0-19439 GCA_045537435.1 Acutalibacteraceae bacterium
CAGCAATATCGTTAGCTTAGGATGCTGACAACTTCGGGTTTGTCGGGATGAATATTCAATCCGCATCGTAGGGGCGACCATCGTGTCGTCCGCGGAAATTCTGCTTAATTTAACGGACGCGCAATGCGCGCCCCTACGAACCCTGTTTTAGTCAACTACGTAGGGACGGGCTTCCTCGACCGTCCGTTAACTCAGCAGAACTGCGGATGGTCCGGGAGGCCCATCCCTACGCACACAGAGTAAGATCGTGCGAAATCAAAGAACCCGACAAACCCGAATCAAATAAACAAAAACGTAAGGCTGACAGGTTTACCTGCCAGCCTTGATTGTTTATATACTCTTTCCTTTTTATGATTTATCAATACCAAATCCAACCGAAGAGGACGATAACAATAATCCACTGCCACCACTTGTATGAAACATTTACATTGCAAGTGTCTGTGACCGTGTTGCCGTATTCGTCTGTGACGGTAACTGTGATTGTTGCAGAGCCTTTGCCGTTGGTGGTGAGTTTACCGTTCGCATCAACTGAAACAACATCCGTATTTGATGATGAATATGTAACTGTGTAATCAACACCTGCATCAACATTGATATTCGGCGTAACTGTTACGCTATCCTTGTATGACATAGAAATATCACCGATTGAAACTGACTTCACCTTGCCAAGCTTTTCAACAATTGCATAGTAGCTGAAGTGCTCTGCAAAAAATTCAATATATCCGTCAATAATCGTTACAGGGATATTGGTTACTGTTCCGTTAGTTGAATCAACATAACAAACGAAAAGCTTCTTTGTATCAAATCCTTCAGGAATCGGAACTCTCACCTTTACTTTTCCGTTCGGCTGAACTTTTTCACCGTCTTTTACGGTTGTGATGTCGAAGATATGCGTGTTTACGTTTCCGTAATTATACTCAATGAGACGGAATGAATCTCCGTCAAATACTTCTTTAACTTCAAGCTCTACGCCTGAACCATACTCATCATCAAATTCGATTTCAACACCGGTTTCTTTGTCTTTAATAAAGCCGGGAAGTTTAGGAATTGACTGTGTCTCTTTTTCTCCGCAGACTGAGCAGATACGGGTACTTACACCCTCACTTGTGCTTGTCGGCTGAACTGTAACTGTCCATTCTCCCCAAGTGTGAGGCATAAGCGGACGCTTGATTACATTGAAAGTACCTCTGCAATCGAGACACAAATCAAAGTCCATACCAGCAACTTTACAAGTTGACGGAACGATATCGTGAATTAGGCTATGCTCCTTAATCGGAATCGTTTCGATATAAATATCGCCACAACCATTGCATGTGTATGTCATAACACCTGTTGATGTGCAAGTGGACTGAGTTGTGATTGACGATGTATAAGAATGGATACATCCTTCGTCTTCACCGAGGAAATGAATGGTTGCAGCAAATAATGATCCGTTATAGTAATGAATATTGATATTTTCCCATTCTTTGCTTGTGCCGTTATAATAAACATCTTCAAGGGGACAGTAAAAAGCACAATTGCCAATAACAGTTACATTTTTAGGAATATAAACACTTGTTATTTGACACCCATCAAAAGCTGCATCTACCACACAATTAACACTCTCTGGTATTTTATAAAATGTATCTTCTCTTCCTTCGGGGTATTTAATTAAAGCTGTTTGCTCTTTATCAAACAAAACTCCAAAAGAATCACTACTATAATATTTGTTTCCACTTTCCACTATAATTGTTTCAAGGGCTGGGCACATACAAAAATTAGTCGTGTCTTCGCCAATTTCAATACTAATAACACTTTCAGGGATAAAAACACTTTGAAGTTTTTCACAAACATCAAAAGATGCCGTACCTATGTATTTTAATCCTATTCCTAAATCTACATCTATAAGATTATTACAGTAAATAAAGGCAAATTTTCCGAGTCTTATAACACTATCTGGGAAAATAACTTGCGTTATAAAAGTACATCCATCGAATGCATAATCAGCGATTATTTTTGTTCCATCTTTAATAATATATTTTCCTTCTACGGATTCATCCGCTTTAATTAAATAATTTTGAATATAAAGAACTCCGTCACTCCAATTTGATGTTGTATTATAATATCCTGTATTGTAAAATGCGAAACATTCAATATTTATAATATTATTTGGAAGATTAATACTAAACAAATTAATGCAATTTTCAAAAGCACACCATGATATTTTTGTTAAGCTTTCCGGAAGTAATATCTTCGTGAGATTTGTGCAATCTTTAAACGCGTAATTATCGATTGAGGTTACGCCGTTAATAACTGTAACTTCCACAATTTTTTCCTTATAATCTTCCCAAGGTACTATGTCTTCAAATCCAAAATCCATCTCACCTGTACCACTGATGATGAGTTCACCGGTTAATAAATCTAATTCCCAGAATACATCGTCACCGCACTTACCACCAACCAACTGCGTTGAATTATGTTTTCCATCACACTTTTCAGCGATAACAACATCATCCCTTAATGCTGTCAAAAACGGACACATATCAAGCAAATCCGATATTTCTGCTGTTTGCTCGGCTATATAGTTAGCCTGCTCTTCTTTAATATGGTCAATTAATTCATTGTATTCCTCAATTATAGTATCGTCTGCGTCACCGCATATTTCACCTGCCATAACCAATGCATACATATACATTACGTTATAGTGATACCCGCTTTCAACTATCATCGAATAAAAATCAATTATCGATTTAAATCCGTCTTCCGACATATGAATTTTCAAATTTTTATTATAAACTATAGCGTTACCATGTAAAATGTCACCGGTGAAAAATCCAAGTTTATCTCCTATAAATGAGCAAAAAGCCGGATAGCCGTAACCAAAAATTTCTGTGGATGTTGATACCGATACGCTAAACGGTAAATTGACAGAAACATTATTTATTTTTGAATCAATAGGGAATTTAACAACCAAAAACTTATCTTTAGAATATAAAACTCCGTTTTCAGCTAACAAATACGGATTAGTGCTCGAAACAGTAAACTGTTCAGCTGTATTTGTCATAAAAATAGAACCGAGCAAACTGTTGATAATCATACTCTCAGTCAAAATGCTTGTAACATCTGGACTTGTATAACCTAACTCAATAAATTTATTCATCATTTGTTGATATCCGTTTATGGAATTCACAGTAAACTCATCAGAAATACTAATTTTAAGATTGCGACAATTTATAAACGTATATGGTGTATAAATGTCATTTGTGTCAAAATAAATTTCTTTCTCAGATTTATTTGACGGATAAATAAGTAAATAATCATTACCGTTTAACGAAACATATAATGCTCCATCCTTGGTAAAAAAATCGTCAGTCTCATCTATTAGTTGAATTTCGCTACATTCTGTAGGCAAACCGACAGATTCGTCGTACAAACTTTGCTGTAAAGCGCCCAGAAACCCAAACACGGCATACCATTCACCAAACATTATTGAGGATTCATAATACTCATATGCAAATGAATACAGTTGTTCAAGATTTCCTATAGATAAAACCGAACTGTTTTCGCTTAAAGTCCATATAGGAGCAGTTTTATCTTCCTCTGCACTTGCCGTGATACCCAATCCAGCCAAGGGTACAATACCAACGAGCATGATTATCACCAAAAAAGATGATAACAGCTGTTTAACTGATTTTTTCATAAAAACATCCTCTTTCTTATAATATTTATGTTTTCATCGAAATTATAGGTAAATTTCACTCTAATGTCAATAGGTCAATTTAACATAATATTATTAGAGGTGATATTAATGGCAGAATCGAGATTGAAGCAATTAAGGAAAGAAAGAGGATACACTCAGGTCAAGATGCAGCTTCTGACAGGGATTGACCAGAGCGACTATTCGAAAATTGAGAACGGTAAAAGATACTACATTTTAGCAGTGCAAGAAAATCGCAACTGTTTTAGGAACAAGTATGGACTATCTTGCTGAGTTGACAGACATCGTTGAACCGTATCCCAGGAAAAATACATAAAAAAAGACTCAATCCTTTCGGACTGAGTCTTAATTTTTACTCTTTCGAGATTAATTACATCATGCTTGCAATTTCTGCTGCGAAGTTTTCTGTCTTCTTCTCGATGCCTTCGCCCTTTGCAAAACGAACAAAGCTCTTGAGCTTGATGTCTGCGCCGAGTGCCTTAGCAACTGAGTTTACATAGCCGTTAACGTCGCCTTCGAAGAGGTCTGAACGAACAAATGCCTGCTCAAGGAGACAAACTTCCTTGATCTGCTTTGAAAGACGGCCCTGAACAAGACCTGAGAAGATCTTGTTTTCAGAAATTTCAGCCTTGTGTGAAACTGCGATTTCTGCAAGAGCAGCCATAGCTTCCTTAGAAATGAAGTTCGGGAAGTTCTTTCTCTGCTTCTGGTCAAGACCCTTGTAGATTTCTGCGTCCTCATCGCTCCACTTCTTGTCATTGATTGCTTCATCAATGAGGCTGTTGAGGATGGGCACGGGAAGTGATTCGGGCTTATTGAGAGCGCTGTCAACTGTGATTGACTGCATCTTAGCAAGCTCTTCATCTGAAATGTCAGCCTTGCCAAGGTATTCGGGATTCATAGCAGCGATCTGCATTGCTACGTTCTTACCCATTGCAACGAACTCATCGTTAGCTGCTGTTGCATCGTCAACATCAAATGCAGCAAGAACACCAACTGAACCGCCTGCGTGGATGTATGATACAGTGTGTCCTTCAACAAGAGCAAATCTGCGGACCTTCATGTTTTCACGAAGAGCAAGGAATACCTCCTGAACCTCTTCTTCAACTGTCTTGTCTGAATCAATTGCCTTTGTTGCAAGAAGAGCCTCAACATCAGCGGGCTTAGCAGCAACAACTGTCTTAACAACCTTAGCAGCAAGCTCTACGAACGGAGCACCCTTAGCAACGAAGTCTGTTTCACAGTTAATCTCAACAAGAGCACCTGCATTAGCATCGTTGTATGCTGCAACAACACCTTCAGCAGCAACACGGCTTGCCTTCTTAGCAGCAGAAGCAAGTCCCTTTTCTCTGAGAATATCAATAGCCTTGTCGATGTCGCCATCTGTTTCAACAAGAGCTTTCTTACAATCCATCATACCAACGCCTGTCTTCTCACGAAGAGCCTGAACGTCTTTAGCTGTAAATGCCATAATAAATTCCTCCTATAAGTAAGTATAATTTTAAAGAAACCCCGTCAATAAAATATAACGGGGTTGAAAATCAAAATTATTCAGCAACTGCCTCTTCTGCTTCAGCAGGAGCAGCTTCTGTCTGCTCACCCTGACGGCCTTCGATAACAGCATCTGCCATTGCACCAGCGATAAGGCGAACAGCGCGGATAGCGTCGTCGTTACCGGGGATAACGTAATCGATTTCGTCGGGATCACAGTTTGTGTCAACAACTGCTACAAGGGGAATACCGAGCTTCTTAGCTTCCTGAACAGCGATTCTTTCCTTGCGCGGGTCAACAATGAACATAGCAGCGGGCTGCTTCTTCATGTTAACGATACCGCCCATGAACTTCTCAAGCTTTTCGATTTCGAGGTTGAGCTTGATAACTTCCTTCTTCGGGAGAAGGTCGAATGTTCCGTCAGCTTCCATCTTCTTGAGCTGCTCAAGTCTCTTGATTCTTCTCTTGATTGTGTTGAAGTTTGTGAGCATACCGCCGAGCCAACGTGCGTTAACGTACGGCATACCGCAACGGATTGCTTCTTCCTTAACAGAATCCTGAGCCTGCTTCTTTGTACCTACGAAGAGAATTTCATCTCCGTTTGCAGCAACCTCACGGATGAACATGTAAGCTTCTTCAAGCTTACCAACTGTCTTCTGAAGGTCGATGATGTAGATACCGTTACGCTCTGTGAAAATGTACTGAGCCATTTTCGGGTTCCATCTTCTTGTCTGGTGTCCGAAGTGAACACCTGCTTCGAGTAATTGCTTCATTGATACTACTGGCATAAATTTTTCCTCCTTAGTTTTTGCCTCCGCAGAGCTTAAAAAGCGGACATTTTTCTAATGCACTTCGCTCAAAACACTCTACGTGTGTAATGATTGCCGATAGATTATAACACAAGGTATATTCCAAATCAAGCATTTTTTTAACTTTTTAAGAAATTTTTTCAAAGATCAAAATTTTATCTGCGATACATTTAAATATAGGAGCACAATCCTCAGCTCCGGATGCACCGCCTTCCTTCAGTACAACAACGGTATACCTCGGATTGTCGGCAGGAAAGAAACCCGCAAACCAGGTGTTGCAGACCTCTGTACCGTTTTCTCTGAACATTCCCGTCTGTGCGGTTGCGGTTTTACCTGCCGCCGATACACCGTTTCTCAGCTTTGCCTTTTGAGCGTTACCGTTTTCAACGACACTGACAAGCATCGGCACAAGTTTTTTGCAAGTCCTTTCAGAAACAGCATAAACCGGATAATCACCGCTATGTGACTGAATAACCGTATTGTCGGCATCTGTTACCTTTTCAATGAGGTACGGTTTTCTGAATTTACCCTCATCCGCAACAGCAGACATCATATTGCAAAGCTGAAGCATCGTTGCGGTGAATCGTCCCTGGCCAAAGGAAAAATTTGCAAACGCTCCGCTTGATTCAAGTTCATTCATAGAAGGAAGAACCCCCGATTTTGAAACAATACCGTCGGCAAGTATATTTTCCTGACCGAAGCCCATGAGCGATGCTGTTTCAATTATCGCCTTTGCTCCGACGGTTTTCGCAAGTTCGATAAAGAACGTGTTGCATGAACATTCAAGTGCCTTTGTTATATCAAGCTTACCGTGCTTCGTGTTTTTATTGCAAATGAATGTTGTTCCGTCGATATCAACGCTGCCTGTGCATTCATAGTCAAAAGAATCAAGACCTTGTTCAATCGCTGACGCGGCAACAACAACCTTGAAAACAGAACCGACACTGTACGGATTCAATGCTCTGTTGAGAAGCGGAGAGTCTTCATTGTTCAGATAAGATGAAATATTCCTTGCGTCGAAATCAGGTCGTGATGCCATCGCTCTTATCGCACCCGTAGAAATTTCAACAACAACCGCACCTCCGCATTTAACTTTGTTCTCATCAAGTGCCGACTCAACAGCCTTTTGTATTTCTGTATTAATTGTCAGAGTAACAGCACCCGTTCGGACATCGCTGTTATTTACGGTAATCTGCATTCCGCTGAGCACCCTTCCGTAAACATCTGCCGTGAAGCTTGCCGAAAGGCTTTTTCCTGTATAAAGAACACTGTCAAAGCTTTTTTCTATTCCGCTGACTCCTCTGCCCTCACCGTTGAGGTACCCTATTATATGGTCTGCAATCTGATTTTCCTCATATCTGAAATACTTGCGCAACACGACAAAATCAGAATTTTCGTCAAGCTCCTGTTTTCCGACGCTCATCGAAACCGCCGTTGAATTTTCCATTCTTTCGCGAAGGAGTTCATATTCCCTTTTTTCAAGAACATTTTCAAGCGCAGCAAGTGCTTTATAGGTCGGCTTCGTTGCAACTATATTTTCATAATCATACGACACAAGTTTCAGACCGTTACAGTCAAGAATATCGCCCCTTATCTCCCCTGCGGTTATTGTATATTTTTTTCGTGTACTGTCTGCAAGCTCCGTTTCACCCGTCGTAATTTTATACATTTTAAAACCAACACTACCGTAGAGTAAAGAAAAAGTCATCAGCACGGCAATCATACGTTTTGTCATACATATTCTCCCTTGAAATACTTTTCATAAATATAGTTTTTCACCATTTGCTGAAAAATTCAGACAAGCTTTTCTTCCTGCCAAAAAGATACTGTTGTGAAAATATGTAATTTCCTACAAAGCAGCATCTCTTTTTTCGTCAAAACACACCTTGACCTTTTTGCAAAAAAGGATTATTATAAGTATGTGTATTTTTATATTCTTACGGAGGTAATAAAAAATGAAAAAGATTTTCACAAAAGCTCTTTCAGTTTTCCTTGCAGCATTGATGTTCCTCACTGTTGCACCTGCATTTGTTTTGGCAGCTGATGAGCCCGCCACTCCCGCAGCTCCCGCAGCTCCAGTGTTTTCACTTGAATTGGTAAGTGAAACAGCAGAAGAAGCTGTCGTTGTACTTAAACTCAAGGAGAACAGCTTCAACTCATTTGACGCTACAATCACAACAACCTGTCAGGGTCTTACCCTTGCTAAGATCGCTTTCAACGTTGATCTTCTCGTCGCAGGTGCTTCAACAAGCTTCAATACTGCTAACGGTAAGATCAGTTTCGCAATGACAGATCCTGTTGTTGCCGAGTGTGATGTTGTTACATACACATATACAAAAGCTACCGGTGAAGGTGCTGTTGTAGGCGAGGTAACTGCTTCTGAATTTGATGTTGATTTTGAAACCTGTGCTATCAGTGCTGACGACGGTACTGAGGCAAATATTGATGTTACAGAAGCAACGGTTATTGAAAACAATATTCCCACAGCTCACGTTCACGAGCCTGCCGGTTCATGGGTTATTACTAAAGATGCAACATGTGCAGAAGAAGGTACTATCGTTCAGTACTGTACAACCTGCGGTAAAATTGCAAACTCGTCTGTAATCGAAAAGACCGAGCATAAAAACAAGAAAACAGAGCACAAAGATGCTACCTGTACAGAAGCAGGTTACGACAAAGTAATCTGTACTGATTGCGGTGAAACAATTTCCGAAACAGCTATTGACCCCACAAATCATCCGAACACAAAGAAAGAGCACAAAGATGCTACCTGTACAGAAGCAGGTTACGATAAAGTAATCTGTAAAGATTGCGGTGAAACAATTTCATCAACAACTATCAATCCTACAAATCACCCCCATACTAAGAAAGATCACAAAGACGCTACTTGTACAGAAGCAGGTTATGACAAAATAATCTGTACTGATTGCGGCGAAACAATCAGCAACACTCCGATCGCAGCAACAGGTCATAAGAACACAAAGACAGAGCACAAGGATGCTACATGTACAGAGGACGGTTATGACAGAGTAGTCTGCACAGACTGCGGCACTGTTATCAGCACAACTCCGATTGAGAAAAAGGGCCACGGCGAAACAGAAATCTCTAAGAAAGCTCCTACATGTACAGAAACCGGTTACATCAGAACAGTATGTAAGGACTGTAACGGTACAATAACAGAGACCATACTTCCTGCTAACGATCATAACTACATTTATGACCGTAAGGAAGCAACATGTACAGAAGACGGCTATGTTCGTCATTTCTGCCCCGCTTGTAAGGATGTTCAGAGTTCCACCACTCTCAAAAAGACAGGTCACAAGTGGCTTGCCTGGAAGGTTATTGAACAGCCTACACACAGCAAGGAAGGCGTAGAGAGAAGAATTTGTGATAACTGCGGTTCTCATGAAGACCGTTCAGTTCCGAAGCTTGTTACAAAGCCGACAAAGCTTACTCTCGACATGCAGGATATCGGTATGAACTTTAAGCAGACAACACGTCTTTTCGTTAGCATTTATCCCGAAGAAGCTGCATATTCAACAGACATTGTTTGGGAATCTTCAAACGAAAAAGTTGCAACAGTTGACGAAGAAGGTGCTGTTTACGCAGCAGGCGTAGGTACAGCTACAATTACCGCTAAGACTCCCGACGGAAAAATTTCTGCAACCTGTAAAGTAACTGTTTCATATTCTGTAATTCAGTGGATTATTGTTTACCTCCTCTTCGGTTGGATCTGGTACATTTAATTCTTTGAAAAATTAACCGCAACTTTAACACCCACCGCTTGGTGGGTGTTTTCTTTATCCGACAAGACTCACCAAGTTTGTTAAATATTTAATTAATCGTTTTTCTATTGAACAAAAAACAAAAAAGGTATATAATTGTATAGAATAGATTATTGTGGCTTTTTTATGGAATCGGGTGATGTTTTGAAAGTTGCAGAGACTCTTAAAAAGATTAATAAACGCGCCTTGATTGCCGTTACCGTCTGTGTTGCATTTATTGCAGGAATCATTGTTTTTGATGCTGTCAGAAACAGCAGAGAATATCAGACCACAGCCGTCGCGATGGGTACGGTTATAAACGTAAGGCTTTTCGACCCTGACGGAGAAGAAAATTCTAAGCTTGTTATTGAAAACATCAACGAAACCGAAAAAGCTCTTCTTTCACGCAACGAGAAAAACTCTGACATTGACAGAATCAACGCTAATCCCGGCACTGCAGTTTCCGTTTCAGTCGAAACGGCTGATATAATTTCAAAATCTGTCGATGTTTCAAAAAGCTGTGGCGGAGTTTTTGATATCACCGTCGGCGAGGTTACAAAGCTCTGGAATTTTGGCGGAGATAAACAGCGTCTGCCTTCTGAAGATGAGATTACAGAAAAGCTCAGCACCGTCCGTTATTCTTCAATCAAAGTTACGGATACAACCGTAAGAATCGCTGAAGGTCAATCCCTTGACCTCGGAGCTGTCGGAAAGGGTGCAGCCTGCGACAGAATCAAAACTCTTCTTTCGTCAACAAACACGGATTCTGCTGTTATTTCCGTCGGCGGAAGTCTTCTTCTTTACGGCAAAAAGGATTTCAATATCGGCATCGTGAATCCCGAAAACGATCAGGCTTCAATGGGCACTCTCAGACTTTCCGACACTTTCGTTTCCACATCGGGCAATTACGAAAAGTTCTTTGAAGAGGACGGAAAAACTTATCATCACATCCTTGATGCAACGACAGGATATCCTGCAGACAGCAGACTTTCAAGCGTAACAGTAATCTGTGATTCAGGCTTACTCAGCGATGCGCTTTCAACCGCCTGCTACATCCTCGGCTACAATGCAAGTCTTGAACTTCTCGGTGAATATGACGCTCAGGCTGTATTTATTTTTAAAGATAAAACAGTCCGTGTAACGGACGGAATCAAGGACAGCTTTACACTTACAGACGAAAGCTTTGTGGTGGCAAAATGAGAAAGCTTTTCATACGTACAGATGTTTTAATAATTGCAGGTGTTCTGATTTTAAGCTTCCTGCTTTTTCTTCCGAACCTTTTCAATAATGACGAGCTCATTGCACAGATTTACGTTGACGGTGAAAAAGCTGAGGAAATCAAACTTAACGATGTTACCGAAGAATACACCTTCTCACCGAAAGAAAACACGGCAATCTCTGTTAAAAACGGTGCAATATGTTTCACCGAAGCTACTTGCAGAGATGAGCTTTGTATAAACAGCGGTTGGCTTACTTCAAAAGGACAAACCGCCGCCTGTCTGCCCGAAAAAATTGTTATCACAATCAAGGGTGCAGACAAAACAGATATGATAACTTACTGACGGTATTGTTTATGAATACAAAATATTCCAAAACCAAAAGAATCGCTTTTCTCGGAATTATGGGAGCATTGGCACTTTCTCTTTCTTTTCTTGAATCGCTGATACCTCCCCTGCCCGGAATGCCTCCCGGAGCAAAACCCGGACTTTCGAACGTCGTTACGATGTTCCTTGCGTCCTCGTCGGGTGTCGGCAGTGCATTTGCGATAACGGTTCTCAAGGCTGTTTTTGCAGGAATCACACGAGGCACAACAGCAATGCTTATGAGTGTGGCAGGAGGTCTGCTCAGCACACTCGCCGCCTGTATTCTTCTGCGAAGCAAAAAAATAAATTTCGGATATATCGGCATCGGAATCATCTGTGCCGTTTGTCATAATATCGGTCAGCTCACGGTAGCTTGTATTCTTTCAGGCACATGGGCGCTGATTACGGGTTACGGCCCGTTACTGATGTTGTTTGCCGTTGCAACTGGTTTTGTTACGGGAACAACGCTGAAGCTGGTGCTTCCCGCTTTGGATAAAATTATTAATCGTATATAAGATGAAAGGGGTTGAACAAATGGGTAAAATTCACGTTCCCGGCGTAATCAAGGCTGTGAAGAAAGTTCGTGGCGGAGTTAAAGTTGCTCACCACAAGAACACAGCAGAGCTTGAAGTTGTTCGTATGCCGGAACCTAAACAGGTTATTTTACCTATGCAGCAACACATCGGTGCACCTTGTACACCGACAGTTAAGGTCGGCGATACAGTTGCCGTCGGTCAGGTTATCGGCGACAGCGACAAGCCCGTCAGCGCACCAATCCACGCCTCCGTTTCAGGTACAGTTACCGCAATCGGTAACGTAAAGCTTCCGGGCGGTGCAATGGCTCAGGGTGTTACAATTGAATCAGACGGAGAAATGCGCCTTTATGAAGGTATCAAGCCTCCTCACGTTGAAACAAAAGAGGATTTTATCAAGGCTATCAGAGAATCAGGCCTTGTCGGTCTTGGCGGTGCAGGTTTCCCGACACATATCAAACTCAATGCACCTTCTAAAATTGACACACTCATCATCAATGCGGCAGAGTGTGAGCCTTACATTACTGTTGACTACCGCGAATGTATCGAAAATTCATGGGATATCTATTCCGGTATAAGAACAATTATGGAATTCCTTGAAATTCCGAACGTTGTTATCGCTGTTGAAGACAACAAGCCCGAAGCATTCAAGATTCTTGAACAGATTGTTGACGGTGACAGCAGTGCAGGCGGTGCAATCAAGATTATGCAGCTTGAGTCACGTTATCCTCAGGGTGCTGAGAAGATGATGATTCAGTCTGCAACGGGTCGTCAGTTGCCTCCGGGCAAACTCCCGTCAGACATCGGCTGTATGGTTATGAACGTTGCATCAACAGCATTCATTTCACGTTACCTCAAGACAGGTAAGCCTCTTGTAAGCCGTTCGCTCACAGTTGACGGTATGGCAATCAAGGAGCCGAAGAATCTCCGTGTACCTATCGGTACAAGCATCAGCGACATTATCGATTTCTGTGGCGGATTCAAGGATGATCCTGTCAAAATTGTTGCAGGCGGTCCTATGATGGGTACGGCTATCACAGACCTTGACCATCCTCTTTCGAAGAGCAACAATGCTTTGCTTGCTTTTTCAAAGGAAGATGCAAAGGTATTCAAAGAAACAGACTGTATCCGTTGCGGTCGCTGTGCTTCAGCTTGTCCGATCAGTCTTGTTCCCACACGAATTGTGCGTAATGCAAAAGCAAAGGATGCAGATGCCCTTGTTAAGGACGGCGTTATGGTTTGCATGGAGTGCGGCAGTTGTGCTTACTCCTGCCCTGCAAAGAAGCCGCTTGTTCAGCATATGCGCCTTGCAAAATCAATTGTAAGAGAGGCAGGTGCAAAATAATGGCTTTGAATAACAAACTCGTGGTCAGTGCTTCTCCGCACGACCGCACACATAAAACAGTCAGAAACATTATGCTTGACGTAATTATTGCACTTGTTCCTGCACTTATCGCTTCCGTTGTTTTCTTCGGACCCAGAGCATTACTTATTGAGTGCATCGCTGTCGGCACTTGTGTTATTTTTGAATATTTTTCAAGAGTGGTTATGAAACGTGACCAGACTGTCGGCGATCTCAGTGCCGTTATTACGGGACTTTTGCTCGCATTTAACCTCCCCGTAAGCATTCCTCTCTGGATGGTGCCTATCGGTTCTGCAGTCGCAATTGTTGTTGCAAAACAGTTCTTTGGCGGTATCGGACAGAATTTCGTTAACCCTGCCATAGCAGGACGTATAGTCCTTCTTGCTTCTTTCCCTGTTGCAATGTCAACCTGGACAGCACCTCTTACGTGGTCGGGCAGTAACCTTGACGGAATGACATCAGCTTCACCGCTTGCGGACATTCACACAATGGTTTCTTCAGGCGTTGCTCCCGAAGCTACACTTACGGAAATGCTCGTCGGCTGGCGTGCAGGCTGTCTTGGTGAAACTTGTGCAATAGCAATCCTTCTCGGCGGTCTTTACCTTGTTATCCGTAAGGTAATCTCTCCCACGATCCCTCTCATTTACATCGGTACAGTTGCACTCTTTATGCTTGTTGCGGGCAAGGGCGACCTCAGCTTTGTCGCTTATGAGCTTCTTGGCGGCGGTCTTCTCCTCGGTGCAATATTCATGGCAACTGACTACACTACATCGCCGATCACTTTCAAAGGAAAAATCATCTTCGCAATCGGTTGCGGTGTTATCACCTCACTTATCCGTATTTTCGGCAATCTTCCCGAAGGTGTTTCATATTCAATCATCATTATGAACATCCTTGTTCCGTTGATTGAAAACATCACTCTTCCGAAGCCTTTCGGTACTCCTAAAAAAGAAAAGGAGGCGAAGGCAAAATGAAAAAGAACATAATAGTTCCCTCAATAGCACTTTTCCTTATTTGTCTTGTTGCAACTACGCTTCTTGCACTTGCAAACAGCGTAACCGCTCCGATTATCGATGAGCTTGCAGTCAAAACAGAAATGGAATCAAGAAAAAAAGTTATTGTTCTCGCAGAAGAGTTCGTTGACAAAAAAGAAAACGGTGTTTCATATGCTCTCGGACTTGACAATAAGGGTGAACCTCTCGGTATGATATTCACCACAACAGCAAAGAGCTACGGTGGTGAAATCCTTGTTATGACAGGTGTTTCTATGGACGGCGAGGTTTGCGGTGTTGAAATTCTCAGCATCAACGACACTGCAGGTCTCGGTATGAACGCTACAAAATCTGAGTTTAGAATTCAGTTTGTCGGACTCACAGAAGGAATCAAGGTTATGAAGAATTCTTCTAACCACGACAATAATGAAATCACGGCACTCACAGGTGCTACAATCACATCGCAGGCTGTTACGGATGCAGTTAACACTGCACTCGCAGACTTCGAAAAAGTTAACGGAAAGGCAGGTGCAAACTGATGGCAGAGAAAAAATCTCTCGGCAAAGAGCTGACCAAGGGTATTATCATTGAAAACCCTGTTCTCAGACTTGTCCTCGGTACTTGCCCCACGCTTGCTACCACAACATCCGTTACAAGTGCTATCGGTATGGGTCTTTCCGCTTCGATAGTTCTTATCTGTTCAAATATTGTTATTTCCGCACTCCGTAAGGTTATTCCTGCAAAGGTGCGCATCCCTGCTTACATTGTTGTTATTGCGTCTTTCGTTACAATCGTTCAGATGCTTGTTAAAGCATTTATTCCCGTGCTTGATGAGCAGCTTGGTGTTTACCTTCCGCTTATTGTTGTTAACTGTATCATCCTCGGCCGTGCTGAGGCATTCGCAGGTAAAAACGGGGTACTCGCTTCGGCCGTTGACGGTCTCGGAATGGGTATCGGCTTTACGGCAGCACTTTTTGTTATGGGTACTATACGCGAGATCCTCGGAGCAGGTTCATTCCTCGCAGGTATCAGCGGACTTATCGGCGGTCATTTTGACGGCTTTAAGATTCCGTTCCTTAACGAAAATCCGATGCTTATATTCATCCTCGCTCCCGGCGGTTTCTTCACCTACGGTCTTGTTATGGCTCTTGCAAACAAGCTTGCAGAATCAAAGGGTAAACCCAAGGCTGAGCTCAAGGGTTGTGAAAACTGCCCGATGGCTAAATCCTGTGCAATCAGAGCAACCGACGAGTCATGCGAGAAAAAGGAGGTTGAGGCATAATGGAAATGACGAAAACATTAGTCAGCATCTTCCTTACAATGATTCTTACACAGAACTTTGTTCTTGCTAAGTTCCTTGGTATCTGCCCGTTCCTCGGCGTTTCAAAGAAGGTTAACACTGCGGTCGGTATGTCTCTTGCAGTTATCTTCGTTATGGCTTTGGCAACTGCAGTTACCTACCCTATAAACAAGTATCTCCTTGTTGCAAACGGACTTGAATACCTTCAGACTATCGTATTCATCCTCGTTATTGCGGCACTTGTTCAAATGGTTGAAATCGTGCTTAAAAAGTACATCCCTTCACTTTACAATTCACTCGGAATTTACCTTCCGCTTATCACAACAAACTGTGCGGTTCTCGGCGTTGTTACACTCAACATCGACAACGGTTATAACTTCGCAGAATCTCTCATCTGCGCAATCGGCGGCGGTGTAGGTTTCCTTGTTGCAATGGTTATGTTCGCAGGTGTTCGTTCAAGACTTGAATCCTGCGACATTCCGAAGTTCCTCAAAGGACTTCCGATCACACTTGTTGCTGCTTCACTCGTTTCACTTTCATTCCTCGGCTTTGCCGGAGTGATTGAAAACATCTTTGCATAAGGGAGGGCGGAAATATGAATACAATTTTATTAGCTGTTCTTATCGTTTCTGCCATCGGTCTTATTGCAGGTGTGGGTCTTGCAGTTGCTTCTGTAGTTATGGCTGTTCCCGTTGACCAGAAGGCTGAAGCAATCCGTGAATGTCTCCCCGGTGCAAACTGCGGTGCCTGCGGTTTCTCAGGCTGTGACGGTTATGCGGCTGCTCTTTCAAAGGGCATCACAAAAAACACTGCTCTCTGCGCGCCCGGCGGCAACGACGTTTCAGCACAGATTGCTGAAATTGCAGGTCTTTCTGCGGGCAACGTTGCTCCGTCAGCGGCTGTTGTAACTTGTCAGGGCTTCTGTGAAAAAGCAAAGACAAAAATGGTTTACAACGGCGTTGAATCCTGCCTGATGGCAAAGCAGCTTTTCGGTGGTCCGAAAGAGTGTATTTACGGCTGTATCGGTCTCGGCGACTGTGCACGTGCCTGTCCGTATGAAGCAATCAACATCTGCGACGGCGTTGCACGTGTCAACCCTGCGATGTGTAAGGCTTGTAAGATGTGTCTTAAAACCTGCCCCAACGGCATTATCAAGATGATGCCGCTTCACGAGGCAAAGGCTGTTGTTCTTTGTGTTAATAAAGACAAGGGTGCTGTTACACGTAAGGAATGTGAGCTTGGCTGTATCGGCTGTATGAAATGCGTCAAGGCTTGTGAGTTCGATGCTGTCAAGGTTGAGAATTTCTGTGCTAAGGTTGACTTCCTTAAGTGCACGGGCTGCGGCAAGTGTACCGAGGTTTGTCCGGTTAAGTGTATCAACCTTATTACACTTGAAGGCTGAATAATGAGATTAAGACTGTGCTGAAATTCAGCACAGTCTTTTAATTTGCTTTAATTTTTACTGTATGTTATACTTATTTAAAGAGGTGATTGTATGAAATCAAAGTTACTTAAAAAGAGATTGATTTTTCTTGCATTATTCGTCTTTCTGTTTTTCGTGGAAGTGTTAATCGCTTTATATATGCACGATGATTTTATACGTCCGTATGTCGGAGATATGATTGTCACCGTAGTTGTATGGAGCTTCGCGAGAATTATCTTTCCCGATAAGTTCAGGTTGATGAGTCTTTACGTTATGATTTTCGCAATCCTGGTTGAAGTCGGTCAGTATTTCAATTACGTCAATATCCTCGGCATTACCAATCCGATCCTTGTTACGATGATGGGCACTTCTTTTGCCTGGGCAGATATCGCGTGCTATGCCGTCGGATGTGTGGGTGCGGCAATTGTTGACTTTGTAAGATTCAGAAAAAAGGTATAAAACTATCCCACAGACAATTCTGTGGGATTCATTTTATCCGAAAACAATATTTTTAATATCATCGCAGTTCTTCGCAACATATGTTGCGCCTGCGACAATCATTTCGTCGATGCTTCCGAAGCCGAATGTTACGGCAATGCTCGGCACACCTGCATCGTTTGCACCGAGGATATCATACTTCGTATCGCCGACCATAAGCGGCTTTTCGCAGTTATGCGGTTTCAGTAAATCAAGTGCTTTTTCGATAATCACCTTTTTACCTGCTTCGAGCACGTCCGCATCTGCACCGACTACAACATCGAAAAGGTGTGAAAGGTTGCAGGTTTTGACAATATGGTCAATAAAAACCTGTGGCTTTGAAGTTGCGATTCCCGTTTTTATTCCTGCCTCACGTAAGGAAAGAAGCAAGTCCTCCATTCCGTTGTAGAGCTTGAATTTATAATATCCGTCAACGGAATATTTTGCCCTGTAGTGGATGATAAGCATTTCAACCTGCTCTTCGCTGATATCGGGAAAATGGTTTCTGAAGCCGACATTAAGCGGAGGACCTATGAATGTTTTCATATCCTCAGGACTCGGTTGAGGCAGACCTTCCATTTTAATTCCGTAACGTATTCCTTCAAATATGCCTTCGCTCGTGTCGGCAATCGTGCCGTCAAAATCGAGCAATACACAGTCAAACTTTGCCAAAATCATCACTCCTATCAACAAAAGTATTGTAACACAAATATTTATGATTTACAATCCCGATTAAATGTGTTAAAATAGTCAGCAGTTACACATCGGAGGTATCATTATGGAAAACGTTGAAAAGAAAGCAAGAGTGCTCAGTGCAATTCAGCCGACAAGCGTACCCACGCTCGGCAACTACCTCGGCGCTCTTAAGAACTGGGCATCTATGAGCAAGGATAATGACTGTCTTTACGCTGTCGCTGACCTTCACGCAATAACGGTACGTCAGGAACCTGCAAAGCTTCGCAAGCAGACACTTGAAATGTACGCTCTGCTTCTTGCTATCGGTCTTGACCCTGAAGAAAGTGTTGTTTTCGTTCAGTCACACGTGCCTCAGCACGCTGAGCTTGCTTGGATTCTTAACTGCTACACTCAGTTCGGCGAAGCAGCAAGAATGACACAGTTCAAGGACAAATCAGCAAAACACGCAGACAACATCAACGTTGGTCTTTTCTCATACCCGACACTTATGGCGGCTGATATCCTTCTTTATCAGGCTGACTACGTGCCGATCGGAGCAGACCAGAAGCAGCATCTTGAGCTTGCAAGAGATATTGCTGAACGTTTCAACGGTATCTACTCCCCAACTTTCACAATTCCCAACCCGTACATCGGCAAAGCAGGTGCAAGGGTTATGTCGCTTCAGGACCCGACAAAGAAGATGTCCAAATCCGACCCGAATCCCAAGGCATCAATTTCACTTCTTGACACTCCCGATGACATCCGCAAGAAGTTCAAGTCTGCTGTTACAGACTCTGAGGCAAAAGTAAGATTCGCTGACGGCAAGGACGGCATCAACAACCTTATGGGTATTTACTCCTGCTGTACGGGACTTGACTACGAAGCAATTGAAAAAGAGTTCGACGGCAAGGGCTACGGCGACTTCAAGCTCGCAGTTGCAGAAAGCGTTATCGAAAACATCAAGCCTGTTCAGGATAAATATTACGAGCTTATGGCTGACAAGGCATACATTGAAAAATGTGCCGCAGAGGGTGCGATGAAGGCTTCTTACATTGCAAACAAGACACTCACAAAGGTTATGAAGAAAGTCGGCTTCTGGCAGATTAAGAAATAATTGTTAGTTTTATATAAAACACTTGTAGAGATGCACACCATCTTTGCAAGTGTTTTTGTTTCAACAAATTTATATTGACAAATTCGGGTTTGTTGAGGTGTTTTTAAATCGACATCGTAGGGGCGACCATCGGTCGTCCGCAAAAATGTGATTGATTTAACGGACGCGCAATGCGCGCCCCTACGAACCCAATCCCAAAATAACTACGTAGGGACGGG
>JAZSPL010000016.1:0-3455 GCA_045537435.1 Acutalibacteraceae bacterium
CTCCGAATAACTGGACATCGTTTTTCTCGGGCTCTGCGTGGAATTATTATCCTGAGCTTGACGAGTGGGCACTGCATCTTTTCTCCTCAAAGCAGATGGATCTTAACTGGGATAACCCTGAACTGAGAAAAGAAGTTTACGATATGGTTTCGTGGTGGCTCAAAAAAGGTGTTGACGGCTTCAGAATGGATGTTATAACCCTTATTTCAAAAACTCCCGGACTTCCCGATGGTGACCCGACTGTTGCCGAGATTTTCGGCTGCGGTGCCGAGCATTACTCATGGGGACCGAGGCTTCACGAATATCTCAGTGAGCTTAATGAAAAGACCTTCAAAAAATTCCCCGGCTCTTTCTGTGTTGCAGAGCCCTGCAGCACGGGCATTGAAATGGTAAAGCTCATTTCCGACGAAACCCGTGGAGAAGTCCGTCAGGCATTCCTCTTTGACCATATTGAAAATCCGGGCAAATCCAAATATCAGGATTATAAATACAACCTTAAATATTTAAAGGAAGCACTTATAGATTATCAATTCTCTCTTTGTGGTTCATCCTGGCCATCATTGGTTATCGAAAATCATGATAATCCGCGAATGGTGTCAAAGGTAAATCCCGACCCAAAATTCAGGAAGCCTCTTTCAAAGCTTCTCGGCACAATGGTTCTGACAGGCAGGGGAACACCTTATATTTATCAGGGTGAAGAATTGGGAATGATGAACTGCCATTTCAAGGATATAAGTGAAATCCGTGATGTTGAGGGTATAAACAGATATAACAAAAATGTTGAAATGGGCAGAAGCACCGAAGAGGTCTTCGCAGAGATTCTTGCAGGCGGAAGAGACAACGCGAGAACTCCCATCCCTTGGGATGACAGTGAAAATGCAGGCTTCACGACGGGTATGCCTTGGCTTCGTGTCAATGGTGACTATAAAGAGTGCAATGTAAAAGCTCAGCTTCAGGATGAAACGAGTCCGTTTCACTATTACAGAAGGCTTATGGAGCTACGCAAAAAAAACAAATCGACTTTGGTTTACGGTGATTTCAGACCTCTTGAAACAAATGACGAAACCTATTATTTTTACAGAGAGTCAGACGAAGGAAAGTTCTATATTGAAATGAACCTTACAGAAAACGAAATCGACAGACCAAGACAAGCTGAAGGTGAATGTGTGCTTTCAAATTATTCCCTTTCTTCAGATAAGCTTCATGCTTATGAAGTAAATATTTACAGAATGAAACCCGGTGAATAAGGAGATGTTATAATGTCAAAAGCAAAAAAAATTCTTATCATTTTTGCGGTGTTGATTGCCCTCTTTGCGGCATCAATAATCTATTTTGAAATGGACCCTGAAAACACAAATATTGATTTCAGCCCTGCAAATGCTCAGAATGAAACCGATAAAACAATAAGATTCGATGAAAACGGTAAGCTTAAAATATTACATATTGCTGATACTCATCTTAATTATGACAAGCATTTTGATGCATCGGTATGGGTAATTGCAGAAGCCTGCGATGTGGAAAAGCCCGACCTTGTTGTGCTCACAGGCGATAATACACATCCTAACGAGGACCCCGAAAAGACAAAGGAGCTTATCAATGCTCTTATGAATATCTTTGAGTCAAGAAAGATTCCCGTTGCCGTAACCTTCGGTAATCACGATGCAGAGAAGGGTCCCATGACAAGAAAAGATATTATGGAATATTACAAGACCTTCTCCTGTGTGATATCTGCCGATGACAGTACGGATTTCAAAAACTGCGCTACGTTCAATATTCCCGTGCTTGCTTCCGACAGTGACAAAACCAAGTTTAATCTCTGGGTGTTTGACTCAGGAGATTATGACGAAGATGAGCCCAGACATTATGACCGAGTACGCACAGAGCAGATTAAATGGTACAAAGATACAGCAGCAAAGCTTAAAGAAGAAAACGGCGGTGAAACCGTTAACTCTGTTGTTTTTCAGCATATAATTGTACCCGAAATCTATGATGTTCTTAAAAAGGTAGATTCAAAGAAGCCTTATGCACTCCCGCACATTTATAATGAAGGCGAATATTATATGTTTGATCCCGAGCAGGTCAATTACGGCAAGTTTAACGAAAAGCCCTGTCCCGGTTATTACAACGACGGTCAGTTTGACGCTCTTGTTGAAACGGGTGATGTACTGGCAATGTTTACGGGCCACGACCACACAAATGCCTTCGGTGTAAGAAATCAGAATATTGATATTTATACTTCACCCATGACACGTTATAAGGGACTTGCTTATACAACTCAGTACGGTTACCGTGTAGTTGAGATTGATGAAAATGACACATCTGTTTATGAAACAAGAGTAGAGCGTCTTTATGATGTCTTTGACTTTGATTACATAAAAACTGCAAAGGATAACGGTGATAAGTATTCATCCAGAATCGCTTTTGAGCTTGCAGTTAAGGGTAAGGCTCAGAAAATCTGTATGATGCTCTGGCATGCAGTGATAGAATTCTTTACAGGCAGAACAATTGTATATCCGGACTAAAGCAAACAAAAAACTGCAACGTTATTTGAAAAAAGTGAACATACTGATACAATATTGTACGATGTAAGAGTAAATATAAGGCAAGGTCTCAGCTTTGACCTTGCCTTACATTCTTAATAAAGGTCAGATTAAAGTGATTAAAGGAATACAGTAAAGAAGCCATTTTTTAATATGAGGTAAAAAACAATGATCAATATCACCAAAAACACTATTGAAATCGGTCTTGAAAAACCGCTTAAAGTTTTACATATTACAGATTCACATCTGCCCTTTTACTGTGAAACAGACTCTGAGGCTATGATAAATCAAGGCAAAAAGCGTGATGAAAAAAGCAGTGTGCAAAATCTTAAAGAACTGATGGAATACGGTGAAAAAAACTGTGATATTATTGTTCATACCGGAGACCTTATTGATTTTATTTCAAAACCCTGTGTGGAATTTGCAAAAGAATATCTGAAAAACGAAAAGGTTCTGTTTATAGCAGGCAATCACGAGTATGCCAAATACGACGGCAAAAAGGAAGATATGGCGTATCGTCTTAACAGTTTGGGAGAAATCGGTGGATATCCTGTAAACATATTCTTTAATTCCCATATCGTCGGTGGTGTTAATTTTGTCGGCATAGACGATGCTTATCATCAGGTTGAGTATGAACAGCTTGAAATGCTTAAAGCGGAAGTAAAGAAAAGTTATCCCGTTATTCTTTTTATACACGCCCCTTTATATGAAAAGGAGCTTTACAAAAAAAGCTATGAATTCTGGAACGGTGAAAACTATCTTCTCGGCGTTGATACCTTACTTCATCCCGAAGTTATCGGAGATGAGACAGAGCCGACAGAAGCTTCAAAAGCTTTTTACGAGTATGTTATCAGCGAGCCGCAGATTAAAGCCGTTCTTACGGGACATCTGCATTTTGGCTTTGAAAGCAGACTG
>JAZSPL010000080.1:0-20772 GCA_045537435.1 Acutalibacteraceae bacterium
GGTAATAATCCGAACCGTGTTTTTTATCGGATGATTTCCGCCATTTCTTTGTTAAAATACTCGCCAATCCGCAAGGATTGGCTGTGTTTTTGCCTTGAACTGCCAAAAATCCTCTCGATAAAAAATCTTCGACCCGAAAGCAGATGATTTTCAGATGATTTTTGGATGTTGAGGATGCCGACAGGCTGACGCCTTTCAAATCCGAAACGCCGAAAAGCGCTGAAAAGACTTGCTTTCGGGCAGGTTCGGATTATTGCCGTCACCCTACTGATTAAAGTATTGCACAAAGGAAAAATTTTGTCAACACAAAATAGCAGGCACAGCTTATCCTTTTGTTGAAACGTTCCTTTCTCCTGCAGAGCTGCTAAAATCCATGCTATAATAAAAAATTCACCTCAAAAGCTTAAACACTTTGAGGTGAACATTAATATTTAGAAGTTTTTTAACTCAGAATCTGCCGCCTGTTCCGCCATGGCTTCTGCCTGACGAGCTTCTGTGGGTTGAGCTTCGCAAACCGCCGTTATTGTTTGAAGTTGCTTTCGGAATTCTCTGAATATTTGTATTAACCAACCGATCGCGGTGATTCATAAGTTCAAGACTGCCTGAACGCTCATAACGTGATGCATCACGTTGGTAAACAGTATAATTCTTTGAAGTCATATGAGCTGTAACAATCAAACCGCCCACTACACCGAAAAGAACGCAAACGAACAACACCATCGGACTTACATACGGTTTCATCGCCTCTTCCGCTTTTTGAACAAAGGCATCGAATGCACCGTTGTAATCCTCCGCGATAATAAGATCCTTCATTATGACGTACATTTCTTCTCTTACCGTGTCCGGAAACTCCGATTCGCCTTTTCCGTGCGTCGTGATGTGAAGATCACGTTTACCTTCCGCACCGTCAACATAAAGAACAAGGATTCCGTCATCGTTTTCACCATAACCGTAACCGTTATAGTCGTAAAAATCATCAGCATATGCTTCAGCTGTCATTCCCTGAAGGCTGTTGAGAGTTACAACAGCGATTTCCATTTCATGCTTTGTCGTGAACTCTTCACATTTCGCAAGAAGGGCTGTTTCCTCGTCTTCAAAAAGAAGATCAGCTTCATCAACAACCAACGGCAGTGTTCTTTCTACACGCGTGAATGCCGATGCAGAAACAAACATTGAAAGACAAAGTAACATTACAGCTAAAACAGTAATTATCTTTTTAGTCATTTTCCGCACCTCCTTACAGCAACTCGATAAGCCAAGCAACACCGTATGCAAAAAGACCTGCCGCAAGTCCGATAAGACCGCCCGTAAGTCTTGCTTTCTTCTTGTCCGTGGGAATGTTGCCCACAAACTTACCTGTCTGTCCGTTCATCGCGTATGTGTAGGACTTGCCGTTCCACGTTGCATTGACAAGCCATACAGGAAAAAGTGCATATTTATAAGATCCGTCAGTAACATTCATATTGATTGAGCCTTCAACAACGTCGATATAGTCTTGGACCGTATCTCTCTTGAAAGACTCAAAGGCTGTCTGACGCATTCTTTCGTTTATTCTGACAGAGCTTTTGTCTACATTTACGTCAAACTTATCAGCAACATAGCCTGCAAGATATGCCGTATTGAAATCAACCGCTTGGGAAAGGTCAAACGGTTCGATTGATTCCATAAGCGTATCGTCAATTTTCTGCGATGCGTCAACGGGAATGTTATCAAACGAAATTTTACCCTCACGGTAAATATCGTAAGTGTCTGTTTTGGTGTAAATGTATTTACTGTCTGACCATGTTGAGGTTCTTTTACCCTGAAAAATCATCTGAGAATAAGCGTCACAGGTAAAAACCCAATGAGGCACATAGACACCCTTAAGTTCCTCGAGCTTATTGTCATCAAGAAAGCCTTTCGGAAGAAACTTTTTACCCGAAAGATGCTTTTTGAAAGCTTCCTTTGCCGCTTTTTTATCAAGCTTGAAAGGAATTATCATATCCGGACGGTATACACCCGTGAACTGACCCTGCATAACAACCTGATTTCCGCAGTAGGGACAGCTTGTTGCACCCGTCGCGGCGTCAGCAACAATTTCACCGCCGCAGGATTTACAGGAATAAACCTTCATACCGTCTGTTTCACCGTCAGCCCACTGTGCTGACTGCGAGCTCCAGTTGACAGATTCGGAGGAGTTATCCTCGACCTGCGGAATATCGTTGATTTCGAATTCGGTGTCACAGTAAGGACACTTAAGCTTCTGTGTACCCACATCAAATTCCACAGCACCGCCGCAGCAAGGACATTTTTGTTCTAAAATCGTTGACAAGGTTAATCATCTCCTTGCAAATATATTTCCAAAAAGTTTGATACTATTGTTTATCCGCTTCGTTGAAAATGTCACCGCATTCGGGACAGAACTTCGGAGGATTATGCGGATCTTCGGGCTTCCAACCGCACTTGTCGCACTGATAAAGAGGTGCACCCTCAGGTTTCTTCTGTCCGCAATTCGGGCAGAATTTGCCCTTATTCACTGCACCGCAGGAACACGTCCAGCCTTCCGCTTCTACAGGCTTCGGTGAGCCGCATTCGGGGCAGAAATTGCCTGTTGCCACTGTACCGCAAGCACATTTCCAACCGTTTGCAGAGGCTGTCTGCTGCTGTGTAAACTGTTGTTGCTGTTGAACACCTGCATTATACATCTGCTGTGCGTTGAAGCCGCCGTTTGCGCCCATTGCCATATTGAAGCCCATAAAGCCGTTCATTGCCCCGCCTTCATTTGCGGCTGCAGCCTCCATAGCATTTGCCTGTGCATCGGTCATTCTGCCTGCCATCATAAACGGATTTGAGCCCATTGTTGCGGCATCTTCCATCTGATTGATCTTCTTCATATCCTCTTCCGTGAGGGTAATCGGATTCATTGCAATAGACTCAACTGAGATACCTCTGCGCTGTGTCCATTCAACTGCAAGTGCCTTGTTGAGGGCATCCTTGAGTTCTGTTGTGTGCGCAGGGATCTGTGCAGGTCTGAGCTCGAGTGCAGAAAGCATTGCAAATGCAGGCTGAAGAGCTGAAATAAACTCTGTCTTGAGCTGCATATCGATTTCTTCTCTTGTGTACTCATCAGTTACGTTACCTGCAATCCGTGTATAGAAAAGAAGCGGATCTGTGATTCTGTAGGAATAGACACCGTTACATCTTACCTGAACGGAACGTGCCATACCGATTCGGTTGTTCACAACCTCAAACATAAACGGATTCGGTGTGCCGAACTTGTTGTCCATTATTTCCTTTGTGTTGAAATAATAAACTCTCTGGTCCTTGCCTGTATCTCCGCCGTATGTAAATCTTTTACCTACTGTTTTGAATGTTTCCTTGATTGTATCGCTGAGCTTACCCGTAAAAATTGAAGGCTCTGTTGATGTGTCATAGGTAAATTCGCCCGGCTCGGCACAGAATTCAACGACCTTGCCCTGCTCAACGATAATCATACACTGACCGTCAGCAACAGCGATGCCTGAGCCGTTTGAGATTACGTTATCGCTGCCCTTTGTGTTTGATGAACGTCCGCCGACTCTTTTGGAGCCTTTGACCATCAACACATCGTTTTCGAGTGAATCGCAGTAGAAAAACTCCTTCCACTGGTCAGCCAAAGTACCGCCCAATGCTCCGATTCCTGCTTTAATAAGTCCCATATATAACACCCTTTCATACTTTAAACTTGATATAGTTATCATATCATAAATATATTAAATTTTCAACAAAACTATAATACAAAGCAAAAATCCAAGGTTAATAAGCCTTGGATTTTTATTGAAATATTAATATTTTTTGGAAAGAAGACTTTCCGCCTTGGATTTAGAAAATTTACCAACGTTGTAATCTGCCATAACCTGAACATCCTTATCGTTGAGCTTATAAAATGCCCAGATAACCAAGGCGATAACGAGACCAATGATGGGAACGATGTTATATGTGAACCAGAGTCCGTCGAGAGCTTCGCTTGTCTGCAGAGAGATTGCGTTGATAGCATCAAGGTCTTCAAAATTGCCGACTTCCTTCAACACACCGTTTATCTCAAACTTTGTCTTGAAGCCGAACCAACCGAGAAGTGCAAGACCCATTGAGCCTGAAATAGCGGCTGCAAGCTTAACTGCAAAGGTCTGGATTGCAAACGTTATACCCTTCGCCTCCGTGCCCGTAGTATACTGACCGTATTCCGCACAGTCGGGTGTGAATGTGAACGAAAGCACGCCGATAATACCGAGAGGAATTGAGCGAAGCATATATGTGATAATAAACATAATGAAGCTGTTTCTTGTCGGGAGGATAAGGAAGGACAGAAGAATTGTTGCAATCGCACTGATTTTGAAAAGCGTTGCCTTATCCATTTTTCTGATAATTTTCGGTACAAGAAGTGCCATAAAGAGCTGTGGCAATGCCGCAACGGTACCCGTAATAAGGGAAGCAAGAGAATTGTTATAGATATAGTAAGCCATAATCATATGCAGAGAGTTATATGTCTGTGCACCCGAATAGAAGATATAGCCCAGGTAATAGATAAGAAGATATTTGTTGCTGATAACATACTTGAGCATTCTTCTGACAGTAAACTGCTCCTCATCAACAGTTTTGTTTCTCTCCTGACAGTACTTGCAGACAGGGAACATTGTTGCCATAGCCACAATCGCAACGATAATTGCAACAGGACCGTAATCAAGACCGACAAACTCACTGATGAGAACGGACACAAGAACAGTTGTAAGAGCCGAGCCTACTCCGCCTGTGATGCCTTTGAGGGAAAGAATTGTGTTTCTTTCTTCAATATTGCTTGTCATTGCGGTAATAATACCGAAGGCAGGCACGTCACAGATTGTGTATGCCGTATCCCAGATAATATACGCAAGTGCGAACCAGATAAGCTTGACCGTTTCGCTTGCCGCATTCGGGATAATGAAAATTGCGACCGTTGCCAACGGTGTTGTTGCACAGGCAATTTTCAGCCACGGGATATATTTTTTATCACCCTTGAATTTGAACTTATCAAAAATAACGCCGAACACAGCATCGTTGACAGCATCCCATACCTTTACCGCAAGCATAACCGCCGCGGATTTTACGGGGTCAATGCCGATAAGAAGAAGGAAGGTTGTAAGATAGCCCGCTATCATATTGTAAATCATATTTTGGCCGAAGAAATACGTATAATAGCTTTTTCTTTCGGGCTTTGTTGTCTGCCACAGAGGATTCTGGAGCTTGGGTTGTTTCTTGCTCATAAGCTTCTCTCCTTTATATTTTACATAGATAGTATAACACAGTTGCAATAAGAATTCAATAAGAACCAAAAACGGCATATAACCTGTATTCATTAAATTCACTTGCATTTATATTGATAAAATGGTAAATTAAAGTATACGACTCAAACGAGGTGAAATAATGGAAATTTTGCTCAATACGCCTACAGATATTTACGGCAGAAAAGTTCACAACAGAATACTTTTTCAGCCTATGGAGGGCTGTGACGGAACAACTGAGGGGGCTGTCGATGAACTGACATTCCGCAGATATATGCGTTTCAGTGAAGGTGCGCCCGGAATTATCTGGTTCGAGGCAACTGCCGTTTGCAACGAAGGCAGAGCGAATCCTCGTCAGCTTTACATAAACGAAAACACGGTTGACAGTTTCAAGAAACTTGTAAGTGCTGTCAAGGCAAAGTCCAAGGAGCTTCACGGTTTTGAGCCTGTTATGATTGTTCAGCTCACGCACAGCGGACGTTACAGCAAGCCACACGGTACACCCGAACCGATTGTTGCATACAGAAACTCACTCTGGGAAAAAGGCAGAGAAAGCCAGCCGTTTACAGTGGCAACGGACAAGTATCTTTCGACAATCCCAAAAATGTACGAAAAGGCGGCAGAATTAGCCATTGAAGCAGGCTTCGACGGAATGGACGTCAAATGCTGTCACGGTTATCTTTTTAACGAGTTGCTCAGTGCATATGACCGCCCCGGCAGCTACGGCGGCTGTCTTGAAAACCGCACAAGGCTTTATTTTGACTGCGTTGATGCGGTCAAAAAGGTTGTGGGTGACAAAGCATTTGTTACCACAAGGCTTAATGCCTGCGACTGTTTCCCCTACGGCTACGGCTTCGGTGTAAACGAAAAAGAAGAAATTGACCTTACGGAAACAAAAGAAATTATAAAAAAGCTTAACGAAAAAGGTATTGAATTTATAAATCTTACTATTGGCAACCCCTATCTTATACCTCATATCAACAGACCGTATTCCGCTAAATCCCCCGAGGACGGAAGAATCGGAATGAAGCGTGTATATGATGTCACTAAAGAAATTACAGAATCATTCCCCGATATCAAATTTGCTGTTTCCGCACTCTCTTATGAGGGTGAAAACGCTGTGAAGTATGCTGAAGAGTTGCTTTCAGCGGGCATAGGCGATTTTTCAGGCTTCGGCAGAATGACATTCGCATATCCCACATTCTATAAGGATTATCTTGAAACGGACAAGCTTGACAAAAACAAAGTATGCATCAAGTGCAGTAAATGCTCTGAGCTTATGCGTGCAGGCACTGTTTCCGGCTGTGTTATCAGAGACAACGAAGTATATATGCCATATTACAACAAATTTGTTCTGAAAAAGTAAGGTGAGAATTTCATGGTTGCAATTGTAACGGGAGGCAGCAGAGGTATCGGCAAGGCTATTGCTGAAGGACTGCTTAAAATCAATTACAGCGTTATTGTTACGGCAAGAAACGAAAACGACGACATCAGAAAACTGAAGGAAGATTTTGCAGAAAAAGTGTTTTTCGTCCCTTGTGATATTTCTGTTGAAGAGGACAGAAAAAGACTTTTCAGCTTTACAGAAACCACTTTCGGAAAAATCGACCTGCTCGTAAACAACGCAGGTGTTGCGCCGCGTGAAAGAAAGGATATCCTTGACATCACGCCAGAGGACTTTGATTTTCTTACCGACATAAACCTTAAGGGCACATTCTTTGTTACGCAGGAGCTGACTCCCCTGCTTATTAAGAGTGAGAAATCAAGAATTGTCAATATTTCTTCCATGTCCGCATACACTGCCTCAGCAAACAGGGGCGAATACTGCATTTCCAAGGCAGGAATATCGATGATAACCAAGCTCTTTGCTGCAAGGCTTGCTGAATACGGTGTAAGCGTTATTGAAATCCGACCGGGCATAATCGAAACAGATATGACCGCAAAGGTTAAGGAAAAATACGACAAGCTTATCGCAGAGGGAATTACTCCGATAAACAGAATGGGACAGCCCGAGGATGTTGCAAAATGTGTTGTTTCAATCGCTCAGGGTAATTTTGACTTCTGCACCGGAACGGTCATTGACTGCGACGGCGGATTTAATGTGAGGCGCTTATGAGAAAAACATATAAATGTCTTATAATAGGCAGCGGTGCCGCCGCTTACAGTGCAGCTGACTGGCTTTACCGTGAGGGCATAAAGGACATTGCCGTAGTCACTGAAAACCGTCTTTCGGGAACATCGAGAAACACGGGCAGTGACAAGCAGACCTATTACAAGCTTTCAATGGACGGACTTACTCCCGACAGCCCGTATAAAATGGCTTCGGATATGTTTTCGGGCGGTTCGTGCGACGGAGAGAAAATGTATATTGAAGCGGTCAACAGCCGCAAGTGCTTCCTGCGCCTTTGCGATTACGGTGTTGGATTCCCTACTGACCGCTACGGTTGCTACCCCGGCTATAAAACCGACCACGACAACACTCTTCGCGCTACTTCAGTCGGCCCGTTGACATCAAAGGTTATGACAGAAAATCTCGAAAAGGTTGTTCTTGAAAAGAACAAGACTCCCCTGCTTGACAATCTGCTTGTGACAAAAATACTGACGGATAACGGCATGGCTTACGGTGTGAGTGTTCTCGATCTCAGCAATAACAAAGAAGAAAATATTTATGCGGAAAATATAATCTGTGCCACAGGTGCTCCTGCCTGTATTTATGAAGACAGCGTTTATCCCGAATCCCAGCACGGTATGACAGGTGTGCTTATTGATGCAGGTGTCAGGATGTGTAATTTCACACAATGGCAGTACGGTATGGCTTCCGTGGATTTCCGTTGGAATGTTTCGGGAAGCTTTATGCAGGTTGTGCCGAGATTTGTAAGCGTTGACACTGACGGAAACGAATACGAATTTCTCGGCGATTATTTTGACGATATAAACAAAGCATACAGCTACGTTTTTCTTAAAGGATATCAGTGGCCTTTTTCTTCAGGCAGAGCAGAAGAAAGTTCAAAAATCGACCTTGCGGTACATAACGAGATGTTAAAGGGAAGAAAGGTTTTCCTTGATTACACCCGCAATTCCCGTGATTTTTCTTTTGAACAGCTCTGTGATGAAGCAAAGGATTATATTATAAATACAGGATGCTTTGCCGACACACCGATAGAAAGGCTTGAGAGGCTTAACAGCAAAGCAATTGACGTTTATCTCAGACAAGGTATAGATATTCACAAAGATATGCTTCGTATTGCCGTATGCGCTCAGCATAACAACGGCGGTGTTTATACCGATACTAACTTCGAAACAGATATCAAAGGACTATATGTTATCGGCGAAGCGGCAGGCACATTCGGTCTTTCAAGACCCGGTGGCTCTGCACTCAACAACACTCAGGTCGGCGGTCTTGTTGCGGCAAGGCACATAAAAAGCAAACCGTCAGTTAAAAACGATTTTCCGAGCTTTGAAATTAAAGAGGTTTGTTTTGAAAAAAGCTCTGACATCGACTATTCACATTTCAAATCAAAAATGAGTCAGGTAGCTTCGTTTAAAAGGGATTATGAGGGTTGTGTTTCTCTTCTGAGTGAAATCAAATCCGCACTTGATTCTTACCCGATGAAGCACAGAAGCCTCGCCGAATACTACCGAGACAAGGATATGCTCGTAAGTATGAAGGCTCTGCTTGAAGCAATAGTTTCAGAAGGTCCTGAAACAGGCAGCCGCGGAGGCGCAATTTTTATAAAAGACGGTGAAGCTTTAAAAGAAAACACGTATTACAGGGATTATCTTACTGTTGCAAAAGACGGTGAGGTTGAATTTCTTAAGGTTTCACCTGTTCCCTGCGAGCAAAAAAGCTTTGAATATTATCTTAGGGAAACAGTGTAAAATAAATGAAGGATAAGTATTATGAACAGTTTTAAACTTGGTCTTTGCAGTGTCACTTTCAGAAAAAAGAGTGCCGCACAAGTGATTATGATAGCAAAAAAAGCAGGCATCGACTACATCGAATGGGGCGGAGATATTCACGTGACAACAGTTGAGGATGCACGTCTGGTCAAATCCGTCTGTGACAATGAAGGTATAAAAATCAGCTCCTACGGTAGTTATTTTAACAGTATTGAATTCGATAAAGACAAATGGGTTCAAGTCTGCGAGATTGCAAGTAAAATGAGTGCTCCTTCTGTAAGAATCTGGCTCGGCAAAAAGAACAGCGAAGAAACAAGCGACAAGGAATACCTCACATTACTTGAAAACACAAAGAAAATGTGTGATATCGCTGACGGCTACGGTCTTGACGTCTGTCCTGAATGTCACGATAACACCTTCAACAATAATACCGATGCGTTTTTACGTTTAAAAAATGATTTAAAGAAAGAGAATTTCAAAACCTACTTTCAGTCGCGATATTTCCGTATGGAATATGACCTTGACCGAATCGACAGAACCTTTGAATTCATCCGAGATGTACACGTGTCCTACCGTGATTTGAAGAAGGAGCAGAGACACAGAAAAAAGGACAAGAATTACCTTGATAAACTTTTGATGCAACTGAAAAGCAAGGGTTTTGACGGTATTGTTATGGTTGAATTTGTTGACTTTAACAGTGAGCTTGCTTTTTACAGAGATGTGGAAAAACTTAAAAGCTATTAAGAAAAAAATCCGAGGTTTTCACACCTCGGATTTTTAAATTTATGATGCAATTTCAACCTTGAATATTGCCTTGTTTTTTGAAACCTTAAGATTTCCGAAAACCAAGCAATCGAAATTCTTAACGGTTATTTCCTGCGGAGGAACAACGGGATATTCAGCATTGTATGAATCCTTTTTATGGTTCGGATTAACCTTCGGGAAAAGGTAATTTATACCTCCCCTGTGGACATAGAAGCCGTCAATTTCTATTCTTTGAGGCATATAGCAGGTATATCCGAAATTATGATCCTCGGAATTTTCCGCATTGATAATGTGACTTGAAACACCTGTCGGATAGAACTTGCAGTTGCGGATAATCATATCACCGTTCCAGGTTGAACCGTAATCCGCACGAAGGTCAACAAAGCTGTCGGACAGAACGGTTGTGTTCTCGATGAGTGCTGTTCCGCTTCCTATAAGTTTTATACCGTGATGACCAAGAACGGAGTTTATAACCGTTGCATTCAGTACACCCTGATGCGCATCAAAACGCGAAAGTGCACAACCGTCATATACAAGATTTTTGCAGTAGTTCGTGCCTGCAATTCCCCAGTAATCGTTATCGGTTATATCGTTGGTCTGATTGCAGTTGATAAAGCTTGCATTGACTACTGTCGCGGCACCGATATCGTAAGTACCCATTGTTACGGACGTGCCTGCAGAACCTATTGTTGAATATTTCTTATGACCTGTAAATGTGCTGTTTTTAACCGTTACATCGGCACAGCACGAAAGGCTTACAAAAGCAGAATACGGTGCTCCCGTTTTGCCTTCATTTTTAATATCGTGATAAATACCATCAATAACGGTGTTTGAACGTCTGACCACGATACCTCTTGAATAATAGTTGTACTCGGAAGAGGCATTGTTTGCAATAGTTGTAAATCTGCCACCCTTGACAGTCAGTGTTTCTGCATCAACGGGATAAGCCGTTGCACCTGTGATTGCATCAAAATCCCAGATAAGCGGAGTTTCGGGTGAAATATTTCCGTTTTCGTCGACAAGGATAACATCTGTCTGATTACTGCCCGAATTCTGGTTTGCACCCTTTCGGATGTAGCGTTTCACATTTGAATCAGTAAAAACGACAAGACTTTTTTCTCCGAGTGTTGTTCCTATGTTATCCGCATCAATTTTAAGCGGTGAAACCTTATCCGTTATGCTGTATGCACCCTTTGACGGAGCAATATTGAATACCCATGCACTTCTGTTTTCAACGTTTGTGTCATCAATTATAAAGCGTGCGGTTGACCAGCTTGTATCCGTCATAATGTAGGCAGTTCTGTTTGCACCGCCGATATAATATGTTGCGGTTTCATCTGCAAAAACACTCAATCCGTTTGCATTTGCATATTCGTGAGTTTTTATTACAGCCTCAAAATCATCGGCTTTGCCGTCGCCCACGGCACCAAAAGCTTCATATGTTACAAAATCTGAAAATGTTTTTGTGTATTCATAACTGTCTTTGAAATCGTATGTACCCTGTGCATTGAGCAGAACTTCGTCAGCAAAAGCGGCTATACCTCTTGAAATTCCTGCACCTGTGCTGCCCTTGATATAAACATTACCGTTTTCAACCTTAAGACTGAAGACGTCCGAATCATTCAGCTCTTCTTCAATCACAAAGGCTTTTTTATCAGCTTTTTTGTCTGTGTCTAATTCCTTGCCACATGCCTTGTAAAGCTCGTCACAAAGCGTTTCAGCGGCATTTGAATACAGCGAACCGTCAGGGGCAACAACCGAGTATTCATCAACCGATACACCGTTTACGGTTATTTCTTCAAGAGGTCTGACGATGTACGGGCTTTCATAACTACCCTTTCTAAGCTCGCTTTTCAGCTCCCATTTTGAAAACGTCTGTGAAAACGGAGCCGTGAAAAAAGAAACAATGCACATTATCACCGCGATTATTCGTGAAAACATTTTTCCATCTCCTTACTCTTTAAGTGCCGCTAGAATTTCGCCTGCATCCTGCAATACGATGTGAGGTTTGTCATCACTTTCGTTTAATATCTCAACAGTGGTTTCACCGCTGAGAACAAGAATTGACGTAACACCTGCATTAAGACCTGATTTGACATCCGTATAAATCCGGTCGCCAACCACGCAGGTTTCATCAACGGATACACCTAGTGCTTCCATTGCAAGCTGAGGCATCAACGAAGAGGGCTTTCCAATTACAACGGGACGTTTTTTCGTGGCATTATAAATCATATCACAAACGCTTCCGCAATCGGGTACAGAACCGAACTCCGTCGGGCAGACATAATCGGGATTTGTTGCAATATACGGCAGACCGGGACGTGTCAGAAGCATATAGCTTACATCGTGAAGCTTTTGGAATGTCAGCTCAGTATCGAAGCCCATAACAATACATTCCGTTTCATTTACGTCCGTTGTTACGGTAAAGCCTTCACGACTGAGCTCGTCCTTCAAAGACTGAGTTCCGCAGACATAGAGCTTCTGACCCTCGTGGTTCTTATGAAGATAATAAGCCGTCGCTTGGGAGGAAGTCATAAAATCTTCTCTGCAGGCTTCGATTCCCAGCGAACCGAGCTTTTTGACGTAATCATCCACGCTCTTGGAGGAATTATTGGTCATAAAGAGGTATCTGCGTCCTGTATTCTTCAAAGTACCGAGCAGTTCTAAAGTGAAATCATAAAGCTGACTGCCCAGATATAAAGTGCCGTCCATATCGAACAAATAAAGCTTTTTGCTTCGAAGCAAATCGTTCGTCTGCATTGTAAATCTCCTTTCGGATTTTTCTATATTAAAGTATAACAGAAACAAAAGAAGATTTCAACAAACTTAAGCACAAGAAAAAATCCGAGATCATAAAACCTCGGATTTTTTTAGCAGAGACAGTCGGGATCGAACTGCCTGCTTTTTATAGCAGTCAAACGCTATCCCGACACATCAAAAAACTTACCCACATAAATTACCGATTTTTCAAAGTGTACAGATTGAAAATTGAATTAAATCTGTTTTTCAGTAATCTATGGCAAGACTCGATATTGAGAAAAGCAGATAAATTTTGATGATTATTTGTTCTGATTATTCTGGTTGTTTCTGTTATTCTGGTTGTTCTGGTTGTTCTGGTTATTTCTGTTGTTCTGATTATTTCTGTTGTTGTTCTGGTTGTTGCTGTTATTATTGTTGTTATTGTTGTTATTCATATTCTCACCTCCTAAACCGTTACAAGGATAGTTTCTCTCGTTTGCGGCAAACTATACACACAGTAAAAAAGACTGAAAGGAGAATAATATGTTATTGATTGCAAACGGTCTTTTACACACAATGGAAAGTGATACGCCAATACGAGCTGACATACTGGTAAACGAGGGAAAAATTGTAAAAATAAGAGAAAAAATTGTTCCGCCTAATGAGGCAGACGTTATTGACGCAGGCAATCTGAATGTTTATCCCGGATTTATCGATGCACACAGTCACATAGGCATTGCAGAAGAAAAAATTTCATCACAAAATGATACAAGTAACGAAAACACAAACCCTGTAACACCCACAATCAGAGGAATAGACAGCGTAAATCCTATGGACAGCGCTTTTCATAATGCTATTGCCGCAGGCATTACGGGCGTTATGGTCGGACCCGGAAGTTCCAATGCTATCGGCGGACAATTTGCTTTTATAAAAACCTACGGCAGATGTGTTGACGATATGGTTGTTCTTGCTCCTGCCGCGATTAAAATTGCTTTCGGTGAAAATCCGATGAACTGCTACGGTCTTAACGGTAATATGCCGTCAAGCCGAATGGGAATCGCTTCGCTGATCAGAGAGGAGTTGTTCCGTGCACAGCAATATTTTTCACAAAATCAATCCGGAAACAACGATTTTACATTGGAATGTTACAGAGAACTGTTCGAAAAGAAAATCCCTCTTAAGGCGCACGCTCACCGAACAGATGATATTTTCACCGCAATAAGAATAGCTAAAGAATTTGACCTTGACCTGACAATTGACCACTGCACCGAAGGACACCTGATTGCCGAAGAAATCGCAGAAAGCGGGTATCCTGCCATAGTCGGACCGTCTCTAGCCTCCCGAAGCAAAGATGAAGTCAGTCAGTCGGATTTTAAAACTGCAGGTATTCTTCACGATGCAGGAGTTACGGTCGCAATAACCACCGACCATCCTGTTTCCCGTATACAGTATTTACCTTTATGCGCAGGTATTGCGGCAAAAGAAGGTCTGGGCGAAACAGCGGCACTTCGTGCAATCACCATTGATGCGGCACGTATATGCAGGGTTGATGACAGATTGGGCAGTCTTAAAGAAGACAAGGATGCAGATATTGTTATTTTTGACGGTAATCCCTTGGAAATAAGCTCTCACGTTAAAGCCACTATTATAAACGGTGAGATTGTGTGGCAAAATTAAAAATTTTTTCAGAGGAAACGAGCTGAAAATTGATTCTAATTTTAAGCAGTTTAGGGTAGCGTAAAAAATACCGAGCAGAGTTTTATACTCTGCTCGGTATTATGTAATTAAACAAATTGGGATTTGCTGATTTTCATTATATCGGGTGTTCTATTTGTTAACACAGCGAAGAACCGCATTGCCGTCACGATAAAATTCAACAACAGAGATTGAAATATTATCAAGAGAAAATCTGAAAAGATGCGGTTTAACCCCTAATGCTGTGGGAATAAGATACTCAAGAAATCCATGATGGCTGAAAACCGCAACGCGTTCACCGAAAGAAAACCTGTTTTTGATGTAAGAAATCACTTTTTCTGCACGGACAATATTATCCTCAAAAGCCTCACAGCCAAATTCATAATTCTCGGTGCCGTAGAGCTTTTCGCACATTTTTATGTTGTTGTAATATCGACGCAGATATTCTTCGCAGCAACCGTAATAACCGGGTGTGCAACCGCATTCCACAAGCTCGGGACAGATTTCAAGCAAAGGCTTGTCAGGCTTTGCATTACAAACGCCGACAGCAGTTTTAAAGCTGCGTAGCAAAGAACTCGTAATATATGCATCTATCGGCAAATCTTTAAGCTTTTCGCCTAACTCAATACACTGCTGTTCACCTTTTGCGGTAAGCTCGCCGTCGCTCGGGTCGCGGTCTGAGATATCACCATAATCTGTTTCGGCATGTCTGATAAAAATGATTTGCAATGAGTCATGTTTTTCCATATTTTCACCTTTTGATTTCTGTGATATTTGATATAAAACTTTTGGTTGTTGTTTTGCTAAAAGATAAACTGAATCCGACAAAATCTTATGTATTGATTCGATAAATGAAATTCGTCTTATCCGTTATCGAGTACTTTTTCTATAATTTCCACATTACCGATTTTATCACCGTTTACATACTCACCGTTTTGGTAATAAACCTCTGAATTGATATTTACAACAACATCGTACGGCACATTTAAAACAGCCTTCGTGCCTTGTGGGAGAGTAAGGTTGACAATATAATCACCGGACGACTTTTCATAACTCAGGTTGATTAAACCTTTTACACTTGGAACAGTACAGCTCATACTGTCTGACAGGGTGTACTGAGGGTCGATTTTTACCTTTTCGTAGCCTGCTTCAAGGGGTGTGATACCTGCAAAATGCTTACTCATTATAATAAGAGGTCCACCACTCCATGCGTGATTCTTAGTACCACGCCAAGCGTCCCAGAATTCCCAGAGAGTAGAGTAATCCGCATTCACCATACCCTCATATCTGTCCCTGATTCTGTCACTTGCTTCTTCATATTTCCCCATTTTGCAAAGGGCTTCAAGGACATAGTATTCCATATAAGGGCTTGAGTTTTTAGTTGTTGTGAGCACTTTTGTAATGGTATCATACTGCTCTTTGTCTGCAAGTCCCGATAAAACTGCAAGGGCATTGGCTCTGTCATCAGGATTTTTCACATCTTCACTTTTGAAACCATCTTCTGTCCAAAGAGTTTTATATCCCTTTTCGATAGTATCTTTTCTTTCGGTAATAAATGAGATATCCTCGTCTTTACCTAAAATATCCGCCATTTTCTCTGTGGCAGAAAGAGCATAGTAAACCCAAGCGTTTTCTATCGCTGTCATATCTGCCTTGTTGCCCCAGTCAGCCCAATCCCACGAGCCTTCGCGGTGAACAACAAGATTATTTTCACCTATTTCCCAAAGTTTCAGGTAGTCTATGGAAGCATCATAAACCTTTTTGACAAAAGCCTTGTCGCCTGTATATTCATAGTAAGTTAGGAAGCCGACGATTCCTGCAAGCTGCTGAACGGGAAGCTCGAAATAGTCACCGCTTATCGGCACAACAGTCTGAAGCACCTTTGAATCATCAACGTGCGAAAGCATCGCCTCCACACCCTTCTGATACAGCAAATATGAATTACTGTCCATAGAGTACATTGTCATAATCATTTCACTTGTGACATCGCCCCACCATTGTGCCCTTTCTCTGTCGGGACAATCCATAAAATTGTCACGCATGGTAACATAGAGAGTACGCAGAGATTTTTGCCACAGAGAATTCAGAAATTCGTCATCACACTTGAAGTCGCCGCAGAATGAGCTGTCATATCCCGTTTCACGGTACTTGAGAGAAACAACTGTAACGCCTTTCGGTATTTCATAAGTAATATGCTCTCCGTTAAACCAACCTAACGCCTCAAACTCTTGCTCTCCTTCTTTGGTTATATAGGTAGTTGAAACTGCACCGATTAAAGTATTTTCCGTTGTTATACGAATCTTTTTGCCCTTAGGTGCAATGATTTTAAGATAGGGAGTAATCTGTGCGTTATATGGAATATCTACGGTGATTTTTTCGCCGAAAAGCTTGCTTACGGTATAGTTTTCGTAAATACTTGAATTCTCATAATCTTTAAGACCGTAATCTTTCAGTAAAGGTATTCCTCTCGGATAAAGGTTGCCGTAAGCACCCTCGCCGCCGAAGGCGTATTCAGTTGCATTTTCCCAAGAAGAAAAATCAAAAGTTTCATTTAACCAATCGCCAATATCTTCTCTTGCATCATAATAAATACTGTGTTCGGCAAGTCTGTAATTAGGCTGATTAAAAAACTTGTCTTCATAAGCACTGTGCTTTTTAACTTTCCAACTTTGGTCAGAAATTATGGTGATGTCCTTGCTTTTAGCTTCAAAAATGAATCCACCCTGACCACTGCTGTTATAGGAATAGTTTTTTTTATCACCCCAGAACCACACCAAAGCGCAAATTGAGTTTTCACCCTCTTTGAAGAAAGGAGCAATATCTATACTGTCATAATAGCCACTGTTTTCGTCGGGACCTCGTTTCACACTTCCCTCAAAAACAACTTTTTCTCCGTTTATGTAAAGCCAATATTTCGAGTCGGCAGAGATGTCAGCAATAAGTTCTTCGGGAATAGTATCAAGATTAACCTTTTTGTTAAAGCACATCCAAGTGTTTTTTTCTGTCAGGTTTTCCTTGTCCCAGATCCATTTTGCCGTCCAATCGGTTTTCTCACCCGTAGAAATCACAGTGTATTCGGGAATAGAGTCGGGAATCTCATAATCATTTGTATATGGAGTTGTTGAATTTCCCAATATAACAAGTGGTGAAAAATATGAAAAAACAACTATTATCACTATTAAAAAACAAGAAATAATTATCTGTACTTTTTTCATAGTAACCTCCCCGATACTGTCTGAGATAATAAAAATATTATTTATATTAAAATAAGCTATTCAATATATTCGATTAATTCTACCATAATCTTCTCAAAAATTCAAATTATCAGCACACACATCAAGTTTTTTGAATTCATAACAAGAAAAATCCGCACACGATTGTGTAGGGTATCGGTATTCGAACACAGTATGGTTTTGGAAGATAAATTTCCGTTCCTGCTGCAGAAACGCTTCTTGCAATACGACAGTATTACTGCAAAGCTTTTCTTTGCAGTAACAAAAATTTTTATCTTACAAAACTGCTTTGCACCTGAAATTCTAAAAATTTTGGTACAGCAAGCTGTTTTGAATCGCAGTCATACGCGCGTATTTCAAGATGAAAAACAGTTTGATGTGCCGAAAGGTTTAAATTTCAGGCATACGGGGTTCGAATACCGATACCCTGCGGATTTTTCTTGGTGGAGACGGTGCGGATCGAACCCATGACCTTTTGACTGTCAGTCAAACGCTCTCCCAATTCACGCAAAAACGCACCCTGTTTTTACATAGGTAATGATTTACATTTACTTGTCACGCTCTGACATATATATTCTGTATGCAACGAGGGCATTGAGGCAGAGGTCGATTAGATGTATGTCCATTTCATTTGCAGGCTTTTCGAGTTCTTGGCTGATAAGCAAATCCAGTTTCTTATCGTCAAGTTTAATGGTTTCGTCTTTTAAATATGTTCGTACCAGTTCAAGGCATAGTTTGTAATCTTTCAAAATATCACCTCGTAATTTTTATATAACTATATATGACAAAAATCGAGGTTTGTCACGCAAAAACAACCGAATAAAGCAAAATAAATACCGATATTCTAAAAAATTACGGTTGTCGCAAGCGTCGTGCCTTATTGTAATGATTGTGAACACATCAATAAATTCGGGTTTGTCGGGGTTCTCTGATTTCGCACAATCTATTTCTGTGTGCGTAGGGACAGGCCTCCCGGACTGTCCGTAGATTCTGCTGCATATCGGACGGTCGAGGACGTCGTCCCCTACGCAGATACCTGAATCTTGTTCGTAGGGGCGCGCATTGCGCGTCCGTTGAATTAAGCAGAATTTCCACGGACGACCGATGGTCGCCCCTACGATGTTAATTGAACATTTTGCTCTACAAACCCGAATTTGTCGGGGTTCTTTGTGGGAGGCATTAACGTATTTTTCCTTAATATAGCTAAAAAAACGGAGGTAACGCGGTTTTTTGCGTTACCTCCTTCTGAGTTCTTATCAAACATATTAAACAACCTCGGTCGGCTATTTAATTCTGATAAAGGTTTACGATACGTTTTTCGTTTTTCTCTGCGTATTTCAAGGACTGATATGCACCGCCGGATTGATTTTTGACATAAACAACAACCATATCTGACCTGTCGATCATATCTCTGTTTCTTGCCGTAATAGCATATTTGAAATTTTTGTCGGCAGAGGCTTCGCTGATTTCTATTGAATCGTAAAAATTTTCAAAGGCTTCGGTGTTGTTTCTGAGTTCGGCGGTTTCATAGGGCAGAACAAGAGTAAGAAAAACGTTTTCGCTGTTCATTTCTCTTTTAAGCCTGCGTACAACTGACGCGGTCATCAGGTCGAAATCGCCGTTTCTTCCGACGAGGAACTCAACCTCTCTGTCTCCCCTGCTCATTATAATACGCATGAGTTCGTAGAGTTTTTGTTCAACTGTCTGAGAATCATCAATAATTCTGTGACCGAAAAGGCTTACGGTTAGTTTTTCTTTCATTTTCTCTCACCCTATTCAAAGGATATTTGCCGATATGCGGTTGGCACATCGGCAAAAAGTTTCAGTTAGCAACAAACAATGTAACTGCTAGCAATCAGAGTTGACTTAGTATAGTCGCATCGTGTGCAGTTGTCAACATCATATATTTCACGCAGACAACGCGGTGATGTTGCACTGGCTTTGTGTGTTACAGCTGTAACAGACGTTGTTTCGATCTTGTGACCGAAAAGTGTGCACATAAGTCCGTAAGCTGTTGCACCGTCATCTTCGCCGTTGAAATAATTTTCAATAAATTTATCGCGGAAGTCTTCAGTTGTGTCCGCGTCAAAAATAAATACCGTTTCATTTACTGCAACAGTAACCGTACTTTCATCCACTCCCTGAGCGCCTGCCGAAACAGACATTACGCAAAAGAGTGAAACAACTGCCATAATAAGCGCAATTATTCTTTTCATATTTAATTAATCTCCTTCAGATTTTCAATAATTCTGAAAAGACTGTCTTCCGCATCTGAATTTACGACATAGCAATTGTTTTTATAAACAAAATTTGCCTGAATATATTTAGGCTTTTTCGTATAATATACCAAACGACCTGCAACTTCTTTTTCTGAGCAATTCAACTTAAAGTCATCAACTAGTTCAGCATTAACATCAATCATAATACTATGTTCGGGATCGTTGGAGCGCAACACGTATATTTCTGCTTCATCTACAACCTGATACCTAATTTCGACAATCTTTTCATCTCCCGGTAACCAAGTGGGATATAAAATATCTACTCCTTCGCTTTCTTTGAATTCTTCAAGCGAGGAATATGTTATTGTTTTGTCATTTTTATAAAACGTTATACCGCTATGTTCTTTCGGACCGTCATCAAGAAATGCACTGATAGAGTCACCTATCTGTCTGAAAAATTCAGTAACTGCATCGCCCGAACCGATAGCAAGCATACCAAAGAGTGTGATAAGTACCGCGAGCACAGCGGCTATGACAGCAATACGTTTAGTTCTCAGCTTTTTCTTAGCATAAGAGTTCAGAGCCGGTACCTTGCCTTTGAACGGTATTTCATTTACTCTTTGTGCAATTTCTTCTTTAGTAAGTCTTTCTTTTCCTTCAAGCTCCATAAGAAAATCAACGCATTCTGTTACAAGGTCACTGTCCATTTTCTTATAATCCTTTGCAGTTTCAAGCAAAATGATTGTCATAAGCTTGTCTTTTAAGGTCTGATTTTCAGTTGTCTTGTCGTGGTTGTTTCTCATGGATTTGTTTACCTCCCATATTTATGCTTCAATAAACGTAAAACCTCCTTTAAATATATATGAAGAAAAATGTAATTTGTCACGCAAATTTTTTTATAACTTCATAAAAAGAAGCAAAATCGCCATAAATGCAAAGGCTGCT
>JAZSPL010000052.1:0-8453 GCA_045537435.1 Acutalibacteraceae bacterium
ATTTGAAAGTTTTGAACAAGAAAACCGCCTCACAAAAGTGAAACGGTTTATAATAACGGGAATCAGATTATGTACTGAGTTTATTATGCGGATTTTCTCATCCGCTTTTTTCGCCCTTTGAAAGCCTTAAATTGTTCCTTCAGCTGCCGTTGCTTCTTTGAGTGTTCCCTCTATGTTTGCGATAAGGGAATTCCGCTTTTCAATCATGGCGGCAGAATCAACCGGAATTCCTGCATGAAGCTCGCCGGGTTCAATAAAATTAAGTCCGCCCTCATATTCTGCAGGAAAATAACCTTCTTGGGCAAGTTTTTCCCTTTGTTTCAGAACCTCCATGACATATTCGTGCTGCGGATTGTTGAAATCCCAGAACAGATACGGAACAATCATCATAACGAAACCGACAAGGTCAAATATCAGCGGAACTGCAAGAATGTTGAATCTTGCAGAATCTATATAGAGAACGTCCCAGTTTGAATTGAATCCGTTTCTGAGAATGATTACGGGTATTATCAGGCTGACAAATGTTGTAACGGGAGAAATAATCCAGTTAAAAACTCCGCTGAAATTCTCAAGACGCTCACCGGAAAGATACATCTGATAGTCATTCTTTCTGACACCCATATCACTGTCGGCAACATCGGGAATTGAAGTTGCAAGACCTTTGAAGAATTCACACGCAAAAATAACAATACCGCATAAATTCTGTTTTGTCGGAAAAGCCATAATCGTCAGCATTTCTGCTACGGCACTGACCGCGCATATTACAAGCTTTATGATTTTCAGACTTCTGTATGAAAATCGCTTTACAAAATACGGTGCAACAAAGCTGAGAGGCGTTGATCTGAAACTCATCAAAGTTTTCATCAGGGCGTAAATTGCACATTGGGTATACATTCGGAACGAGAAGAAATACATAACGTTTACTATGCTTATCATTCCGTTACCGAACGAATCAAGCAATGTTGAAATAGTGTTCAGCCAGTTATATTTGTTTTTCATAACCTGAGAAATTCCGTACCATAAGGATATCTTCTGCTTTTTTTCAAGCGGAGGCTGAGGGATTCTCTCTGAAATATTTCTGACACTCAGCAGGGTTAACGCTCCCATGGGAATGAATACTGCAGGAATAACAAACTTATAGAATCGTATGTCGCTGAAGGCAATTCCGAAAATCGGAATTATAACATCAAATATATTCTTTACAAAATGCGAAAGTTTTACAGGCCAGGTTCTTATAAGCATTCTTTCGTGAGGGTTGGGAGAAATATTCTGAGTACACTGCTCAATAACATTATCAAACGGGAACATATCATATACCATAAACAGAAGATATGCCATCCACATTCTGTCCTCAACAAGCTTTATGTTATATATCGGAAGCCAACCGATAAGGATTATCATAGCAGACTTCTGGACAAAGTTTGAAAACAGCACATATTTATATCTTCCGTATTTGGGAACAAGTTTCTTTCTCCAAAGAATATTACGAAATCCGCCGTATGCGTTCACAAACAGCTGTATGCCGAATATTTTAAGAAAACTTCTTGCGCTTACACCGTTTATTCCGTTAAGAACTTTAACCAATGACAAGGGAAGAAACGCGGAGGAGTCGAACAGTATCATACATAATCCGGCAAGTGAAACTATGCCGTAAAAAGCAAGAAGTTTTCTCTCTGTTTTCTTTTCAAGAATACCGAGATTATCGTTAACGAACCAGTTAAGAACATTCCACAGATAGGTCAGCGGAAGTCCGATGAGAGTAATGACGGAAAACGCAAGATAAGGAAGCTTGTAATGATACATTATGAGGAAACATGATGCACTGAAGCCAAGATATTCAAGAGGAGATTTGATGCTGTAATTCATTCCGACTCCGAAGAATACTGTCAGATACTCTTTGAACGGAACGTAGTTCCCTTTTTCTCTGTCAGGTTCATTCCAATGATTTTTTACATTTTGAAATAAAGCTGTCATTTTACCGTTGCCCATCAGCTTGCCCTCCTTTCCTGACCATAAACAGCCTCTATATCTTTAAGAGAGGTCGTACTTTGTTTCGGAAGCCAGTTTTCGCCAAATTCGATCATATCTTCATTTTCGGCACCGAGATATATTTTTTCGCATCCCAGGTTGCCGAAAAAGGCGTGGTGTCCGATAAACTTTACGCTTTCGGGCACATAAATATATGTAACTCTTTCGCAATACGAAAATCCGTCGGAACCGATTGATTCAACCCCGTCGGGTATTGTAATCGTTTCAAAACCCTTACACTTGAAGAAAGCAAGGTTACCGATTTCTTTAACTGAAGAAGGAATATCAACATATATCAGTGCTTCGCAGTCGCTGAAACATGAATCCTCAATTTTTGAAACCGAATCGGGTATTACATAGAAAGCATGCTTTGAAAACTGCTTGCCGTATTCTTCGGCATCGGCTGTTGTTTCATCGCCGTATTTTTTTGAAAACTCACTCAAAAATACTTCGGCAGTTTTTTCATCGGAAGGAGCAACACATCCTGCTCCGAGTGCAGCTCTGTACTGATGATTTCTCATAGGATGGAGAATGATTTCTTTCATATCCTTCGAATAAAGAACGCCGTCAACAGAAACGTAGTTCTGATTTTCAGGATCAACTATTACCGCCATAAGGTTTTTGGTATAGTAAAAGCAATGTGGTTCAAGCTTTGAAACATCTTTTCCGATAAATATAAAACGCACATATTCATTACAGCTCATTGAAAATTCGCGCACTTCGGTAACAGGTTTTGACTGATTGGCATTGCCCGATTCATCTCTGACATAATCAATGTGCAGTGTTATATCATCTTCCTTGCCGACAAACTGATAAAGGATATATCCGTTATCTGTTTCCTTGTATGTATATTTGTCGGAACTGATTGAATTAAAGCTGAAAAATAAAGAAAGACCGACAAAAATTGATATTATAATAACAAATAAAACCTTGAATAGCGTGTTTTTTTTGCCTTTCATTTTCAAGTCCGGTTTTTTGTCAAAAAGCGGATCGTAAAGCAAATCTGTTTTGCTGATTGTAATATTGTCAGCCATTCATCTATTCCTCCTTTTTTAGCAGGTACTTAACCACCATTCGGTGTAGGCATCGGGATAGTTGGTTTTGAATCCCGCTATGCCCATATCGCATATCTGCTGCCACCACTCGGGATAATCGCCAAGATTTGAAAACACTTTGATCCCCATAGACTCAAACATTTCAACGTCCTCTTTAGTGAACGCTTCGTTATTGAGACCCACTTCCCAAAGATCGGAGCGTTTAACGAAATCCATTGTTTGTTCATTTATAAAACGGATATTTGCACCCAAACGCAGTCCCTCAGGCTTTCCGATTTTACGGTAATGTTCCTGCATCTCTTCAAGCACTTCCCAGTCACCTGAGAAGAATATGTATTTTGAAACGTTTTCAGATTTTGCAAGAATTTCATCCATGCGGGGACACATACCCTTGCACTTGAATTCAACCTCAACGGTGAGGTCATAGTCAACAGTTGACAGCCATGCATCAAATTCGGGGAAGGTTATCAGATGGGTCACTCTGTCTTCAACGTAATCGGGCGGTGTGATCATACGTCTTCCACCGAAATGCTCCGTCCACGGATAAGGAGGATATTTAAGTTTAAGTGCATTACGATAAGGAATATCAAATTTCTTTATCTGCTCAGCTGTCATATCCAGTAGAACGTCACGGTGCTTTTCAAAGGTCATATAACCCATATTACCGTTATGAGTTATAATTATTTCTCCGTCTCCGCACAGTTGGATATCCAGTTCAATGCCCTCAAAACCGAGTTCTGCAGTTTTTCTGAATGCTTCCAGGGTGTTTTCAGGAGCAAACTGTGTCACACCCGTATGTGCAATTCTCATCGGCATTCCGCAATATTCTTTTTTCATCATTTTTACTCCTTACTTTTTATTCTGCAATAACAGCCACAGCCTGACCCGCTTTGAGGTTAAGAGAAAATTTTTTGTTTTCAACCGCAACGTCGCAAAGATATTCATTGCCGTCAGCGGTGATGATATATACCCTGGCTTTGTCAAATTCAGCATCGGGAACATTCCACTCGCCGTCTTTTCCGTTTTCGGAATATGCGATAAAGATTTTGTTATCTTCCGTTATCGGCAGAATAACGTCGTAACCTTTTTTCAGTTCAATGCCGTTCTTGGTGATTGAAAGTTCATTTCCGCACGTTTCAACACCGTCAGAGAAAGTCACTTTATAACCTTCTTTGTCATTACCCGTATAGCTGAGCCTCTTATATCGGTTAAGATATGTATACGGCACCTGCATCGTGCAGAACTGCCTGATAAACATCGGCACCCATACGTCTTTTTCAATGCCGTTGTTCATCCAGATATCTTCGCCGTGTACCGTACCGTAAAACACATTTCTCAAAGGCTCGACGTTGAGATATCCGCTGAATTCACCGGCCTGAATATTGATGCAATCGTCGATTGTCATATTGCTCATCCACCAGACGGCAGGGATTCTGCCAAGCGTGCGGATAGGTGCATCGCGCCAGTCTGTATCAATAATTTCAGCACCGCATTTTTCGTAATACTTTCTTATGGGGTGGTTACTCTCGGAGCGTAACGGCATTTCACGGTAAGTATATTCACTCGTAACGTCAATTCCGAGGCTCATAATATAGTCGAGCATCTTGTTTCTTGCCTCATCCTGCTCATGCATTTCTGTTCTTGGTCCGAAATTTTCCGCAATGCAGAAGTTATCGAGATGAACCGTGCCCGCCTCTCTGACAGGAATAACCTCACAGAATCGGTCAAAATATTTTTTGAAAAGACCGCTTTCCCAATACTGCTTATATGATGTTTTATATGCATTTCTGCCGTAAAAAACCTCAATAACCGCCGGAGTACCGTCGGGATACTTTGTTATTGCGCTTGCTTCAACAAATTCGGGATGTGATTGATTTGCATCATATTCGTCAGCAAGATTACCGTGAACACTTACTACCGTGTTGTATTTTTCAGCTTCTTCATAAAGCCACATAAAGCTGTCTCTCGGCGTAGCATCGCAGTCTCGCTTGAGATACGGATTAATAACTTCCATTTCGGGGTAACAGTCATCATGTCCGAGTCCCTGCCAACCGACAAGGTAAACAATCTTTTTTATACCCTGCGTTATGTTATCCATCATCCTGATTATTTCAAGTGCCTGTTCAAAAGTGATAAGAATCTCGGATGTTTTTTTCTCCCAATCGGGTTTTGCAAGAAACATCTTCATCCACAATGTTTTTGAATAGTCATAGTTGAATTTTTTCTGATTCATTATTTACCCTCCCGTTTGGCATACTTTTATTTTGTATAAATCGCAAATCGAATTAATATCTATATTATAATATAACAAAATATACAAATCAATACCGTAAAGTGTATTATTTTTGTGTTGTTTGATTAATCCAATATAAAAAACTTCTGATTGGTGAAGAACCTGTTGTAATCTGAAATATATTACCGTTTCTTCAGAAATCTCGTAAAAATTACCTTTCAAAAAAGCTGTCTTTGTGATTCAAAGGCAGCTTTCGACAAATTATATTGATTATGTTGTCATAGAATGTGTATATTTTCTTCGAGATGTGATTGAACGCCAACTTCTCTTGCAGCTTCCATCTTGAACTGGTCAAGAGCTTCTCTTGCCTGAGGAACAACTGAATTATTCTTTGACATTTCGTTTACACCCCTTTGCTCATTTTTTGCGTTTTCTTTATTATTGTTGCAATCGAATCGGGGGTTATTAATGTTAATTTTTGATTAATTTGAAAGTTTTGAAATTGAAAGCCGACGGGGTTTTACTTGAAGTGATAAAATAATGGCAGACATAAAAGAGCCTGCCATTATTTTTATGCTGATATAGGAATAAAGAAGTGATAGAATGCTGACAAGCTTTCTGATTGTTCTCACAACTCCATCTCCTTGCTAAATTATACAGACCAGAAGCTGTCGGTAAAACAGGTTTGACGGTAAGGGAATGCTCTGAAAAAATCATCTGCATTGCCCTTGATTTCAACGCCGTCTACATATACTGCCGTTTGTGCGATATGTCCTTCGCCTGCAAGCATAAGCCTTGCGGCGGCAGCAGCGGTGAGCGAAATATCATAATCACCGTCGCGTTTGTGTATAACGGTAGCCTTGCCGTTCTGATATTCAACCTCAAAAATTCCTTGGTTCTGTTCAAATTCATCAATGCTTAGAATGCTGAACCTTCCGTATTCTTCGGGATAGGCGTTGCTTTCAAGAAGCTTTTTCATATTGTAAATTCTGGCTGCTGAAACGCCATTATCCTCATAAGAAACATTATCCGTTCTGTCAGTCAGGCAGGCAAAGGGCGATCCTTGGTACTGCTTTCTGACAACCAGATTTTTTGCGATACAGTCATAATTGCGCAAAAAACCGATTAGACCGTACAGAGCCTCGGGAGAAAGAACATACAAATCTTCAACAAAAAGGCTGTTGGGTCTGTCAACCGTAAAGCGGACATATCCGTCAGCCTCACCCGCTTCATTGCGGCGGAAGTACGTGTAATCAGCACTTTCGAGAGGCGTGTCGCAGAAATGCTTTTTTTCATCTCTGAGTGTCATCAGATTTTCTTTCAAGGCGCATTTGCGGTGAAGCTCACTCAACTCGTCAAACTGCTCGCCCGTATAAAGAATAACTTCGTTGCTGCGAGGAATATGCTTCAGATTCTCAAAAGGAACTTTTATTGAAAACATACGGTTAAGATTTGCATATCCGAATTTTCCGTAATAAGAAATCGAGAAAGGATGCAAAAATCCGAGAGTCCAGTCGTTTTCAACGGCGGTTTCACCGATTTTTTTAAAAATTTCTCTGATTCCGCCCATTCTGCGGCATTCAGGTTGACTGCAAACACCGCTTGCAACAACCGCATTAAGAAAATTGCCACAATAATTGCTTCTGAAGTCAAACACTTCAACGCCTGCGATGAGCCTGCCGTTCTGAAAAGCAGCAAGAACAGGAGTTTTTACGCTGTTATCTTCTTCGTCATTGAACTTCCATATAAAGGATGCTGAGGAAACCTTTTGAAAATCAGTTGCTTCGTCCGGTGTAATATATCTTATTTCCATAATTCTCTCCTGAGTTTTACCGATTATTTTTCGCCAACACTTATCTGAGTCTTTAATGCAAGCTCAAGTGCCTCTTCGCTGCCGCTTTCAACCGCATCCGACATAAGTTTGCGGCGTACAAGAAGCTCGGCATACATTTTTTCTTTTTTTATTGTTAAGGTCATAGAAAAAGCATAGGAATAATTCCGAGTGAGCCTGTTACGGCGGGGATAATGGTAAACATTGCAAAAATGCCTTTTGCAACGGATGCCATCGCCTCTGTGCGGTAGCCGTTTTTCCATTCGCTGTAATAAAGCAAATAACCAACACAAGCGAAACATCCGACATAAGCATCTTTTTTATAAAGAAAAACCTCTTTCCGCAACAAAACTGCTATTGTTTTATTTTAACATTATTAAAATAAAATGTAAATAATAACTTTTGTGTAATTTTGCCAACAAATCACGATTTTTCAGTTTGTTTTGTTATATAAAAATTTGCTCTTTTTAAGTATTTTTCTTCAACAAATATCCGTTTTCGGTTCAGTAACAATCCATATACATCCCTTACAATAAAAAAAACGCCTTTTCATCAGAAAAAGTAGCTTTTAAAATATCGATTCGGAGTTTATTAATGTTAATTTTTTTAAGGCAGGTTTTGAATTTTTATAGAAAAACAAATATGTTTATGATATAATTTCAGTTGTAAATTTTGTTAAAAGGAATGGGCATTATGAACAGCACCGAAAGAGTACGCAACACAATTCTCGGCAAAAAAACTGACCGTCAGCCTATATACGGATGGCTCAAAGAAAATCTCGGCAATGAAATTTCAATGAAGTTCGGAAGTGTTGAAGCTTTTGAGGACAGATTTGAGTTTGATGCGGCGCATATTTTCGGCGGTCCGTGGTCATTTGACGCAGGGTCATTTGACGTTATAAGAAGCCGACACGATGAGCTTACTCCGGATGTGCTTCTTGATTATAATCTTTTCACCGCACCCGATAATGATTCAGATTTTGAGCAGGTAAAAAAAGAAATTGCTCATCACAAACAGAGAGAACGCTTCTGCTATATGCAGACACCGGGGCTTTTTGAGCATTTCAACACGGTTTTCGGCATTGAAAATCATCTTCTTTATACCGCACTTTATCCCGATGAGCTTTATGAGCTTTATGCAAAGCAGGCTGAATGGACAATAAAATATGCTTCTCACTGCATTGATATTGGCGTTGACATGATACACATATCCGATGACTGGGGTTCACAGAGAGATTTACTTTTCAGCCCTTCCATGTGGCATGAGCTTGTATATCCACATCTTAAAAAGGTAGTCGACTTTATTC
>JAZSPL010000010.1:0-8685 GCA_045537435.1 Acutalibacteraceae bacterium
GAAAGAAAAGAACCGGTCCATGCTAACGGTTATTCAGTTATTTAACGGAATAACCAGTTAGCAGGACGAAGAAGTGTTTTTCACTTCGGTGTAATGGGTTTGCATCGACCCTTACGGATGAATTTTAAAACAAAATTCGTCGCTTCAATCGAAGCCCTTGAACAGTTTAACTCCGAAAGGTGGGCGGTTTGAAAGTCCGTTGTTTACGCAAAAACTTTCAAAAATCTTGTAAAGGTGAAAAAGATAGATTCATAACAGTTTTTAATTTTCATCTAACATATTATTTTCAGCAGATGAGATGAACAACGACATCGACTACCATCACATCAGAGCTGAGCAAGCCGTCAGGGCATATAACTATTACACAGAAAGACTAAAAAATGAACCTGAATACAGAAAACAGTTCGAACAAGAAATTGAAAAACGATGGAAGCTCAAGAACATCGATAAGAAAACAAAGAAGCCCCAAACCGTTTGATAAGAAAGAAATCCAAGGAAAATATTATATCCGAGGTAATAATAAAGAGCTCGCCAAAAGAAAGACTTGCCATTGATTTATGACAAAACGGCTTTGATGGCAGTCTCAATGTTTCATCTGTCACATTGGCGTGTCGATGTGACTGTTTCAAATTATCTGTTAGCAGTCAAGTAAACACTTGTTTAAATCGAATCTCAAAAGTCAAGATTAGAAAAGAGGTGATTTATATTAATGGAATTTAAAGTACGACTTTTTTATGACGGAAAAGAAGTTAAACCATCTGATTTAATTATAAACAACATCAGCGTTGACAGAATCGTTAATGAGGTTGTTGACAGACATAATGCAAACTTAATAGATGATGAAGACGATGAACCCGAATAATTTCGCTATTCATACATTATTTTCAATATAAGCCTTGCATTAGTTGAGATAGCATGATATAATCAAATCAAATATTAAGAAAGAGGTGATTCAAATGGCTGTTTTAACAAAAAAGTATAAACTAAAGAATATTTTAGAATTAAGACATTATATGAAAATTGCAATTGACGATTCAGTTGAAACAGATGACGACGGTAATTTTTTAATAAACATCGCTTATCTTCGTGTTTCAACTGACAGACAGGCAGATTTAGGTTACGGTCTTGATCTTCAGGAATCTGCTATTTTAAACTACTGCAAATGCAATAATTTCAACAATCTCGTTCTTTTCATTGATGACGGATATACCGGAACAAATATGGAAAGACCTGCTCTGCAAGGAATTATATCGATTATTCAGGATTACAATTTAGGAAGAAGTAATATCAGAATTAACACAATGGTAATCCCTCGAATCGACAGACTCGGAAGAAGTCTTTTGGGTACCTTGCAGTTTATACAGGACTATATCGTCTCTAAGAAAGACAGTAAAAACAGTACAATAAATACAAATAAATCCGATATAAACTTTATTTCAGTTGCAGAAAACTATGTCCGAATCGACAAGGACAACCCGCAAAGTAAATTCCTTTTGATGCTATTTGCAACTTTGGCTGAATACGACAGAGACTTAATTGTAAAAAAATTAAAGGATGGTCGTAGAGAAAGAGTTAAATCAGGTAAATGGTTGGGCGGCGGAATAACTCCGTACGGATATCGTTATGACAAGGAACTTTCAAAACTCATTGTTATACCTGAAGAAGCTGAAAATGTTCGTGAAATCTTCCGCCTCTATATTGAGGAAAAAATGTCACCGCAGAAAATTGCAGACAAGTTAGGATTCAAGGGTGACAGAATCATTACTCAGATACTTAAAAGGAAGTCACTGACAGGCTGTATTGTCTTTAACGGTGAAGAATTTGAAGGTGAACACGAAGCTATCATTCCCCTATCCCGTTGGGAAGAAGCTCAGGATGAGCTTGAAAAAAGAAGTGTTTTCCGTGGAGACTCCCATTATTTGCTTTCAGGCTTGCTGTACTGTGGCGAATGCGGTGCAAAAATGAGATATCAGAAGTGGAATAAAGATGGAGATTGCAAAATCATTTGCTACTCGACTCAGAAATCTAAGCCAAATCTGATTAAGGATAAAAACTGTGAAAGCGAGAAGTTTTGGGCTTATGAGATTGAGGATGCAGTTGTAAAACAGATTTTTGATATTGAGTATTTTAGAAAGACCGATAATCAAGCTAAAAAAACAACATCATTTGTTGACCCGACTGAATCTTTAAATAAAGAACTTGCACAAATTAAAAAGAAATTAAATAAACTTTATGATCTCATTGCTGATGATTCAGACGAAGAAGAAGTTCTTTTAGAAAAAATCAGCACTCTTGTTGAACGTAAAAAGAACATTCAAAAAGCTCTTTCTGATTGCGAAGAAAAGAAGAAAATAGAAAGAAAATTAGAAAAAGCAAAAAAAATGCTTCGAGAAGTCAAAACATCATGGGTTGAGATGACACCTGAAGCAAAGCAAGATGTAATGCAGGAGTTAATCGAACGAATTGTAGTGTATAAAGATGGCACTATTAATGTTTATCTGAAACTCCGCAGCTATTTGCAAAAGAATAATATATAGAACAAATTTATGTACAGTATTAATCAAATTTCAACTTTCACATATCATCGGCACAGCGTAAGTTGAGAACCTTACGCCAAGATCTACATCGAAGTTATCTATAGCTTTTATAAGCCCGATACAGCCTACTTGAAAAAGATCGTCAAGTGGCTCACCTCTGTTTGTAAAACGCTGTATAACGCTCAGCACAAGCTTTAAATTACCGTTGATTAGTTCATCACGTGCATTTGTGTCACCTTTTCGTGTAAGTTTTAACAATTCAATCTTTTTATCCTCTTTCAACACCCTCAGTTTTGAAGTATCAACACCGCAAATCACAACCTTATTATACTGCATAAAAAGACCTCCCTACGGTAAAATTTTTACCACAGAGAGGTTTTATTATTCATTATAAATCAGTCTTTAAAAACATCTTCAAGCCATATAAGGCACATTTCCATCCAGATTTTTGTGTTCTTTACAAATTCCTGACGTTCTTCAATCGTTACAACACTCGTTGATGTAGAAAATCCGTGTCCGCCGCGAGAAAAAATATGCATCTCATACGGAACCTTATTTGCTCCGAGAGCCCTGGCGTATTCAAGAGAATTTTCTATAGGAACAACATCATCATCTGCAGCAGATACGATAAAAGTCGTTGGAGTCTGCGCCGTAACATACTTTTCCAATCCCGGAACCGGATTAGCAAGAATTTTTCCGATTTCCTCAACTATGCAGGGATAGCCAAGAATACAGGCATCAGGCTTAACGTCGCTCATCGTGCTGAGCGCTGCAGCAAGATGTCCGCCCGCTGAAAAACCACATACAGCAATCTTTTCAGGATTTGTGTGCCATTCGGCAGCTTTGGTTCTGATAAGTTCAAGTGCTTCAATCGCATCGTTGAGAGGTGTCGGGAAAACAGAATTTTCATTTAAAGAGTATCTCAATATGAAAACATTATATCCTTTTGCCATGAACTCAAATGCAACAGGTTCAGCTTCACGGTCAGAACAGAAACTGTATCCGCCGCCCGGAAAAACAAGAACACCCGCCTTCAATTTCATGTTCGGCATTTCCTCGGAAATATTAGGTATGTATGCTGTCAATGTTACGTTTCTTTCCTCACTTAAAACATATCTTTCAATCTTCATATTATTACTCCTCAAAATCATTGATATCCTGATATGTTTTGAAAACATACCCGTTTTGCTCAAGTTCATCCATATTTTTAAGATAATATCCGATTCCGTTGATAACACAGTCAACAGGATTTTCAGCACAACGTGTGCGGATTCCTGATTTGTTTTCAATGTATTCATCGATTCCTCTGAGTAACGCACCGCCACCCGTAAGTACAATTCCGTTAACGGATATATCCGCATTAAGTTCAGGCGGCGTTTCCTGCAAAACAAGTCGGATATTTTCAACAATCGAATCTATATCTGACTTAACTGCTTTGAAAACTTCATTCGAAGTCATTTCAACAGTTTTCGGCATTTTTGTCGTTAAATCCTTGCCGACAGCACGAACAGCAAGTTCAGCATCAAGGATTTTGACGGCACCAACCTCTTTTTTAACTTTTTCAGCAGTTACAAGTCCAATCTCAATATTCTTTTCCTGGCGTGCAAACCGACATATCGAATCGTCAAAGCTGTTTCCAGCGACTTTAACTGAAGCAGACAATGCAACCAGACCGCCTGTTATAACAGCGATATCAGTTGTACCTCCGCCGATATCAACAATCATCGTTCCACGGAATTCTTTTTCAATGTTAGCGCCCCTTGCTGCAACAAGCGGTTCTTCAATAACGCAGGCTCTCGCAGCACCTGAACTTGTTGCAAGGTCGAGAATAGTTCTTTTATCAAGATCAGATACCTGAGATGGTACACTTACAATAACATTTGGCTTAAAAATCTGAGAACCACAAATTTTCTGAATATAATATGCAAGCATAATCTGAACAGCATCATAATCATAAACCGTTCCATTTCTTATCGGCTGAACAACAGTTAATGAATCAGGAGAACGACCGATCATTTTGTAGGCTTCTGCTCCGATAGCTTTTGTCTTTTGTGTAAATGTATCGTATGCGATTACGGATGGTTCTTTTATTCTTATTCCTTTGCCTTCAACATACGCAAGAACAGTTGAAGTTCCGAGATCAAACCCTATTTTTGTTCCTAACAAGCCGCTCCCTCCTTTTCTTTTTTCTCAATATAATCCTTACTTGTTAATGTTGCTGTAAGGCAATAAACAGCCTGCGCACCGTTAAGCTGAAGCATTTTAGCACATTCATTCAGCGTTGCACCCGTTGTTTTCACATCATCAACAAGCAAAACTATTTTCCCGTTAACATCATAATCAGGATTTACATCATAAGCTCCGAGCACATTGCCGAATCTTTCGAAACTGTGAATACATCTGTGTTGAGTTTTAGTTTCATAAAGCTTAACAATCAAATCCCTGCCAAACGGAATTCCTGAAATCTCGGATAGTCTTTTTGCAAGCAATTCACCCTGATTGTAACCTCTTTTTCGCTTCTGTTTTTCAAGCATAGGGATATATGCAACATAATCAAACTTCACATCTGCATATTCAACAAGCTTGATTCTGTTCATAAGCTTTGCAAAAACATAAGCATTTTTGCGCTCATCATTAAATTTAAGATTGTGGATACAATCCCTGACATTATCAGCATAATAAAGTGGAGATATAATCTTATCATAAAAGTGTCCGTGACGCTTTTTGCAGGAGCAATACTTATTTTCAGAGCCGCAGAAATGACATATATCCTCTTTTATCCAAGGTAAGTTTTCTTCACAGTCAGAACATATATCATCAAAAGGTGCGATTAGCTGACCGCAGAAAATACACCTGTTCGGAAAGAACAAAGATAAAACATATTCATAAATATCTTTAATCAATTCTTTCTTGCTCATCGTCACAATAATTCTCCGAACATAAAAATTCTTTTAAAGCGGAATAACGTTTTGTTTTGCTGTTATTCTCGGTCATTTGCCGCACTACTTCTTCATCACCGACAAGAATCATCATTTTTTTCGCTCTCGTTACTGCAGTATACAACAAATTACGGTAACAAAGCTTTGAAGGCACGGAAAAGACAGGCATAATAACCGCATCAAATTCATTACCCTGGCTTTTATGAACAGTTATCGCATAAGCGTGTTCAACTTCAATAAGATTATTAAATGGATAAACAGCAATTCGTTCATCGTCAAATTCAATTGTTACTGTAGAATCAAGATCATCAACACTTGTGATAATACCAATGTCACCGTTAAAAATTCCGCTACCCTCTTCACCGTCTTTTTTCCATAAAATCTGATAGTTATTCTTCGTCTGCATAACCTTATCGCCTACACGAAAAATTTTTCCGTTAAAACTAACCTCAGCCTTTCCCTGTGACGGTGGGTTAATTGCTGACTGGAGAGCTTTATTCAATGAAACTGATCCGCAGTCGCCTTTTCTTGAAGGGCACAGAACCTGAATATCAGTAAGTGGTGAATAGCCGTAGGCTTTGGGCAATCGTGAAGCACAAAGATCGACAACTGTCTGAACAACAGACGGATTGTTATTTCGCTTCATAAAAAAGAAGTCGTTGTCTTTACATGTTAAATCAGGTAATCTGCCGTTCACAATATCGTGAGCATTTGTAACAATCTTGCTTTTAAGTGCCTGACGGAAAACTTTTTTCAATTTAACCACGGGTAGCTTACCCGAGTTAATCAAATCATGCAAAACTGCTCCTGCACCGACTGCAGGCAGCTGTTCGGAATCACCGACCATAATCAATCTGCATCCGAGTGGTAAAGCTTTGATAAGACTGTAAAAAAGCGATACATCAACCATTGACAGTTCATCAACTATAAGCACGTCCGCATCAATCGGATTAGTCATATTATGTACAAAATAAGGCTTTCCGTACTTATCCCAATCAACAATAAGCAATCTGTGAATCGTTGTTGCGTCCTTGCCCGAAACTTCACTCATTCGTTTGGCTGCCCGTCCCGTCGGAGCTGTTAAAGCAACTTTAAGACCCTGCGATTCAAACATTTTTATAATTGCATTAAGAGTAGTTGTCTTACCCGTACCGGGACCACCTGTAAGAATCAGCAATCCTTTTTCAACTGCCTGAAAAATTGCTGATTTCTGCGTTTCATCATAAATTATATTTTCACATTGTTCGATTCTTTCAATATCTTTCAAAAGCGTAGGAACGCCTGCAGGAGGAAAATTCAGAATGATTTCAACCTTTTGAGCAGCCCCGTTTTCAGCATAAAAACTTTCAGGCAAAAACAAAAACTCTTCATCACGTATAAATGAAGATACAATGCGTTTGTTTTTTATGAGATTATCAATATTGGTTTCAATAGCATCACATGAGGCATCAAGCAATTGTGTTGCAGGTAAAATGATTTTACGTCTTGGAAGACATGTGTGTCCGTTATTCAGATTATGTTTTAATATATATACGATTCCCGCACTCTGTCTCAACTCAACATCTGGCTTTTGCGGCAAATCCGCAGCAATAAGCTCAGCTCTGTCAAAGCTCATGTCGATCGGATCTTCGCACAATCTGTATGGATTTGACTTGATAATTTCATAGGCATACGCACCGAAAACCTTATACACTTGCAGACATTCCAAAGGTGTTAAGCCAAATCTTTCAAGAGAAATCATAATCTGTCTTACTGCAAATTGCTCCTTGAAGGATTTACAGATTTTTTCAGCTTTCTGCGGCGAAATTCCTTTTATCTGAGTCAATTTTTCGGGATGGTTTTCGAGCACATCAAAGCTTTCTTCACCAAAACGTTCAATGATTTTCTGTGCAGTTTTTGCTCTTATTCCGTTAACCGCACCTGAAGCAAGATATTTGTACAGTTCCGCTGCCGTTGACGGCATTTTTCGTTCATACCATTCCGTTCGGAATTGTCTGCCAAAAGTCGGATGCGTTGTCCATGTACCTTTAAGTGACAATTCTTCACCGGGAGCCAAGTCTGAAAAAGTACCGACAACCGTTATATATTCACTTTCAGCAACAAGATCAAAGACCGTGAATCCTGTTTCATCGTTATGAAAAACAATTTCTTCAACAGTACCCTGAAGTTCAAACATTTCCTTTTCCATCTTTTTCCTCTCTCATTGCTACTGATAAAGAACCTTTATAAACAGCACAATTCAAGTAATTAAACTCATTCGCAACACCAATAAGACCGTTAATATAATCCTCATCAAGGTTATCAGATACAACAATTATTTCATCTGAAATCATTTTACCGAATAGAATTCTTCTTAAATAACTACCGTAAATCAAATCAATAACCCTATGTTCGGGTATGTTTTTGTTAATATATAGTACAAGTTTTCCTACATCGTTAATTTTATAAATATGTAAAAAAATATAAAAGACTATTGACAAAAGCCCCAAAAACGAAAAGGAAGCAATAATTCCGTACCAAACTGCTTCAATCATAATATCACCTCACTGATATTATATTCAGCAAGGTGATACTTGTTAAAAAAGCAAGCAGTTCTGTAAGCCGAGTTCTGTCATTTAAGGTAATTATCTATCCAGACTGTGGGTTGCCCTACAGTTCAAGCCACCTGTCAAAACATAAGCCGAGCAAGCTTGAAATTTCAGTCGGTGTTGCCCCGGATAGGGTTTACATAACACAAACAGTTTCCTGCCGGTTGGTGAGCTCTTACCTCGCCTTTCCACCCTTACCGTAAAAACGGCGGTATATCTCTGTTGCACTGTCCCTAAGGTTTCCCTCGGCGGCCGTTAGCCGTTATCCTGCTCTATGGGGCTCGGACTTTCCTCATGCATAGCATGCAATTACCCAAACTACTTGCAAGGTATATTGTAATTCAATTTATCTTCAATGTCAATTAATTATTGTACTTTAAATCTTATATAAATTCAGAAAAAGCGGTATGGTTTTTAGCCATACCGCTTAATTTGTTGTTAAAGGTTTAGATTGCTACGCCCTTACCTGTTGTCTGGTCAATTGTCATTGTACCGCCTGCAACTGATCGGATTACTGTAGCATCCTTTGCGTTGATTGTTGCTCTTGTTCCTTCAACGTTTGCTGCAAGCTTTGCCGCACCTGTAAGTGACTCTGTAACACCTGTTACTGAGTTAGAAACT
>JAZSPL010000004.1:0-49036 GCA_045537435.1 Acutalibacteraceae bacterium
GCTCTGAAGCTGACCATCAATGGCAATGAGGGAACCCTTTCTGAAATGTTTGCAAATAAACTCGGCAGTATAACGCCATGCAACGATATCAAAGAAATCTGCCTGACGCTCTTCGCCACTTTTAACGTAGCTGCGGTCTACAGCAATACGGAAAGTGGTAACACTGATACCTGAGCTTGTTGTTTTAAGCTCGGGGTCAGCTACTAATCTGCCCATTAATACTACTCTGTTTAACACTTAACTTCATCCTTTCAATTGACACTTATGTGCCTGCCTTTAATTATTCGTCTTTCTTAACAATGATAGAGCGAAGAACACCGTCAGTAATCTTATATCTTCTGTCGAGTTCTGCGGGGAAGTCGGGTGTAGACTCAAAGTTAATGAGTACGTAGTAACCCTCTGCCTCCTTATTGATGAGATAAGCGAGCTTTCTCTTGCCCCACTCATCAACGCTTTCAACAGCACCGTTCTTCTCCATAAGAGCCTTGAACTTTTCTACCAAAGCCTTTGCAGCGTCCTCACTCTCCTTAACAGAGAAAACGAGCATTGCCTCATAGTTACCTACTGCCATTCTAAAAGCACCTCCTTCTGGTCTTTTGGCCACCGAAGTGGCAAGGATGCTGTGTTGAAAATTTCACAGCCTTGATATTATACATATAAAAGTGAATAAAGTCAAGCATTTTCGGCATCTTTTTACTTAAAATAAATTCAGTTTAGTTCTTATTTTTTGATGATATACAAGATGTGGTGGCTCGTCAGACCCCTTATGAAAAATCGGCAAAATAAACATAAAAACTATACGGATTGTTAACAATTTGTCAATGGAAATTTGCAGGAAACGGTATTATAATATAGTTGTTAAATTAGCCGGAAGGCATAAAGGAGAATGATAACCCATGAACAGATTTGTACTTAACGAAACATCATACCACGGCAAGGGTGCTATCAACGCTATCCCCGAGGAAATCAAGGCACGTGGTTTTAACAAGGCTTTTGTTGCATCTGACCCCGACCTCATCAAGTTCGGCGTTTCAAAGAAGGTAACAGATATTCTTGAAGCTGCAGGTATCGATTATGTAATGTTCAGCGAAATCAAGCCGAACCCGACAATCGAAAACGTTCAGGCAGGTGTTGAAGCTTACAAGGCAGCAGGCGCAGACTGCATCGTTGCAATCGGCGGCGGTTCTTCAATGGACACAGCTAAGGCTATCGGTATCATCATCACAAACCCCGAGTTTGCAGATGTACGTTCTCTTGAAGGTGTTGCACCCACAAAGAACAAGTGCGTTCCCATTATCGCTGTTCCCACAACTGCAGGTACAGCAGCTGAGGTTACAATCAACTACGTTATCACAGACGCTGAAAAGAACCGTAAGATGGTTTGCGTAGACGTTCATGACATCCCCGTTGTAGCAGTTGTTGACCCCGATATGATGGCTTCAATGCCCAAGGGACTTACAGCAGCAACAGGTATGGACGCTCTTACACACGCAATCGAAGGTTACATCACAAAGGGCGCATGGGAGCTTTCAGATATGTTCCATATCAAGGCTATCGAAATCATCGCAAAGAGCCTCCGCGGTGCTGTTGAAAACACAGACGAAGGCAGAGAAGGTATGGCTCTCGGTCAGTACGTTGCAGGTATGGGCTTCTCGAACGTTGGTCTCGGCATCGTTCACTCAATGGCTCATCCTCTCGGTGCACTTTACGATACACCTCACGGTGTTGCAAACGCTATCCTTCTTCCGACAATCATGGAGTATAATGCTCCCGAAACAGGCGAGAAGTACAGAGATATTGCAAAGGCAATGGGTGTTGAAGGTACAGAGAATATGAGCGTTGAAGAGTACCGCAAGGCAGCTGTTGATGCTGTTAAGAAGCTTTCAGCAGATGTCGGTATTCCTGCAGACCTTAAGGAAATCGTTAAAGCAGAGGATATTCCGTTCCTTGCACAGTCAGCATTTGACGATGCTTGCCGTCCGGGTAACCCGCGCGACACAAGCGTTGAGGAAATCACAGCTCTTTACAACAGCCTTATGTAATTTAATCTTAACAAAGCTAACGGCAGGGGAGAAATCCTCTGCCGTTTTTGTTATATAAATTCGGTTTTGTAGAGTTCTTTGATTTCGCACAATCTTACTCTGTGTGCGTAGGGATGGGCCTCCCGGACCATCCGCAGATTTTGCTGAGTTAACGGACGGTCGAGGACGCCCGTCCCTACGCAGTTGACTGAAACAGGGTTCGTAGGGGCGCGCATTGCGCGTCCGTTGAATTACGCAGAAATTTTGCGGACGACCGATGGTCGCCCCTACGGTGTTGATTTTAAAACAGCTCCACAAACCCTAATTTGTTTAGAAAAAGGACGACAGAAAACTCTGCCGTCCCTTTTTCGTTTATATCAATTTTCCCTTTTAGTTATCAGTACCAAATCCAACCGAAGAGTACAATAACGATAATCCACTGCCACCATGTGTAGGAAACGTTTACGTGATAAACGCATACACTGCCGTCTTCATATGTTACGGTAACGTCTGCAGAACCTGTGCCTGATGCCGTGATTTTGTCGCCTGATACTGATGCGACACCTGAGTTCGATGTCTCAACTGAAACTGCACCGTTTACGTACATCGTATCCTTATAATTCATTGATACGTTTTCTTCCGTATAAGAAGGTGCAGGTGTTGAAATCTTCTCCCAAACCGCATAGAGAGTGATATTGCTTGTAATGCTCCATTCTGAACCTACACCTATGGTAGGTGTTGTTGCGTTGCTTACTGTTGACCAACCACGGAAGGAATAACCTGCTCTCATCGGAATCTTGGTCGAAACTGTTACACCCGTCGCATTGTTCCAAACAGCATAAAGAGTTACGTTCTTTGTCGGAGTGTATTTTGATCCGCAAGAATATGATGCTGATGTAGCTGTACTGCTTGTTGACCAACCCTTACAAGCTACTGCAAAGCTCTGAGCTGCAGGAGCACCTGAACCGCCGTTAGCGTTATATGTAATCGTGTATGTCTTTGCTGACGGGATAGGAAGGCTTACTGACTCGCCTGCCTTGACTGAAACAGTTGACGGAGAAATACTGCCGCCGTTAGCGTTGTATGTAACTGTGTATGTGGTAGTCGGAGTAGTTGTGTGTGAACCGTTGCAAAGCTTGAATGCGATTGAATTGCTGTCTGCATACGTCTTGCCGTAAGATGAGTTTGACTTGCTGCAGATTGTGAGGTTTGAAGATGTGTTCACAAAACATTCTGAATAAATACTTTTAAGATTCAATGGTAAATGGAGAGTTTTTAACTTTGAACAGCCATAAAACGTTTTGTATCCGATATGCAGATCTTTACTTCCCTCTTCAAAAATTACTGTTTCCAAGTTGATACAATACCAAAAAGCTCCACCGTAAGCCGTACCGGTATCACTAATCCTTGTTACTGTACTCGGAATACTAACACTTACAAGAGAGTTGTTATCCGAAAAAGCTCCCTTTCCAATAACTGTAACACCTTCTGGAACAATCAAATTTACTATTCCACATGACGAAAACGCATTATCTCCAATGACGTTCAATGTTGTCGGTAATGTCACTTTTTCTAAAGAACTACATCCTACAAATGCTTCTGTACCAATCGATTGATTTGCATAGACATAATCTGACTTTTCCCATTCAAGTGATTTCAAGTTTTTACAATTATAAAAAGCCTGATCATAAATTCGAGTATAATTACCGGGGATACTGATTGATTGTAATGATGTGCATCCATAAAAAGTTTTAAACCCAATTTCAGCATCTTTGGTTCCTTTGGCTATCGTAACCTTTTGAAGCCTTGTGCATTGCCAAAAAGCTCCACCGTAAGCTGTGCCGGTATCGCTGATCCTTGTTACTGTACTCGGAATTGTAACACTTGTGAGATAAGTATTGTTAGCAAATGCTCCCGGTCCAATCGCCGTAACTGTATATCCGCCAAGGGTGGACGGGATTGAGAGAGTTGATGCTGTGCCTGAGTACGCTGTGATTGTTGCATTTGAGCCTGACACAGTATATGTGTAACTACCTGATGTGAGTGCTGATGCTTCCACTGCGAAAAGCGAAGAAAGGTCAATTTCTGTCAACGCGCCAACGGGTGCAACCGAAAGAACCATTATCGCCATAAGCAATGAAGCAAGCAGTTTTTTGAAAGATTTTTTCATATATTTTCCTCCTTTTATGAAACGATTTGTTTCATGGTCATGATTATATCAAACAATTTGTTTCACGTCAAGGCTAAATGAAACAATTTGTTGTATGATAACAGTGTAGGATATTTATGGTGGTGAGAGTTTGGATTACACAAAAAGGCTTTACGATTTACGGGTGGACCACGATTTAAGGCAGGAAGACGTCGCACAGGTGCTGAAGGTTACCTCTCAGGCTTACGGAATGTATGAAAGCGGAAAAAGAAGTCTGCCGATAGAATACCTCATCAAGCTCTCACAGTATTACAACGTCACATCTGACTATATTTTAGGTTTAAAAGACGAAAAGAACTGAACCGTCCGTGTGTTTCGCGGACGGATTAATTTTTGTCCCAACCGCTTATTTTTCAAGGCTTTTCGGGTGATTTTCAACATTATTGAAAATACCTTTATTTTATTGCAAAAACCGCTTGACTTTACCACACTAATGTGGTAACATACCGTCATATTCTTTTAAAATGGTGATGATTTATGAACATCCGAAATGAAAATATTGACAAGGTTTTTGAGGCGATTCTCTCCCTTCAAAACATTGATGAATGCTACCGCTTTTTTGAGGATATCTGCACAATCAAAGAGATTCAGGATATTGCTCAGCGTTATGAGGTAGCACGTCTTCTTACAGATAAGAAAAACTATAACGAGATAACCAAGGCAACGGGCGCATCAAGCACGACGATTACGCGCGTTAACAAGTGCCTTATGTACGGCAACGAGGGCTACAAAATGGTTATTGAAAGAACAGCGAAGGACTGAGGTGGCAGAATGTTTTCAAGCAATATACTTAAAAATGAAGAAAGGGCTGTTTTTGCTCTTCGTTCTCTTTACAGAAAATACGGCTACACTCCGTTCAAGATGAGCAAGTTTGAGGAATATGACCTTTACGTACGTAATAAGGACTTCCTTGTTTCCGACAGCGTTATCACATTTACGGGAATGAACGGAAAGCTCCTCGCTCTGAAGCCTGACGTTACCCTTTCAATTGTTAAAAACACAAAGGACCTTCCCGATACAGTTCAGAAGGTATATTATAACGAAAACGTTTACCGTGTTTCAAAGAACACACACGAATTCAAGGAGATCATGCAGACGGGCCTTGAATGCATCGGTAACATCGATGTTTACAACATCTTTGAAGTTATCTCTCTCGCTGCAAAAAGCCTCGGTGCAATCAGTGAAAGCTTCGTCCTCGACCTTTCGCATATAGGTATTGTTTCCGCAGTTCTTGAATCTCTCGGCTGCAGCAGAGAAACGGGTAAGAAGATTCTCACCTGCATCGGCGAGAAAAACCAGAGTGGTATCGAAAAAATCTGCTCTGAAAACGATATATCAAAAGAGGGTTGCGAAAAGATTATTTCCCTTGTCGGCACTTACGGCAAGATTGAAAAGGTGATTCCTCAGCTTAAGGATATCTGCGACACCGACGAGTTGAAATCAGCTCTCGCAGAGTTTGAAAGTATTTGTTCTCTTCTTGTTGCAAGCGAAATCGGAGAAAAAATCAATATTGATTTTTCGATTGCAACGGATATGAGATATTACAACGGTGTTGTTTTCCAGGGCTTTGTTGAAAACGTACCGACAGGCGTTCTTTCAGGCGGTCAGTACGATAATCTTATGAAGAAAATGGGCAGAAAATCGGGTGCAATCGGCTTTGCCGTTTACCTTGATACCCTTGAAAGGCTCAACCTTACTGCGAAAAAATTTGATGTTGACTGCGTGCTTCTCTACGATGAAAATTGTGAAGCCACAGAACTTGCAAACGCAGTAAACAAGCTTGTTGCAGACGGTAAAAATGTTATGGCGCAGAGAAACGTGCCCGAAAACATCAAATACAGACAGCTTCTGAAGCTCAACGGAAAAGAGGTGGACGTGCTTGAAAACAATGATTAATGTCGCTCTTCCCAAAGGAAGACTCGGCGAAAAAGTTTACGATATGTTTGAAAAATCAGGTTATGAGTGTCCGTCCATCAAAGAGGTTAACCGTAAGCTCATTTTCGAAAACGAAGAAGCAGGCGTACGTTACTTCTGGGTTAAACCATCGGACGTTGCAATCTACGTTGAGCGCGGTGCTGCTGACATCGGTGTTGCAGGCAAGGACATCCTTCTTGAATATGCCCCCGACGTTTACGAGCTTCTTGATATGAACCTCGGCAAATGCAGAATGGCTGTTGCCGCAAAGAAAGATTTCCGCGACAATACGGAAAACACTCTTCGCGTTGCAACGAAATTCCCGAACATCGCAAAGGATTATTACAGCAAAAAGGGTCGCGATATCGATATCATCAAGCTCAACGGCTCTATCGAAATCGCACCGATTCTCAACCTTTCCGACGTTATTGTTGATATCGTTGAAACAGGAAAAACACTTCTCGAAAACGACCTTGAGCCGAAAGAAACGATTGTTCCCATCAGCGCAAGGCTTATTGCTAACAAATCAAGCTTCAAGTTCAAAATGGAGCAGATTGAAAACATAAAAAACAGTCTGAAAGCTCAGGTGAAAACAGATGATTAAAATTATGAAATACGGCGAGGTCGACAACAAGGACATCTTTGCACGCGGTACAGCGGCAACAAGCGTTGAAGACATCGTTTCAGGTATTATAGAAAATGTTAAGGCAAACGGCGACAAGGCTTTGTTTGAATACTGCGAAAAGTTTGACAAGGCAAAGCTTTCAACACTCGAAGTTTCTGCTGAAGAAATTGAAGAGGCATTCAATGCTGTTGAGCCGAAGTTTGTTGAAATTATAGAAAAGGCTGCCGTTAACGTAAGGGAATTCCACTCTCGTCAGGTAAGAAACAGCTTTATTCTTAACGAAAAAGACGGTGTTGTTATCGGTCAGAAGGTTCTTCCGATTGAAAAGGTCGGTCTTTACGTTCCGGGCGGCACAGCAGCTTACCCGTCAACCGTTCTTATGGACAGCATCCCTGCAAAAATCGCAGGCTGTAAGGAAATCGTTATGGTAACTCCTCCGAACGCGGAGGGCAAGGTTAATCCCGTTATCCTCGCTGCAGCAAAGATTGCAGGTGTTGACCGTATCTTCAAGCTCGGCGGAGCTCAGGCTGTTGCAGCCCTTGCATACGGTACCGAGAGTGTGCCGAAGGTTGACAAAATCGTTGGCCCGGGTAATGCATTCGTTGCTGAAGCAAAGAAGCAGGTTTTCGGTATGGTTTCAATTGATATGATTGCAGGGCCTTCCGAGATTCTTGTTGTTGCAGACAAGACCTGCAACCCGAAATTTGTTGCCGCGGACTTGCTCTCTCAGGCAGAACATGATAAAATGGCAAGTGCTGTGCTTGTGTGTGACGATATGGACTTTGCCGAGGCTGTCAGCGCAGAGCTTGAAAGACAGATTCCGCTTCTTCCTCGTGAGGAAATCGCAAGAACATCAATCGACAACAACGGTAAAATCATCGTTGCGGATGATTTGCTCAAAGCTATTGATATCGCAAACGAAATCGCGCCCGAGCACCTTGAGCTTTGTATGGACAATCCGTTTGATTACCTTGATAAAATCAAGCACGCAGGTTCAATCTTTATGGGCAAGTACTGTCCAGAGGCTCTCGGAGATTACTTCGCAGGCCCGAACCACACTCTTCCGACAAGCGGAACGGCTCGTTTTTCAAGCCCCCTTTCCGTTGATGATTTTGTGAAGAAAACACAGTACACTTACTATACAAGAGATGCACTTTCAGCCGTTGCGGATGACGTTGCTTTCTTTGCGGAAAAGGAAGGACTTTCAGCACACGCAAGAAGCGCAACAATCAGATTCGAGGAAGACTAATGAGCAGATTTTTCAGTTCTAAATACTCATCCCTTGAGGCGTACACCCCGGGTGAACAGCCCAAGGATATGAAATACATAAAACTTAATACAAACGAATCTCCGTTTCCGCCGTCACCGAAGGTAACGGAATATGCAAAGGCAGAAAGCGAAAGGCTTAACCTTTATTCCGACCCCGAAAGCCGTGTGCTTACACAGAAAGCGGCTGAACTTTTCGGTGTCAAGTACGAAAACGTGCTTATGACAAACGGCTCGGACGAGATTCTCAACTTTGCATTTATGGCTTTCTGTGACGAGAAAAAGGGTATCGCATTTCCGTCGATCAGCTACGGTTTTTATCCTGTTTTTGCAGAGCTTAACCACATTCCGTATAAGGAAATTCCGCTTAAGGAAGATTTCAGCATAGATGTTGAAGATTACTGCAACATCGGTATGAATATCGTTATCGCGAATCCCAACGCTCCGACAGGACTTGCATTAACAGCAGAAGAGATTGAAAAAATTGTTACAACAAACGCAGACAGCGTTGTTATCATCGACGAAGCATACGTTGATTTCGGCGCAGAAAGCGTTGTCCCACTCACGAAGAAGTACGATAACCTTCTTGTGACACAGACCTTCTCAAAGTCACGTTCGCTTGCAGGCGCAAGGCTCGGCTTCGGCATCGGTAACGAGGCACTCATCGCAGACCTTAACACAATCAAGTATTCAACCAATCCTTACAATGTTAACCGTATGACTTCAGCGGCAGGTATTGCGGCTCTTGAAGACAACGATTACTATATGAACAACTGCAGAACGATTGCAGAAAACAGAGAGTATACAAAAGCAGAGCTTGCGAAGTTAGGCTTTGAAACTCTTGAATCCAAAGCAAACTTTATTTTTACTCGTTGCGATAAAATCTGCGGCGAAGAATTTTACCTTACTCTCAAAAAAATGGGTATTCTTGTCCGCCATTTTACGAAGCCGCTTATCAGCGACTATGTCAGAATAACAATCGGCACAAAGGAGCAGATGGACGCGCTTCTTGCCGCAACGAAAAAAATTCTCGAGGTGAAATAAATGAGAACAAGTGAAATCAAAAGAGACACTGCTGAAACAAAAATCGCTCTCACCCTTAACCTTGACGGTACAGGCGAAAGTGAAATCGATACAGGCTGCGGTTTCCTTGACCATATGCTTACTCTTTTTGCAAAGCACGGCAGATTTGACCTTACGGTAAAATGTGACGGCGACGTTGAGGTTGACGACCACCACACCGTTGAGGATATCGGCATCTGCCTCGGAAAGGCTTTCAGCGAAGCTGTCGGCGACAAGAAGGGCATCGTACGCTACGGCAACTTTATCCTTCCGATGGACGAAGCTCTTATTCTTTGTGCTGTTGATATTTCCGGCAGAGATTATCTTTCATACGACCTCGACATTCCGACAGAAAAGGTCGGCACATTCGACACAGAGCTTGTTGAAGAGTTTATGCTTGCTTTCACAAGAAATTCAGACATCACTCTTCACATCATTCAGCTCAACGGCACAAATTCGCACCACATTATTGAAGGCACATTCAAGTGCCTTGCAAGAACATTGCGCCAGGCTGTTAACATTGACGAAAAATTTAAGGACGAAATTCCGTCCACAAAAGGTGTTTTATAATGATAGCAATAATCGACTATGGCGTTGGCAACCTTTTCTCGCTTAAAAGCTCGTTCAACGCAATCGGAGCTAAAATAACCGTTACAGACAACGAGGAAATAATCCGCTCCGCAGACAAAATCATTCTTCCCGGCGTCGGAGCTTTTTCGGATGCAATTGCAAAGCTTCGTGCAACGGGACTTGACAAGGTGCTTATCGACGAAGCTCAGAAGGGCAAGCCCGTTATGGGTATCTGCCTGGGTATGCAGATGCTTTTTGAAAAGAGCTTTGAATACGGCGAATATGACGGACTCGGTCTTCTTAAGGGTAACGTCGTCGGTATGCAGGGTGTGCTTCCCGAAGAGCTGAAGATTCCGCACATCGGCTGGAATGCGCTTCATTTCAAGCAGAACAACTGTCCTCTTTTCAAATATATAAAGGAAAACGACTGCGTTTATTTTGTTCATTCGTATTTCGCAGAGGATTGCGACGAAAGCGTTGCGGCAACTACAGAGTACGGCAAGGAGCTTACGGCTGCCGTTGCATACAAAAACATTTACGGCTGTCAGTTCCACCCTGAAAAAAGCGGTGACGTCGGACTTAATATCCTCAGAGCATTTTGTGAAACGGAGGCAGAGTGATGAATATTTTTCCCGCAATTGACCTTTATGAAGGTTCTGCCGTCCGTCTTTTCAAAGGCGACTACAATCAGATGACGGTTTACGATAAAAATCCTCTCAATATTGCAAAAAAGTTTGAAGAATGCGGTGCTGAGTATCTTCATATGGTTGACCTCGAAGGTGCCAAAACAGGACTTACCCCAAACCTTGAAACAATTGAAAACATTGTTAAGAATACATCTCTTTTCGTTGAGCTCGGCGGCGGTATCCGTTCAATCGAAACTGTTGAAAAGTATCTTTCAATCGGTGTCTCACGTGTTATTCTCGGCACAGCAGCTATTACTGATGAAGCTTTTCTTGATGAAGCAATCGCAAAATACGGCGAGAAAATTGCGGTCGGTGTTGATATCAAGGACGGATACGTTGCAATCAAGGGTTGGACAGAAAAATCCCAGTACACTTTCGAAGATTTCTGCAAAAAGATGCAGGACAAGGGTGTGAAAACTCTCATCTGCACAGACATCTCAAAGGACGGTGCAATGAAAGGTACAAACCGCGAGCTTTATAAATCTCTCAGCGAAAAGCTCAGTCTTGATATAATCGCTTCGGGCGGTGTTTCAACAATTGATGACATCAAAGCACTTCGCGAAATGAACCTTTACGGAGCAATCATCGGCAAAGCGTACTACACAAACGCAATTGACCTTAAAGAAGCAATCGAGGTGGCAAAATGATTACAAAAAGAATTATCCCCTGCCTCGACGTTAAGGACGGCAGAGTAGTTAAGGGTGTGAATTTCCTCGGCCTTGCCGACGTTTCATCTCCCGTTAAGCTTGCAGAGTTTTATTCATCCTGCGGTGCGGACGAGCTTGTTTTTTACGACATCACAGCATCCGCTGAAGGCAGAAAGCTTTTTACGGATATCCTGACAGAAGTTGCAAGAAAGGTTTTCATTCCGCTTACTGTCGGCGGCGGCATCAATACCGTTGACGATTTTGACCGCGTACTCAAATGCGGTGCAGACAAAGTCAGCGTAAATTCAGGCGCAATCCGTAACCCTGAGCTTGTCCGCGAGGCGGCTCATAAATACGGCGACCAGTGCGTTGTTCTTTCTGCAGATGTTAAAAGAGTTGACGGCGAATTCCGCATCTTTGCAAAGGGCGGACGCGAGGACACGGGAATGGAAGCAATCTCGTGGATTAAAAGATGCGTCGGAATGGGCGCAGGCGAAATCGTCGTTAACAGTATCGATACTGACGGTGTAAAGCAGGGCTTCGACCTCGAAATGCTTGAGGCTGTCTGCGATGCAGTCAACGTTCCTGTTATTGCATCGGGCGGTGCAGGCTGTATTGACGATTTCACAAAGCTTTTCAAGGCTTTACCCAAGGTTGACGCAGGTCTTGCCGCTTCAATTTTCCACTTCGGTGAGGTTGAAATCAAAGACCTGAAACAGGAACTCAGAAACAACGATATCATAGTGAGGTTATAAAAATGAATTTGGACGAATTGAAATTTGACGAAAAAGGACTTATTCCTGCAGTTGTCGTTGACGCAAAGAGCAAGAAGGTTCTTACCGTTGCATATATGAACAGAGAAAGCCTTGAAATCAGCATCAGGGAAAAGCGCACCTGCTTCTGGTCGCGTTCACGTCAGGAGCTCTGGCGCAAGGGTGAAACAAGCGGCAACGTGCAGAAAATTGTAAGCATCACAGCTGACTGCGATAAGGATGCACTTACTGTTCTTGTTGAAAAAAGCGGACCTGCCTGCCACCTCGGTACAGATTCCTGTTTTAACAATACTGTCTGGGAAAACGATGAGCTTCACGAATTCTCTTACGAAGGACTTCTTAAGCTTATTGAAGGCAGAAAGATAAACAAGCAGGAAGGCTCATATACAACATATCTTTTCGAAAAAGGTATGGATAAAATCCTCAAGAAGGTCGGTGAGGAATCAACTGAGGTTATCATCGCCGCAAAGGATAACGACAAGAGAGAAACCGTTTACGAAATCGCAGACCTTGCATATCACGTAATGGTGCTTATGATTGAAATGGGTATTTCACTTGAAGATATTTTTGACGAGCTCGCTTCACGTCACGTTATTGACCACAAGGTTAAACAGGAAAAAAGCACAGCTCAGTAAAACTTAAAAGGCATAAAAAATCGACCCGGAAATCAATCCGGGTCGTAATTTTTGTTATGTAAGATTATGCAGCGGGTTCTTCTTCAACGGGCCAGATAATTTCATAATTTGCTGTTGAGTTGTACTCGAATGACATCGGTACTGTACCAACGCTTGCGAGTGTACCCTGACCTGTGATTTCAGTTTCAATTGCTACTGAACGGCTGAGCTCAAGCTTTGTAACGTGGTCTGTCTTCTTGTCAACAATCATCTTGATTGTGCCGATACCATAAGTTGCGCTGTACTCTTCAGCTGTAACAAAATCCTTAACGCTGTCGAAATTAGCAAGGATGTCTTCGTCCTTAGAAATCTTGTAAAGCTTGCCGTAAACGCTATCTTCCTGCTCAGGATTTGTTTCGGGGTTAATCTTGATAATGATTGTGTAGTGTGCATCGCCCTTATTGTCAGAGATAAGAGCTGAACGAACATCTGCAAGGCTGAGTGCGCCTGCCTCGTCTGAACCCATTACAGGGAAGCAATCCTTCGGTGTTGACGGATTCTCTTCGTCTGCAGTTGAAAGACCGAAGCTTTCCTTTGTCATCTTGTCAGCAACTGTCTTGAAAGCAGCCTTAACGTATGCGTTTTCACATTCGCAACCGCCGGCGCTCTGGTCAAGCCAGTATTTCATTTCTTCGTAATCTGTTGCATTCTTTGTGTCAGCCATAAGCTTGTTGAATCTTGCAACAATTTCAGCTTTGCCTGCAGGAGATTCTGAAGCGTAAGGAATTTCTGTTGTTTCTTCCTCTACAGGGCTTGTTGAACAAGAGCAAAGAGAGAACACCATAATTGTTGCCAAAGCAAGAGAAATCAATCTGATAAGTTTTTTGTTCACGAACAATCCACTCCTTATAAGTTTCTGTATACAACGATTATAACACATATATCGGATAAATCCAATAGTTTTTAGAAAATTTATGAAATTCCCTGCTCATCAAACATAAATGCTGTTTCAAGCGCGATTTTAAGGCCTGTTTCAAGCATCTTCGGGTCAAGATTTTCTTCTGTATCAAGACGTGTGTGGTAATATCTTGCGGGTGACGGGTCCATAGCTGTGAATGCAGAAGTGGGAATACCTGCCTGTGAGATTGCTGCGGCATCTGTTGAGCCGAGCTCGATTGCCTTAATCGGCACATCGTGACCGACTTCCTTTGCAGCCTTCTGAAGAAGCTTTGCAACTCGCTTGTCGTTCTTGACCATACCTGTCATATCCTTGTCGTAAATCGCCATAAAGTCGATTTCACGGATTGTGTCAAGAGAAATAAAGATTGTTTCAACACCGTCGTTCTTGATTTCATCTGCGTGAGCCTTTGCCCATGCTTTTGAACCGCGAAGGCCTGCTTCTTCGCCGCCTGCCATAAGAGCAACAACTTCCGTGTTTTCAAAACGGATATTGTTTGCGTCCATAAACTTGATAACTGCCGCTGAAATCAGACAACCTGAAAGGTCGTCGTTTGCGCCCGTTACGGGACGCTTATAGTTGCAGAAGAAAATTGCCGCACCGAGCACGGGAACTGTTACATACATTACAACTGAAATAATCTTCATTGCAAGGTTGTCGCCCATCCAGACAATGCCGAAGCCTTCACCTGCGATAATGCCGTAAATGCCGCCGCCGATATTAAGAAGGATAGCGATTACAGCCGTTACGATAATTCCTGCAACGGCAGGTCTGCCGCCGTGATATGTGTAAGTCCATTCGAAGGCTGAGTCAACGTGACCGGAGAAAATGATTCTTCTCTTCGTTTCGCCCGAAGCCTTGCGTGTGCCCGTTACGTTCATCGAAGTCTTTTTCGGGAAGAAGATATCAAGCACGGGTTTGTAGAAAATAAACTCTGCAAGAATCGTGAAGAGAGTGAAGCATCCGATTGCAAGTGAAGCAACGGGAATACCAAAGGTATAAAGCACTGCAGAAAGAATAAGAAGCACTGCACCGAGAGGTACCCAGGACATAAATGCCTTATCCGAGCATTTGTATTCTTCCTTAACAACTGTATCGCAGGTTGTTTCAAGCTCTTTTGCAAGATATTCCTGCGCTTTTAATTCAGCCTCACTTCCCACGGGACGCGGGCCAAAATTTTTACACATTGTTTTAATATGCTTGATAGCATAGTTTGTGTAAAGTCTTACTTCGGATTTATAATTTCCGACGCTCTCTGTTGATTTCATTTTCAACATTCCTTTCATTGGGTTTTATTGCTAAGCCAAAGACAGAGAAAATAATCCGTTTTCCTTGACATTGGCTCAAAATATGAATAGAATATAGTGTAGTTAAAAGACACTTAAATCAAAGGATGATTTTATGAATAAAAAGATTACTCCGCGAGTTATACGAATAATCGCGCTTCAATCCGTTATCGTCATTATTGCCGTAACCGCGCTCGGAGGTGCTGTTATCACACATCAGAAATACAAGTCTATGCTTGAAAATCCCGGTTCTGAATCCATCAGTGTTCAGGACGGTACAACAGTCGGTGATGTTGATGAAAAAACAACTTTACCGACAAGCGCACCCTCATCTTCGTCAAGCGAAACTCCGACTCAGGATGCAGACACACCAGACCCGAATCAGTACCCTTATGCTTATGCAGGGTTTATTCCGAAAATCACAGACGTAAACGCTGACCTTTCGAAGTTTATCGTCAACGGTAAATATTCTTTACCTGCAGACTACAAGCCGCAGCTTGCAGAAGCTGTAAAAGGTTCGGGAGTTTACCTTGACTACCGTGTTGCTCCGTATTATCAGCAGATGTACGATGCCGCAAAGAAAGACGGAATAACACTTACGCCCATTTCAGGTTACCGTTCATACGAACGTCAGAAAAACAACTTTGAAAACAGAATCAAAGAGCATATGAACAGCGGTCTGGATAAAGTTGAGGCGACCAAAAAAGCCGCAACGGTTATTATGGTTCCCGGCTCAAGCGAACACAACGCGGGTCTTGCAATGGATATCTGCTCGCTCGCAGAAAGCTTTGAAAACTATAAGGAGTTCCAGTGGCTTGACGAACACGCTCACGAATACGGCTTCATTCTCCGTTATCCCAAGGATGAACGCTCAAAAGAAATAACGGGAGTGGTTTATGAACCGTGGCATTACAGATATGTCGGTGTTGATGTCGCAAAGGAAATCAAATCAAAAGGCATAACATTAGAAGAATACGTTGGTGTTGCATAATATCAAAGAGTGGAGAAATCCACTCTTTCTTTATTTGTCTTTTATATCGGCGCGTTTAAGAACCTTGGTAAATGTTTTGAAAATAATCTCTATGTCAAAAAGCATACTCTGTCTTTCAACATATTCTTTGTCGAGCAAAGCCTTTGTTTCGTTATCGATATTGTCTCTGCCGTTAATCTGTGCATAGCCCGTAATACCCGGGCGCACGCTGTAAACTCCGTACTTCTCGCGAAGCTCTCGGATTTCCTTTTCTGCAGGGATAAGCGGACGCGGGCCGACAAGGCTCATCGTACCGTTGAGAATATTGAAAAGCTGCGGAAGCTCGTCAATGCTTGTAAGCCTGAGGAACTTTCCTGTTTTTGTAATTTTTTCATCAGCATCGTTAAGCTCTGCCGTTGCAATATCTCCGACGCCGTTTCTCATCGTGCGGAATTTATATACCGTAAAAATCTTGTTGTCCTTGCCGACTCTTTCCTGCCTGAAAAGCACAGGACTTCCGTCGGTTAAAAGTATCATAATCGCAACAACAAGGAAAAGCGGAGAAAGAAATATCAACGCAAATATACTTACTGTCAGGTCAAAAATACGTTTCAAAACTGCACCTCCGTTCAGATGCACTTAAAATCAGTTTAATTTGTTCCAGAGAATATAATCGTCAATCAGCACGGCTCTTACGGGAGCGCCGTCGATTGCGCCCATTTTCACGGGCAGAGCAATAAGGTAATAATCGCCCGGCTCAACCTGCGAAAGGTCAAGATTTTCAAGTATAGCTACTCCGTTTTGCAGAAAAGCTTTGTGCGGCTTGAGCTGGTCATTACCCTTGCCGATTGAATTTGCATCCGTTCCGATAAGGCAGATGCCCGTGTCAACAGCCTCGTATGCGGCACTTTCCATAAAGAACGATTGCGCATCGCCCTTGATAAGAAGTCTTGTGCATTTCTTCGGGAAATATCTGTTGACATATTCGCCCGTTATAACTCCGGGAGGAACTTCAATAACCGTACACTGACCGATGAATTTATTAAGGTCGGCTTCGTCAATTGTTTCTCCGCCTTCAAGAAAATGGTACGGCGCATCGGCGTGAGTTGCCGTATGCACGCAGGCGTAAACAGCTGAAAGGTTGCAAACGTCGCCGTTTTCGATTCGCTGAACGGCATCGAGCCTTGTTTCGGGGTCACCCGGATATTCAATTGTTGTAAGCAACGGTCTTGAAATATCAACAATATTCATCTTTTTAAATCCTTATTTTAAAATCAGTCTTTGTTAAGCTCGGAAAGTGAAGCCTGCTTGAGGTACGCATTGATGAAACCGTCAATCTCGCCGTCCATAACAGCGTTGATGTTACCGATTTCAAAGCCTGTTCTGTGATCCTTTGCAAGTGTGTACGGCATAAAGACGTAAGAACGGATCTGGCTGCCCCAGCCGATTTCCTTCTGCTCACCCTTGATGTCTTCAATCTTGTCAAGGTGTTCTCTTTCCTTGATTTCGATAAGCTTTGACTTAAGCATTCTCATCGCAACTTCGCGGTTCTGGTGCTGGCTTCGTTCAACCTGGCAAGAAACAACGATGTTTGTCGGGATGTGGATAAGACGGACTGCAGATGAAGTCTTGTTAACCTTCTGTCCGCCTGCACCTGAAGCTCGATAAACTTCCATCCTGATATCATCGGGGCTGATGTTCACTTCAATTGTATCATCGATTTCGGGCATAACTTCCAAAGAAGCAAATGAAGTGTGTCTTCTTCCCGAAGAGTCAAACGGAGAAACACGGACAAGACGGTGAACACCTGCTTCGCTCTTCATATAGCCGTAAGCGTTTTCACCCTCAATACGGAGAACTGCAGATTTAAGTCCTGCTTCGTCGCCGTCAAGGAAGTCGATCATGCTTACCTTGAAGCCGTGCTGTTCGCCCCAACGGGTATACATTCTTACAAGCATCTGGTTCCAGTCCTGAGCTTCAGTACCGCCTGCACCTGCGTGGAATGTGAGAATAGCGTTTTTCATATCGTATTCGCCCGAAAGAAGTGTGCTGAGTGTCTGCTTGTCAAGCTCTTTTTCGAACTCATCAACGCTTGACTTACATTCGTCGAACATATCAAGGTCTTCTTCTTCGTCAGAAAGCTCAATCATAGTAAGCGTATCCTCAAAAGAAGCCTTAAGGTTTTCGTATTTTGAAATTTTATTTTTAAGAGCTGCGATTTTCTGAAGAACAACCTGAGTGTTTGCGATATCATCCCAGAAACCGTCCTGAGCTGTTTTCTCTTCAAGAGAAACAACTTCTTCCTTCATAGCATTCAATCCGAGAGCTTCGCCCAGCTCACCGAGCTTTTCCTCAAAACCGAGCAGATAAAGCCTCAATTCTTCAAACTGTACCATTATTTATACCTCTCATGCCGTAGCGCATATTTTTACTAAATAATTATACAGGAAAATTCCCTTTATGTAAAGCAAAAGATTTTAATATTCTTTTAAAAATATTCAAAATTAGTCTACACTATTGTAAAACATTGTGATATAATATAAATGTAAAAATTTACTATCCGGTGAGAAAGAATGTTTTATGACAACAAAGTGTGTGACGGTTGTTCAGACGTTATGCTTGAGGGTGACGATATCGTTGTCTGCCCCGAATGCGGAACACCACAGCACAGAGAATGTTACAAAAAGAATAATCAATGCGTAAATGCACATCTTCACGCTGAAGGCTTTGACTGGCGGACTGCTAATGCCGAACCCGAAAAAGAGCCCGAACCTGTTGTTGAAAATTCGGTAACACAGGATGAAGAGGAGAATTCCCGAAAGATTCTTCCTGAGTTCACTTCCGAGAGTGATATGCCCGATATACCGTTACCCGAATTTCACATTGACGGAATTTACGTGAACGGGCAGACGTTCGGAGCTGACGAGGATATCGGCGGCGCAACGGTCAGGGAAGTCGTGACTTACACACAGGTCAATTCAAGGCATTACCTTAAAAGATTTATCAAGAACAAAAACAAAAAGAATTTCGTTTCGTGGAACTGGGGTGCATTCTTTTTCGGCCCTGCGTGGTTCTTCTACCGCAAGCTTTACAAGGCAGGCGCCGTCCTTCTTGCTCTTGCGATTTCTGCAACAATCGCAGTAATGCCGCTTATGCCGAAAATTGACACAGCGGCAACAAAGCTTGAACCGCTTTATGATCAGTTTCTTGCCGCGCTTGAGTCAGGAGCCGACGAAACCGACGAGGAAGCGCAGGCGGAAATCGAAAGACTTTCCGAAGAGATTACGGTAACCCTCAAAGATGCTCTGCCGTATTCACTTACGGTTTTAGGCGCAACTTACGTTGTTGCACAGATTATTCCGGCACTTATCGCCAACAGTTTTTACCGAAAAAAGATGTTGGATGATATAAAGTTTGCAAAAAAAGCAACTTCTGACCCGAAGGTGCTGAAGTTTTCCCTGATTCGCCGCGGCGGCGTATCGTTCCTTGCAGGACTTTTTGCAACACTTGCATCAAGCCACCTGCCAAACATTATTATGTCTATTGTTAGTTATTTTTAAACCAGTATAGGAGGAGTTAACAATGAAAATCAAGAAAGCCATTATCCCTGCAGCAGGTCTCGGTACAAGAGTTTTGCCCGCATCAAAGGCAGTTCCGAAGGAAATGCTCAATATCGTTGATAAGCCTGCAATCCAGTACATTGTAGAAGAGGCTGCAGCGGCAGGTATTGAAGACATCCTTATCATCACAAACCGCGGTAAGGGTGTTATCGAGGACCATTTTGACCACAGCTACGAGCTTGAGGACAAGCTTTCAAAGAATCCTTCAAAGAAGGATCTTTACGAAGATGTTCTTGCTTGTTCAAATATTGCAAACGTTTATTTCATCCGTCAGAAGGAGACAAAGGGTCTCGGTCACGCTATCATGTGCGCAAAGAGCTTCGTCGGCAACGAGCCGTTCGCAATCCTTTACGGTGATGACGTTATCATCAACAACGAATACCCCGTAACAAAGCAGCTTGTTGACATTTACGAGCAGACAGGCAAGGGCGTTGTAGGCGTTAAGGAAGTGCCGAGAAAGGACGTTTCAAAGTATTGTTCACTTGACATCACACACCACGAGGATAATGAAAAGGTTATGGATGTCCACAACATCATCGAAAAGCCGACAGACGACCAGATTATGTCCTGCTACTCAATCCTCGGCCGTGTTGTTGCTCCTCCGCAGGTATTTGATTACCTTGCAGAAGACCTTGCAAACACACCCGAAGGCGAAGAGCTTTACTTCACAGACACACTCACACGTCTCGGTAAGGAAGGCAACCTTCTTGCTCTTGATTTCGACGGTATCCGTTACGATATGGGTAACAAGCTCGGTATCATGAAGGCTAACTGTGAAGTTGCACTTGACCACCACGAAATCGGCGAAGACTTCAAGGCTTATATAAAGGACCTTGCAGCTAAGCTTTAATATCTGAACATAACAAAAGGACGGGATACCCCGTCCTTTTTTATATCCTCAGAAGTTGTTTTTTGAGTTTTTCGATGAAATTCAATCTTCTGAAAAAGACTTCTGCAAAAACGATTTCAACAAAAATCATTACAAGAGCCTGCCACACTCTCGTTGCGAGAAGAGTCACGAAAGAAGAATGATACAATATCGAAAGCCACCATGTGTTAAGAAGAAGACCGCACACAGTCTGTTCAACAATAACGCTTACAGCAATCTTTGCAGTTGTACATTTTCCCCCGAAGGCTATACCGTAAATAAAGCCCGAAAGCGCTGCCGTTACGGTGAATCCCGGGAAGAATGCACCCGAAGGGAAGAGCGTTGCACCAATAAGGTCGCTCACCGCCGCAACAATAACACCACCCGAAGCTCCGTAGAGGTAACCTGCAAACATCAGCGGCACAAAAGAAAATCCGATTTTCAGGAATTGCAGATTGATTGAAAGAAATCTTGAAAGCACAACCTGCAGGGCAATCAGTAATGCCAGCGTCGCAAGCTTTACGGTATTATTTTTAAACCTTTTTGATTTTTCATTTCTGTTCAAAAAAACTACCTCCCATCATCCTTAATGAATAATAGGGAGGTAATATTAACTCGATACTATTCAGCGGGATGCGACTGCTGCACTTCCTTCCGACGGACAACTCCCCGTTCCGTCGGCGTTTAACGCACAACCGTCTACTCTGAAATTATTTTGTGAAATTATTATATATCAAAATCTTGAAAAGTAAAGACTATTTTTCAGAAAAGCCTTCAACTTTCATAAAACCTTTTGATTTGTACTTTATATAAAAAGTGAGCAAAACCCCGAAAGGAATCGCAAGAATGGTCATAAACTTCTTCGGAGATTCCTGAATAAACTTTCCGTTTCTGCTGATAATTGAGCTTGAAACATAATGAATGCAGTTTCTGAAAATATCTTTTATGTCGTTGCTTTCTTTCATACTCTCCTTGCGGACAAAAGCAAAACCCTTCGGATTCCTGAGATACTGCCTGAACATATTTGTGCTTGATCCGTCCTGCTGATATTCAACAACGCAGACAGGCTCGTTGAGAATAACGAGGGTGTATTCCTTATCTGCTTTTTCGTATTTGTATGCAAGAGAGACATATTTTTCTCCCTCAAAAGTCGGATACGGAGGATATCTATTCATAACATCGTTACGGTAGATGAGCTTCTTGTCGCCTTTGCCGCCTCGCTGATAAAATCCGCCGAGAGTTGTGTCGATACGGTCTGCTTCTAACTCGGTACCGATAACTTTTCCGTTCTCAAGGATATCAAGAGCAATTATTCCTGCATACTTTTCATTGCGGTGCTTTTCCCAACACGCAACAATTTTTTCAACGGCATCGTCCGTCATATAATCGTCGGAATCGATGCAGACCGAAAGCTCCGTATCCATATTTTCATATGCAGAGTTATGTGCAGTGTGCATACCGCCGTTTTCTTTGTAAACATATCTTATTTCAAATCCGTTATCTTTCGTTTGCCATTCCCTGATAAGCTGTGCAGTATTGTCCGTTGAGCCGTCATCAATAACAAGCCAGACGAAATCCTTGCTTGTCTGCCTTACAAGACTTTCATAGCAAAGATGGATTGAATAATCTCTGTTATATGCAGGTGTAAACACCGTCAGGGTTTTATTTTTTGTGTTCATTTAAGTAAAACTCCTCAAGCCAATCGGCATTTTCTTTGATGTCAAACTTTGCCGCAGAAATTTCTTTGAGTGTGTTTTTTCTCTCGTAGCCGTTTGCATAGTTAAGCACCTGCTCCGCCCAGAAACATGCAGGTTTTTCAAGAGAAACCGTTTCAACGTTTTTTGTTATTTTGCAATCGTCAGGAATTGATTCGGATATGATACACTTTATTCCCGATGACTGTGCTTCAACGAGGGTGACAGGCAACCCTTCATAAAGCGACGGGAAAAGAAAAACATCGGATGCAAGAAGAATATCGTTAACGTCATCGCGCAATCCCATAAACCTTACGCTTTCTTCAAGCCCGAGCGAAGCAACCTTCTGCCTGATTTTTTCTTCGAGCTCGCCTGCACCGACAAGGAGCATAACTGCGTCATTATTTTTATCTTTTATCTCTTTAAAGATATCAATTAAAAACGCGTGGTTTTTTTGTGAATTGAATCTGCCGACGTGACAAACAACAAACTTACCTTTAAGGTCGAGCTTCGTACGCATCTCATTTGCTCTTTGTTCGTTCCACGAAAATCTGTTTGCGTCAACGGCATTGTTCATCATAACGAAGTTGTCGCTGTTTTTCTTTCCGAAGAGCCAGTTGCCTGCTTCAACTCCGCAGATAAACATATGGTCTGTATATTTTCTTATTCTGTGCTTGAAATAGTTTCGTACAAGGTCTTTTGCCTTTTCAATGAGGGTTTCATCGCTGAAGTGCGGTGCATTATGAGCGTGACATACGGTGCATTTAACCCCACGTGACTTCGCTTCTTTAAAAACGTAATAACCAAGCTCGGACATATGGGAATGAATCACGGAATATTCACTGTGCTCGTCAAAAAACTCCGCAACCTTTGCCTTATACTCCTTGAAATGACCCGGCTGTACGGGAGGCATACGGTAAATTCTTCCGCCGAGAGCTTCGATTTCATCGTCATAGGCGCCCTTTTCTTCACGGTGCACCATAAAATCAAATTGTACCTTTGTGCGGTCGATATTACGGTAATAATTCATTACCATTGTTTCTGCACCGCCACGGTTCATTATAGTGAAAAGGTTCAGTATTCTGACAGGCTCGCTCATAAAAATCCTCCCTTCGATTATAATTATATTTATTATACAGTTTTTGCAGTGGTTTGTAAAGTGGATACAAATTCTCATTTGACAGTTTTAGTGTCAGTTGTGTAAAAATAAAGCGGTGTCCGAAGACACCGCTTGTTTTTATGCCTGCCTTGCGATAAGATCGTCAAAGCTTTCTCTTTTAACTGCTACGTAATCCTTTTCGCCGTCAAGCATAATGACGGGAGGCTTGCAGATTGCGTTGTAGTTTGAACTCATTGCGAAGTTATATGCGCCCGTTGTAAGGACTGCGATTGTATCGCCGCGTTCAGGCTTCGGGATTTTAACACCCTCCTGAATAAGGTCGCCGCTTTCACAGCAACGTCCTGCGATTGTGCACTCATAGTCGGCTTCTTCGTTTGCCTTGTTTGCAACCATAACGGTGTACGCTGACTGATAAAGTGCATATCGCGGATTGTCGGGCATACCGCCGTCGATTGAAACATAATTCTTGAAGCCTTTGATTTCCTTGCGTGTGCCTGCCGTGTAAAGCGTAAGTCCTGCGTCTGCAACGATACTTCTGCCGGGCTCCATAAGGATTGTCGGCATTGTCACACCGAGCTTTGTGCACTCAGCTTTTACAAGATTTGCAATTCCTTCGATATTCTTTGCGTAATCAATTTCAGGGTCGCTTTCGACGTATTTAACGCCCATACCGCCGCCGAGGTTGAGAACGCTTGCCTCAAAGCCGAGTTCGTTTTTCATATCGGCAAGGAATTTAATCATAATCACAGCCGCATCGCAGAACGGGTCGTATTCAAAAATCTGCGAACCGATGTGGCAGTGATAACCCATAAGGGCGATGTTCTCTTTTGAGAGAGCAAGTTCAACAAGCTCCTTAGCCTGGCCTGTTTCAATTGCCGCACCGAACTTTGAATCAACGTTACCTGTGCTGATTTTTGCGTGAGTATGAGGATCAATGCCGGGTGTAAGGCGAAGAATAATTTTCTGCTTTATGCCCTTGTTTCCTGCTTCACGGTCGATTGCGTTAAGCTCCTCAACGTTGTCACAGACGAAATATCCGATGCCGTTTTCAATTGCAAAAGCGATGTCAAAGTCAGTCTTGTTATTGCCGTGGAAATATGCGTTTTCCATCGGGAAGCCTGCCTTGACAGCCGTGAAAAGCTCGCCGGGGGAAACGACGTCAATGCCCATTTCTTCCTCTTTCATAATCTCGTAAATTCTCTTGAAGCAAAGGGATTTACTTGCGAAAAGAGGCATTGAGCTTCCGCCGAAAAATTCGCCCATTGCCTTTTTGTAAATACGGCACTTTTCTCTTATTTTGTTTTCGTCCATTATATATGCAGGGGTCTGATACTTCTCTGCGAGTTCAACAGTATCGTGGCCTGCAAAGGTAAGATGACCTTTTTCGTTAACGCCAAGGTTATTACAAATCATTTAACATTCTTCTTCCTTATAACATATGTGCTCGGATTTCATCGCCTGATTTGTCGATGAGCTGAGCAGGAGCGATGTCGAAAACAGTCTTGCAACCCGACTCGCCGTTTTTGTTAAGTCTGTATGCCGCACGTGCATATGCAGCAAGAACACTGCCTGTAAACTCAGGGTTTGATTCGAGATTGAGACTGTATTCGATTGTGTGTTTTGTGCTCAGGTTAAATCCCGTGAAACCGCTTCGGATAACTCGTCCGCCGTGGGGGATACCCATATGGTCGCGCTGAAGCTCTTCAAGAGAAATGAAGTTTACTGTTGTGTCGTAATCGGCAAAGTAGTTGGGCATTGTCACGATTTCATTTTCGATTCGTGCCTTGTCTGCGCCTTCTTCAACAACGACGAAGCATTCTCTTGTATGCTTCTGCCTTGTTGTAAGCTCAGGGTTTTCGCCGTTACGTACGCTTTCAACAGCACTTTCAACGGGCACGGTATACTGACGCGCATCAATAACGCCGTCAATTCTGCGGATTGCATCCGAGTGACCCTGGCTTACACCCTTGCCCCAGAATGTGTAATCGTTACCGTTGGGGAGGATTGCGTTCATATAAAGGCGGTTGAGGGAAAACATTCCCGGGTCCCAACCGACTGAAATGATAGCAATTCTGTTGCCTGCTTTTGCTTTCAAGTCTGTGTTTGCAAAATGCTCGGGGATTTTTGCGTGAGTGTCAAAGCTGTCGATGACATTGAAGTTTTCTGCGATTGCGGGAGTTGATTCGGGAAGGTCCCTTGCGCTTCCGCCACAGTTTATAATAACGTCAATGTCGTCTTTATAGTCTGTGATTTTATCAAAAGGATATACCTTGACACCCTCAGTTTTAATTTTAACGGAGTCAGGGTCACGTCTTGAAAAGACAGCAACAAGCTCCATGTCGGGATTATTTTTAACGGCAGCTTCAACGCCTTTGCCGAGGTTGCCGTAACCTGCTATACCAATTCTTATCATAAGGTGTCCTCTCATTCAACAATATTGTTCATATTGTAAAGTCCTGCCGGCTTGCCTAAAATAAATTCTGCCGCAGAAACTGCGCCCTCTGCGAACAAAGCTCTTGAATGAGCCTCGTGCTTGAGGGTAATTGTCTGGCTGTCTGTTGAAACAAGCACTTCGTGAATGCCGACGATGTTTCCGCGTCTGACTGCGTGAACACCGATTTCGTTTTTCTCTCTTTTAGCCATTCCTTCACGGCCGAAAACAAACTGTGCCTTTTCGCGTACTGACTTGACAGCGTTTGCAATCATAAGTGCTGTACCGCTGGGAGCATCAAGCTTACGGTTGTGATGTGTTTCAACGATTTCGATATCTGCATCGGGCATTGTTGCCGCCGCCTTGACTGCAAGCTCGCAAAGAAGAGCTACGCCGAGAGACATATTCGCAGAATGGAAAACAGCAATTTTCTTGCCTGCCTCTTCGATGAAAGAAAGTTCTTCCTGCGTGTGTCCCGTTGTTGCAACAACGGTCGGAATATTATTCTTCACGGCATAGTCGAGAAGGTCTTTAGTGCCGAGGTGGTTTGAAAAATCGATGATGATATCTGCTTCGCCGCTGAAATCGTTGATATCTGTGTAACAACCGCTTTCAGCCGCCATTTTGTCTACCTTTGCCGCAACTGTCATGTTTTCGGAAGCTTCAACGATTTTTTCAACTTCCTTACCCATTCTGCCGCAAGCGCCGTTAATGAGTACCTTTATCATACGTTCAACCCCTGCTCACGCATAAGAGCGAGAAGATTCTGCTTGTGTGCATCCTCCATCGGAGTAAGCGGAAGACGGAGGTAGTCCTCGCCGTAACCCATAGCAGCCATAGCAGCCTTAACGGGAATCGGGTTAACCTCGCAGAAGAGAGCGTTGATAAGCGGAAGATAATCAAGCTGCATCTTGAGAGCCTCGTCTGTCTTGCCTTCGAAGAACTTGTGACACATCTGTGATGTTTCCTTCGGAAGTACGTTTGAAAGAACAGAGATAACACCTGAACCGCCGAGAGAAAGAAGGGGAATGATCTGGTCGTCGTTACCTGAGTAGAGGTCAAGTCTGTCGCCGACGATTGCCATTGTTTCAACAATCTTTGAGATGTTACCGCTTGCTTCCTTGATACCTGTAATCATCGGATGGTCAGCAAGCACGCCGTATGTTGCAGGCTCAATGTTGCAGCCTGTTCTTGACGGAACATTGTAAAGAAGGCAGGGCTTTGTGCTTTCGTCAGCAATAGCTGTGAAGGTTTTGATAAGACCGTTCTGGGTTGCCTTGTTGTAGTAAGGTGTAACAAGAAGCATACCTTCGTAGCCGATTTCGCAAGCGAATTTTGTAAGGTCGATTGCGTATGCCGTATCGTTTGAGCCTGTACCTGCGATCATCGGAACTCTGCCTGCTGCGCGCTTGTAAGCGAACTCAAGCGCGTCTCTGTGCTCTTCGTCAGAAAGTGTTGAACCTTCACCTGTTGTACCGCAGATTACAAGAGAGTCGATGCCTTCTTCAATCTGCCAGTCAATAAGCTTACCGAAGTTTTCATAGTCAATACCTTCTGCATTAAGCGGTGTGATGAGGGCGGTAGCCGCACCTCTGAAAATGCTGTTTTCTGTCATTGTAAAAACTCCTTTTACCGTTTGGTGTAAATTTACAAGTCATAAAAAAATAGCCGATTTGCATCGACTACCCGAATTTATTCCGGCAATACTACCGTGAAAAAATGTAAGATAGCTCTCCGCAATAAGCGACAATAGGCGAGATGTTATTCCCGACTACCAGCTCAGCCTTGGCTTCGGCTGCCTTCGGCAACGATTCCTTTCGCAACTGCCGTAAGCCTTGCCACAGCCTTGAATAGCAGTTGGTACTGATAATACGATGCGCCTCTATCGTTAATTTTTTATTAACTTTCGGATATAGTATCATACTATATTATAAAATGCAAGAGTTTTTTTGTATTTTATTAAATTTTCGTTTAGTGAATATTTAACAAACAAAAAATGTTGTATTTGTAAAAGATAGCAAGAGAAAGAGCAGGGGAATCGGAAGGAAAAATATTCCGCAAAACGAACGTCAAATTTGGGTTTGTAGAGTTCTAAAAATCTTTATGTATCTGACCTGTTCAGGCTCCTTTGTGTAAAGGGAGCTGTCGCGTAGCGACTGAGGGATTGTCAAAAACCCTTGAATTATCAACAATCCTCCCGTCACGGCTACGCCGTGCCACCCTCCTTTACACAAGGAGGGCTTGGAGTTACTACCGACTTTCAAACATCCCGATAAACCCGAATTTATCAAACAAAAAATCGCACAGGTTTTACCCTGTGCGATTGATACTATTTTTTAATTATGCAGCCCAGAAGAAGAACGGGTAAAGAACAACTCTCATAGCCTTAACGATGAAGTTCATAATCTCTCTGCCGACACCTGCAAACCAGTAGTGAGCCTTGCCGAATTCGCCGTTCGGGAGCTCAGAACCCTCTTCAAGAGCGAGGTCAGAAGTGTAGATCATTTCTCTTTCGTATGTTGAAAGATCGTTTTCGTCAAGAGTGAGGAGCATCGCGCCCTGACATGTCATATCGTAGTATGAGTTATATGTTGAACCGGGAACGTTAACTGCGTCAACACCGTTTACATCAGCAACATATGTGTTGATGTGGTCGTGGCCGAAGAATACGCCAAGAACGTCGCCGCGATTAACAATTGAATCCCACTGACCTTCGCAGTCAGGTGAAGGACAAGCCTGCTCAAACATCCAGCCCTCTTCAAAGCCCCAGATATTGGGAAGATATGTAGCTGCTGTGCCGTCTGAGAAGTTTGTTGAAGCACCTGCACCGAGGTTGCCGTTAACTGTGAACATAACCTGCTTTGCAACTTCTGCAGGAACGATGTGCTGGAACATAAATGAAGGAACCTTGCCGCCGTTTGCAGCTTCAAGCTCTTTGCTTACGCCTTCATACCACTCGAGCTGGTCAGCACGAACGCAGTCGTAACCGCCTTCGATATAGTCACCGCTGTCCATCATCCAGAGGTTGAAAGCTGTCTTTGTACCGTCGCTTGAAAGGATTTCAAGGTTGTGTGTGCCTGTGCCGTGGAGAGCGGGGTCTGCATCGTATGCAAGGCAGTTGCCATATGTCATATACTTTGCAAATTTCTCGTCCTTTGTTGATTCCTTGTGTGTGTCCTGGTCGTCATGGTTACCGAAAACAAGAGTGAAAGGAATATCTCTTTCAACAAGCGGCGTAAGAAGCTCGTCAAATCCCTTCCAGTAATCTTCTGAAGTTTCGGCAGACATAATGATGTCGCCAAGGAAGATAACAAGGTCAGGCTGAGTTTTGTCGAGAGCTTCATTCATGAAAACTTTGAAGTCGTTGTGGAACGGATAGCCGTCCTGCACATCGGCGAAAAGAAGGATTTCAAACTTTCCGTCCTCGCCGAACTGAAGGTTGCCGTTTTTGCTGATACCTGCTGCGAATGAAACTGATGAAAGTGAAAGCATCATCACTACAGCAAGAAGAACTGCAAGAATCTTTTTCATAGTAAATACCTCCTGAAATGTATAAAAGATGCAGATATTTTATCACAATTTAAAAATCAAGTCAAATGAAATCGGAGAGTTGAACCCTCATAATTCTTATCTTTGTCGAAAAGCCACACATAGCCGACATCGTTTCCGTGCATTGTGCTGAAACTTCCGTTATCGTAGATGAGTGCCGCACCGTTTTCAATTCCCATACCCGAAAGAGGACGGTTTTTGATTTCATCCTTGAAGTTGTACCAGCCGTTACCCTCAAAATGCGGACAGGCACTGTAGGGAAGAATACCAAGACAATCGCAGAAAATGAAGCTTCTGTCGGGACCGCAGTCGTCATAGCCCTCCTTAAACCAGCAGACAGCACCTGCACTGTAGCCTGACATAATAATCCCTTTTTCGTAAGCCTCACGAAGAACGTCGGAAGCACCCGTCTCGTTCCAGGTGTTCATCATAAATTCAACGTTGCCGCCGCCGACATAGATAACATCCGAAGAAAGGATTTTTCTGCGGATATCGTCTTTGGTAAGGGTTTTGTCAGTCAGGAAAAGATAGTCAAAACTGCATCCGCAGCCAAGGAAAATATCCCTGATATGCTCGTCACCCTCAATATCGTCAAAGCCTGCGGTCGGAAGAAAAAGCACTTTCGGATTTTCTTTGTTTGCACAGGATGCGATGTATTCAAGAATGTTTTTGATTTCGCCGTCATCGTAGCGACCGCCGCCGACAGCAATAATCTTGCCCATAAAATCACCTCAGTGTATATTTTAAACCAAAAATTAAACATAATCAAGACAATATGCTGTTGTTTTTTCAGCGGTTTTGTGTTAGTATTAAAATGTATATGAACATAAACGGAGGTTAATTTATGACACGTTACGAATATGCAAAAGATATGTACGCAAAAATAGGCATTGATACCGAGGAAGCAATTGCAAAGCTTTCCGCTTTGCCGATTTCAATGCACTGCTGGCAGGGCGACGACGTTGTCGGATTTGACTCAAAGGAAGCTCTTTCGGGTGGTATCCAGACAACGGGCAACTACCCCGGAAAGGCAACAACACCTGCCGAGCTTATGGCAGATATCGACAAGGCTTGCTCACTCATCCCGGGCAAGAAGAAGCTCAATCTTCATGCTTGCTATGCAATTTTTGAAAACGGTGAGTTTGCGGACAGAGACGCAATCGAGCCGAAGCACTTTGTAAAATGGGTTGAGTATGCAAAGGAAAGAGGAATGGGTATTGATTTCAACCCCACATATTTCTCACATCCGATGGTAAAGGATAATCTTACTCTTTCATCTCCTGACGAGGAAGTGCGTACCTTCTGGGTAAATCACGGCAAGGCTTGCCTTAAGATTGCGGAATATTTCGCAGAGGAAACAGGTGTACCCTGTGTTATGAATATCTGGATTCCTGACGGATACAAGGATATCCCTGCGGACAGACTTTCTCCGAGAGCACGTTTCAAGAAGAGCCTCGACGAAATCCTTGAAGTGCCCTACGATAAGTCAAAGGTTTACATAACTCTTGAATCAAAGGTTTTCGGCATCGGTCTTGAATCCTATACGGTAGGCTCTGCTGAGTTCAGCCTTTCTTATGTAAATTATAAAGGTATAACTCCGCTTATGGATAACGGTCACTACCACCCGACAGAAGTTGTTTCGGATAAGATTTCTTCACTTCTTCTTTTCAACGAAAAGATTGCTCTTCACGTGACACGCGGTGTACGTTGGGACAGCGACCACGTTATCATTTTTGATGACGAAACAAAGGAAATTGCAAAAGAAATCGTTGCAAACGATGCGCTTGACCGTGTGTTCATCGCAACGGACTATTTCGACGCATCAATCAACCGTGTTGCTGCTTGGGTAATCGGTCTTCGTAATGTGCAGAAAGCTATGCTCAATGCGCTTCTTACTCCGCACGCAGCATTGACAGCATTGCAGGACAGCGCAAACACAACGAAGCTTCTTGCACTTCAGGAGGAAATGAAGACATATCCGTTTGCAGATGTATGGAATGAATATTGCGCACGTTGCGGTGTGCCCGTAGGTGAAAGCTGGTTCGAGGAGGTTGAAAAGTACGAAGCAGAAGTACTTTCAAAGAGATAATTATGAGATTGGTTGAAATTGAAAAATCATTGGTTTTTGAGCAGGATAAATTTTTCGCGCAGTGTCACGCATCCACAATTCTCAAGGTTGGCGAAAAGATTCTTTGCGCTTACTTTGCAGGCACGGAAGAGGGCAACGATGACGTAAGAATTTTCCTCTCTGTTAACGAAAACGGAAAATGGTCTGACCCTGAGCAGGTGTCTTTTACAGAAAATATTCCTTGCTGGAACCCCGTGCTTCTTGAGAAGGACGGAACAATCTACCTTTTTTTCAAGATAGGCAAGAAAATCACAAACTGGCAGACGTATCTTCGCAAGTCAACTGACGGCGGAAAGACATGGTCGGATGCTGTCGAGCTTGTCGAGGGTGATGTTTCGGACGGACGCGGTCCCGTAAAAAATAAAGCGATAGTCCTTTCTGACGGTACTGTTGTTGCGCCTGCATCAGCCGAAACAGCAACAACGTGGGACTCTTTCATCGACTTTTCTCGTGACGACTGCAAGACGTGGCAGAAGAGCAAAACGATATTTTTTGACCACGAAAAGGCTGTCGGCAAGGGTATAATCCAGCCGACACTTTGGGAAGCTGACGGAAAAGTTTATGCATTTCTGCGTTCAACTGAAGGCTACGTTATGCGAAGCTTTTCGGAAAATCTTGTTGATTGGTCACCTGCAGAAAAAACAGACCTTCCGAACAACAACAGCGGTATCGACTGTGTAAAACTTCCGAACGGTGATGTTGCGGTTTTCTACAATCCCATAGCCTATGCCGGTTGGGGTGACAGAAACATTATCTCCTACGCGATAACAAAGGATAACGGCGAAACCTTCCTTCCTGCGGTTGAGGTTGAGAGGGACGAGGATACCGAGGCGGAATTTTCTTACCCTGCGGCGATAACGGACGGAGAGTACGTTTACCTGACGTATACGCATTACCGCAAAAATGTAATGTTCAGAAAATTCAGAATTGAAGATTAATTGTAATCTTGCACAAATTAAAATTTGGTTTTTACACCTATCTGTGTATTGACAAGTGGTGTATAATGTTTTTGTAAATTATTTCAAGGAGGACTCTTTATAATGAAAAAGATTTCTAAAAAGATTCTCGCAGTTGTTCTTTGCCTGACTTTCGTTTTCGGCATTTCAGGAATTGCAACATCTGCCGAGGAAGCTACAGATGCTGTAACAAGAGTAAGTGTTTCTTTTAACGGCGATTCCAAGACATCAAGAGGTTTCTGCTGGTATACAGAAAACTATTCTGATGCTGACGTTCAGATCGTTAAAACAGCAAACTTTAACGGTACATTCACAAATGCAGCAACATATTCTTCAGACAACATTTATCAGTTCCGTGACCTTTACTGCCATAAGGTAGCAGTTTCTGACCTTGAAGCAGGTACAGAGTACACATATCGTGTCGGTGATAAGGCACAGAACCTCTGGAGCGAAGCAGGTACATTCAGAACAGACGACGGTGACGATGAGTTTTCATTCATCACAATCGCTGACGTTCAGGCAAGCAGTGACGAAAACTTTGCAGAGGCTTCAGAAACTCTCAAGGGTGCGGTAGCAACTCTTCCTGAGTCTGAATTCACAACAACACTCGGCGACTATGTTAACGACAACACAAACGAAGAGTGGGACTGGTATTTCAAAAACTTCCAGTTCTCAAATATGTCAACAACAGTTGCTCCCGTTGCAGGTAACCACGACGGTAACATCACAAACAAGCTCAACATCAACGTTTTCAACTCAATGTTCAACCTTTCAAACGAGAACACAGAGTCAAACGTTAACTGGGTAAACGGTGTTTACTATTCATTCGATTACGGCAACGCTCATATTGCTGTTCTCAACACAAACGATATGTATCCGATGTCACAGTCACAGAGAAACTGGCTTATTAACGATATGACAGCTTCTGATGCAGACTGGAAATTCGTTTTCATGCACAGAGCTATGTTCTCAGAGGGCAAGAACATCAACAAGCCCGATACAATCATTATGAGAAACGTTCTCGGCGAAATTTTTGCCGAGCTTGATATCGACTTTGTATATGCAGGTCACGACCACGTTTACTACCGTTCACATCCCGTTATCGGTGATGAGGTTGTTAAAAACGTTACATATGTAACAGAGAACTACAAGGGTGAAGAAGTTACATTCGCAAACAACCCTGATGGAACAGTTCATATCCTTCCCTCAACAGCAGGTACAAAGAGGTACGGCCTCAACGAAGATGCTATCGATCCTATCAGCGAAGCTTGTGCATTCGACCTTTCAACAAGTGATATGGGCGGTTGCTTTATGACAACAGTTGTTGACGGTGATAAGGTTATCATCAAGTCATACCTTGTTGACGACGAAACTCAGGAAATCACTCTTATCGACAAGTACGCAATCAAGAAGGAGCTTTCTCAGAAGACTGAATTCGAGCCGACAAACCTTCCGACAGACAATTTTTCAAATATAGACGATTATATTTCAAATATCGTTTCTGAAATCATCGGAATGCTTTACAGCTACGTTGCGGTTCTTCTTCCGCAGGTAATCAAAGGCTTGTTTTAATTCCGGAATAAAGATTTAAATCTGTCGGGCAGACGTTTTCGTCTGTCCGACAGTTCTTTTTTTGTAACAAAATACACAAAACGGTCGATAATTTTCTACATATCATTTGAATATTATAGTCAAAATTACTTGAATTTTGTTTTGTGCTTTGGTAAAATAATAAATGTATAAGTGGATAAGTCCGCCTATTAAAAGGGAGGGATTAAAAATGAACAAGGAAAATCATCCGAACGATGTTCCTGTCTATCTGTTTCATCAGGGAAACAACGCAAAGGCATACGAGTTTCTCGGCGCGCATCGTGTCGATGACGGCAGGGTCGTTTTCCGTGTTTGGGCGCCGAATGCACAGGCAGTGAGTGTCGTTGGCGAATTCAACGGCTGGAACAATGATGCAAACCATATGTACCGCCTTTCAGACGGCTCAATCTGGGAATGCTTCGTTGAAAACATCAATCAGTTTGATACCTATAAATTCTGCATCACGGCACGCGACGGCAGAAGAATCTTAAAAGCCGACCCTTATGCATTCCACGCGGAAACACGTCCCGAAACAGCATCGAAATTTTACGATATTGAAGGCTATGAGTGGAAAGACTCAAAGTGGATGAAAACACGAAAGACAAAGTCTGCCTACGAAAGCCCGATGAATATTTACGAGGTACATCTCGGCTCGTGGAAGGTTCACGGCGAAGAAATATTTTATTCTTACCGTCAGCTTGCCGACGAATTGACAAAATACGTAAAAGAAATGGGATATACTCACATAGAGCTTCTGCCGATAAGCGAGCATCCGTTTGACGGCTCGTGGGGATATCAGGTGACGGGATACTTCGCACCGACCTCACGTTACGGCGAACCGAAGGATTTCATGTACTTTGTGGATAAGTGTCACGAGGCAGGATTGGGTGTTATCCTCGACTGGGTACCTGCTCATTTCCCGAAGGATGCTCACGGACTTTACGAGTTTGACGGTCAGCCGCTTTATGAATATGAAGATATGCTCAAGGGTGAGCACAAGCAGTGGGGGACAAGAGTTTTTGACTACGGCAAGAATGAAGTAAGAAGCTTCCTCACCTCAAGCGCACTCTTCTGGCTTGAAAAATATCATATCGACGGACTCAGGGTTGATGCCGTTGCTTCAATGCTTTATCTTGATTATTGCAGGACGGAAGGCAATTGGAGGCCGAACAAAAACGGCGGAAACGAAAACCTTGAAGCAATCGAATTCTTGCAGAATCTTAACACGTCAATCTTCCGTGAATACGGCGACGTACTGATGATTGCAGAGGAAAGCACAGCCTGGCCGATGGTTTCAAAGCCCGTCTGTGACGGAGGTCTCGGCTTCAACTTCAAGTGGAATATGGGTTGGATGAACGACTGCCTGAGATATTTCTCAATGGACGGAATTCACAGAAAGTTCAATCATAACAACCTCACATTCTCTTTCTTCTATGCTTTTTCGGAAAACTTTGTCCTGCCGATTTCGCACGACGAGGTTGTTCACGGTAAATGCTCGCTCATCAATAAGATGCCGGGCGAATATGAAGAAAAGTTTGCAGGTGTCCGTTCGTTCCTCGGCTATATGATGGCTCATCCGGGCAAAAAGCTTATGTTTATGGGTCAGGAATTCGGCCAGTTCATTGAGTGGAATTACAAGCAGGGTCTTGATTGGCTCTTGCTTGACTACGAGGCTCACCGCAAGCATATGCATTTCGTCAAAACAATCAATGAGCTTTACAAATCAACTCCTGCACTCTGGGAGATTGATTACAACTGGGAAGGATTCAACTGGATAAGCAACGACGATGTTGACAATTCGGTAATAGCTTTCAGGCGAATTGATAAGGATAAAAAAGAAATTATTGCCGTGTGTAATTTCACTCCCGTTGACCGTGAGAATTACTGCATTGGTGTCCCGAAGGCGGGCAGCTACAAGGTTGTTCTTAATACGGATTCGGAAGAATTCGGCGGCAAGGGCAAAGGAACAACGGGCAGTGTGAAGAGCAAGAAAGCTCCGATGCACGGCTTCGAAAACAGTATTTCGCTCGACCTTCCGGGTCTGAGTGTAATATATCTCAAAGCTCCGGTTTCGAGAAAAAGAAAAACAACAAACGAAAATGCCGCAAAAAATGCGACGAAATAAAAAGGAGGCAGCACTTAATGTCACGCAAACACGAATGTATCGCAATGCTCCTTGCAGGCGGACAGGGAAGCAGACTCGGGATACTGACAAAAAACATCGCCAAACCTGCCGTACCCTACGGCGGAAAATACAGAATTATCGATTTCCCGCTTTCAAACTGTGTAAACTCAGGTATTTACACAGTGGGCGTACTTACACAGTATCAGCCTCTTGAGCTTAACGATTATATCGGTAACGGACAGGCATGGGACCTTGACCGCGCAGACGGCGGTGTTCATATCCTTTCTCCGTATCAGCAGATTCAGGGTACAGAATGGTATAAGGGCACAGCAAACGCTATCTATCAGAACATCAATTTCATTGACAGATATGACCCCGAATATGTCCTCATCCTTTCAGGTGACCATATCTATAAGATGGACTATTCAAAGATGCTCGGCTTCCATAAGGAAAAGAATGCCGACTGTACAATCGCAATGCTTGAAGTGCCATGGGAAGAGGCTTCACGTTTCGGTCTTATGATTGTTAACGAGGACGGCTCAATCTCCGAGTTTGAAGAAAAGCCGAAAAATCCCCGTTCAAACAAAGCTTCAATGGGCGTTTATGTATTCTCATGGAAAAAGCTCCGTCAGTATCTTCTTGACGATGAAGCAAACCCGTCATCAAGCAACGACTTCGGTCACGACCTCATCCCTGCAATGCACGAAGCAGGTGAGAGAATGTTTGCTTATGAATTTGACGGCTATTGGAAAGACGTTGGTACAATCGACAGCTTGTGGGAAGCTAACCTTGACCTTCTTAATCCGCAGGTTGACCTTGACCTTACAGATTCAAGCTGGAAGATTTACGCAAAGAATCCCGTAACCTGTCCGCACTACGTTGCAGACACTGCAAAGGTACAGAATTCAATGATTGCCGAAGGTTGCGAAATCGAAGGCGAAGTTGATTTTTCCGTTCTCTTTGCAAACGTTGACGTTGAAGAGGGCGCAATCGTTAAGGATTCAATCATTATGCCCGGCAGCGTTATCAAATCGGGCGCAAAGGTTCAGTACGCAATCGTTGCTGAAAATGTAACTGTTGAAAGCGGTGCCTGCGTCGGTAAGCGTCCCGAAGACACAGCAAACCTCGAAGACTGGGGCGTTGCAGTTGTCGGTCCGAATGTAACTGTCGGCAAGGGTGCCTGCGTTGAACCCAAAGCAATGATCGGCGAAGATGTAAAGGGGGCAGAATGATGAGAGCCAATAATGTACTCGGACTTGTTTTTTCAAACAACTTTGATAACTATCTTAACGAACTGACATCTATGCGTTCAATGGGCTCTGTGCCCTACGGCGGACGCTACCGTCTTATCGACTTCAACCTTTCCGTAATGGTAAACAGCGGAATGGGCAAGGTTGGTATTATTACAAAGAGCAACTACCAGTCGCTTATGGACCACGTCGGAAACGGACGCGCATGGGACCTTTCAAGAAAGAACGGCGGTCTTTATATCCTTCCTCCGTTCAACTCTGCAAATACAGGTCTTTACTCGGGCAGAATTGAAGCTGTTGCAGGTGTTATGAACTTCCTTCAGTATTCTGACGAAGAGTACGTTCTTATGTGTGACTGTAACGCACTTTATAACTTTGACCTTACAAAGATGTTTGCTTACCACGAGGAAAAGGGTGCGGACATCACAATCGCTTACGTAAACGGCGAGACTCCCGAAATTTCCGAGCTTGCAATCCTCGGTGTAGAGGAAGACGGCAAGGTTAATTCAGTTTCACGCAGACTTAAGGACGGCGTTGAAAACTATTCAATAAACATCGTGCTTTTAAGAAAGTCTTTGCTTGAAAGACTTATCAATGAAGCAACAAGTCTCGGTTTCCGTTCGTTCACGGAAGATATTCTCAAGAGAAATGTTGCAAAGCTTAAGATTTTTGGCTATGAAGTAACAGGTTTCGTAAAGCTTCTTGATTCAATGCAGAGCTATTTCGAAGCAAATATGGCATTGCTTGACAAGGAAACAAGAAATGCACTCTGCCGTTCAAACCCTGTTTATACAAAGGTTAAGGATGACGTTCCTGCAATCTACGGCCTCGGCTCAGATGTTAAGAATTCACTCGTTGCTGACGGTTGCGTAATTGAAGGTAAGGTTGAAAACAGTATCCTCTTCCGCGGTGTTCACGTCGGCAAGGATGCAGTTGTTAAAAACTGTGTGCTTATGCAGAACACTTATATCGGTGACGACGTTTCTCTCAACTGTGTTGTTGCGGATAAGAACGTTGTTATCAAGCCGAACAAGGTGCTTTCAGGTGACGAGAAATTCCCTGTTTACATCGGCAAGGGCATCGTAATTTAACTTTTGAAAACTATTTTCACGAAAGGGTGATTACTAATGAAGGTTTTATATGCAGCAAGTGAAGCTTTGCCGTTTATGGCGAGTGGTGGTCTTGGTGACGTTGCCGGCTCTTTGCCTCAGGCGCTCAGAAAAAGACTTATCGGTTGCCGTGTGGTAATGCCTCTTTATGATACAATCCGTCAGGAGCTCAAGGACACAATGAAGTTTATTACTCATATCTGTGTTCCTGTAGCATGGCGCCGTCAGTATTGCGGAATTTTTGAAGCAAAGCATAACGGTGTTATCTACTATCTCCTTGACAATCAGTATTATTTCAAGCGCGATACAATCTACGGTCAGTATGACGATGCAGAGCGTTTCGCATTCTTCTCAAGAGCGATTCTTGAGATTATTCCCTATATTGATTTCAAACCCGACATCATTCACTGTAACGACTGGCAGACAGCACTTACACCTGTTTACTATTCAGCAATGTATGCAAATTCACCGGGTTATGAAAACATAAAGACAATCTTTACAATTCATAATATCCAGTATCAGGGTATCTACGGTAAAGAGGTGCTTGAGGATGTCCTCGGAATTCCGCAGGAGCACGCATCTCTGCTCGAATATGACGGCTGTGTAAACTTTATGAAAGGCGCAATTGAATGTGCAAATAAAGTAACAACAGTAAGCCAGTCGTATGCTGACGAAATCCTTGACCCGTGGTATTCACACGGTCTTGACAGCATTCTCAACGAGAGAAGATACAAGCTCAGCGGTATCCTTAACGGTATTGATGTACTTGGCTATGACCCTGAAACGGACAAGAGTATCAGAGCTAATTATTCAGCAGCTAAACCCGAAGACAAAAAGCTTAACAAAGAGGATTTACAGCAGGTTATGGGACTTCCCGTACGTGCAGATGTGCCGATTATCGGTATGGTTTCCCGTCTTGTTGCTCATAAGGGTCTTGACCTTGTTAAGGGTATTCTTGACGAGCTTCTTGCAACAAGCGAAATGCAGCTCGTTGTCCTCGGTTCGGGCGATTATGAATATGAAAGCTTCTTCAGAGAAATTGCCGCAAAGTATCCTGACAAGGTAGGTCTTCGTATCGGATTTATCCCCGACCTTGCACGTAAGATTTATGCAGGCGCGGATATGTTCCTTATGCCTTCAAAGAGTGAGCCCTGCGGACTTTCACAGATGGTTGCTCTGCGTTACGGTACAGTGCCCATCGTCCGCGAAACAGGCGGTCTTCGCGATTCTATCTCGGACTGCGGTGACGGCGAAGGTAACGGATTCACTTTCAAGAGCTACAACGCTCACGATATGCTTGATGCCATCCGCCGTGCCTTGACGGTTTATTACAACCACGACTGGGCGGCACTTACACAGCGTGCGCTTGAATGTGACTACAGCTGGGGACGTTCGGCTAACACTTATATCAAACTCTATAAGGCAACATTAAAGGAATAATAAAACAAATGAAATCATATTACATTCAACTTATAAGAAACGGACTGACTGCAGGCAATGTCGGCGGCCGTTACATCGGCCATACGGATGAGGAGCTGAGTGCCGAGGGAATTGAACAGATAAGTCAGATGAAAACGGATTATAAATATCCTGCCGTTGAAGCTGTTTTTTCAAGCCCCCTGAAGCGTTGCACGCAAACGGCAAAGCTCATCTATCCGAACTGTGAGCCGATAATCATTGACGGTTTCATCGAATATAACTTCGGCGAGTTCGAAGGAAAATCTGCAGAGGAGCTGGAAAATCATCCTGTTTTCCCCGATTGGCTTGCAGGCAAAAAGGGTGTTTCACCGCCTTTCGGAGAGAGCAACGAGGAGTTTTCTCAGCGAATTGCGCAGACAATGATAAAGGTCATTGACGGTGTCATTCAGTCAGGTATAACAAAGACTGCGATAGTCACGCACGGCGGAGTTATTATGGCACTTCTCTCTATGTTCGGTCTGCCCGAAGCTTCAATGCACGAATGGCTTACTCCCGGCGGCTGCGGATACACAATCCGTGTCACTCCGTCACTCTGGTCACAGGGAAGAAAGTTTGAAGTCTTTGCACAGATTCCTGAAATTGAGGGCGAGGATGAATTCCGCGATATCGATGACGGATTCAATGTTGAAGATTTCTTATATGATTAATTTTTGAAAGCAGTGAATTTTATGGATTATATTTCACAGCTTATACAGCGGTATCCGATTCTCAGCGAGAACGAAAAAGATATCCGTCTGTTTTGCGAAATGCTTATAAACTGCTATGAATGGGGCGGCAAGCTTCTCGTCTGCGGAAACGGCGGAAGCTGTGCCGATGCCGAGCATATTTCAGGCGAGCTTATGAAAGGTTTTCTGAAAAAAAGACCTTTGTCCGACGAGCAGAAAGCAAAAATGATTTCTGCTGTTCCCGAGCTTGAAAATATCGATATCGGTATGCTTCAGCAGGGTTTGCCTGTGTATACTCTTAACAGCGGTGTGGCACTTACAACAGCCTTTGCCAACGACTGTGACCCGGACCTGATTTATGCTCAGCAGGTGTTTGCTATGGGTAAAAAGGGAGATGTTTTCCTCGGAATCAGCACCTCGGGCAACGCAAAGAATGTTTATTCTGCGGCAGCCGTTGCAAAGTCGATGGGAATTAAAACAGCGGCTCTTTCAGGCAGAAACGGAGGCATACTCAAGGAAATCTGCGACGTTTCAATCGTAGTCAACGAGGATGAAACCTTTAAAATTCAGGAGCTTCATCTGCCCGTTTACCACGCAATCTGCGCAACGGTTGAAGAGCATTTTTTTAAAGAATAAAGCAACACGGCTTGGAGAAAACCAAGCCGTGTTTTCTTGCGAATATACATTGATAAAAAACAGCAACAAATTCGGGATTGTAGAGCGAATTTAAAATTAACATCGTAGGGGCGACCATCGGTCGTCCGCAAAAATGTGATTGATTCAACGGACGCGCAATGCGCGCCCCTACGAACCCAATCTCAAAATAACTACGTAGGGGCGGGCGTCCTCGACCGTCCGATATGCAGCAGAATCTACGGACAGTCCGGGAGGCCCATCCCTACGCACACAGAGATAGATTGTGCGAAATCAAAGAACCCGACAAATCCAAATTGGTCGAACTGTTTAAATTCGTTTCAATTCTTCCTTAATCCCTTCGGATAATGGTTTTTCGCTGTGCCGTTGACGACCTTGACACCGCCGAGGGTGCAACCGTCGATTAAAACCGTTGCCCAGCCGTTTTCGCAGTTACAGGGAATGGTGTTTCCTTTGAGGTAGCTGTCTGCTTCGTCGTGTGTCAGCTCAATCTGCCTTCTGAAATTTTTACCCATTGCCATAAAGAATTGGTGGTGAGGCTGAATATAGTTTTTCTGCACAGTACCGATTGTAACACCGCAGGAAAATGCGACACCCTTCGGAACTACAAAATCAGGTTCGAAATAAACAATGTTGTCTTTGTATTTCTTAACGCAGTTCTTATCATAATTTGTAAGCGTTGAATCAAGAAAATCGAATACAATTTTTTCTTCTGCCTTTGGAATTTTTTCAAGGGCATTTTCTCTTTTTATGTTAATGTAATTTGCGTCCGTCTTTTTAAGCAGAGCAAGAAACTGACCTTCGCCCTTTGAAATGTGCGGATAAAATCTTCGGCAGAAAGAAATGTTTTCTGTCTTGCAACCGTCAAAGAAAATTCCGTCAGCCGTCGCATTCTTAACGCATTCGTTAACTTCAACAAGTTCAAAATTTTTGTTTTCTGAAATGAATCTGTCAATGCACATCTCGTTTTCTTCAAGTGAATAAGTGCAGGTAGAATAAAGAAGATAACCGCCCTCGTTAACAAAATCTTTTGCATAACTCAGGATTTCGTCCTGCCTTTCTGCACAGAGCCTGATGTTCTGCACGCTCCATTCGTTGATTGCTGTTTCGTCTTTGCGAAACATTCCTTCGCCTGAGCAAGGAGCATCAACGATGACGAGGTCAAATTCCTCACCGAAAAGATTCGAAAGCCTTTTAACATCCGAGCAGGTTGTGACGGCATTTTTTATGCCGAGCCTTTCGATGTTACCCGTCAGGATTTTACAGCGCGACGGAATGATTTCGTTTGAAACAAGAAGACCCTCCGTCAGCTTGTCTGCCGCTTGTGTTGATTTTCCTCCGGGCGCGGCGCAGAGGTCAAGAACTTTCCAATCAGGCTGAATGTCAACACTCACAACAACACTCATCGCCGCAGGGTCCTGAATGTAAATCATACCTGCGTGGTGGTAAGGGTGATTGCCGATTCCATCATAATTAAAATAGTATGCACCGTCGGCATAACCGATTCTTTCTCCGCCGAACGGGTTGATTTTTTCAAAGGCATCTGTTGATATTTTCTTTGTGTTTACCCTGAAGGAGCGTACGGGTGCATCTTCAAAGGATGCGATAAATTTTTCGTAATCCTCGCCTAAAAGTTCTTTCATTCTTATTGTAAATTCCTGAGGTAAATTCATTTTGTTCACCTTATAAATTAGCTTCAATATTAAACATACAGATTGCAAGTGCGGCAATGCTTGCAGTTTCTGTACGAAGAATCCTCTTGCCGAGCGAAACGATTTCTCCGCCTGCCACCTTTGCTTTTTCAATTTCCTTTTCTTCGTATCCGCCCTCGGGGCCGATGAAAATTCCGATTGTCATTCCGTTTTCAACCTGTGAAATCTTATCTCTTAAAGCAGCCATACTGTCCGCACACTCGTAGGGGACAAGAAGCAGGTCGAAGCTTTCCGCAATCTTCAAAGCTTCCGCATAGGGGACAGGCTCGTGAATTTCGGGAATGACCATACGACCCGATTGCTTTGCCGCGCTTTCGCTGATTGACTGCCAACGCGATGTCTTACCTCTTTTCTTTTTATCGTCAAGCTTAACGACGCAACGTGTCATCTCTACGGGGTAAATCTCGCTTACGCCAAGCTCAACGCCCTTCTGAATAATCAGCTCCATTTTGTCTGCTTTGGGAAGACCCTGAAAAAGCACAAGCTTCACGGGAAGCTCGTTGCTCATAAGCTGACCTTCTTCAATTTCCGCAACAATTCTGTCGTCGTAAATTTCACTAACGGCACAGCAGTAGCTTCCGCCGTTACCGTCATTGGCAACGAATCTTTCGCCAACCTTCATACGGAGCACGTTTTTGATGTGATTTACGTCATTTCCGACGATTATCACATTTTTTTCGGTTATATTTTCAGGAGAAACAAAAAAATGAAACATAAAAAAGAACTCCTTTTTATACTATAAGTAGTGTTCCCTTAAAAGTATAACATCACATCTTCTGTTTTTCAATGCAAACGGTGTCTGATTTTGCGAAAAGTTTAAATTTCTTTGTATTGACTTATTTGATAAAACGGAATATAATGGGTGAGAATATTTATAAAGATGTTGGATTCTTTCACGAAAAACAAAATGTTGAATAGACTTAGAACTGTTGATGTTGGGTGATACATAATGGAAACATTGCGCAAATTGCAACTTACGCAACTATATATTTTGAGCCAAATTGCAGAAATTTGCGAAAAACATGGACTGAAGTATTATCTTTGCGGAGGAACATTGCTTGGAGCAGTACGCCATAAGGGCTTTATTCCGTGGGATGATGATTTGGATATTACAATGTATCGAAAAGATCTTAACAAGCTGATTGAAATTATTCAGACTCAATATAACGAAACTATGTTTGTGCAGACTTTTCAAACGGATCCAAAATACACAAGGTATATCCCCAAAATCAGGTTGAATAACACCGTTCAGTCGGAAAAAAATACCAATGACGATGATATTCATCACGGAATATATGTAGATATTTTCCCGTTGGATTATGTAACTAAGAAGGATGGCATTGGCCTTTGGTTACGCGGAAAGATTCTTCGATTGCTTTTTGCGTATAAAACAACGAGATGTTCAAAAAGCAAAAAGGCTACTAAATTTAAAATGGCTCTGATAAAAAGCCTCAGATACTTAACTTACCTTATTCCAAACAGATGGATAAACGTTTTATTTGATTGGGTTTGTACTCTCAGTGATAAGCCCGGGGCAAAATACACAACAAGCTTTGCAAGCCATTATCGTTGGAAAAAACAACTCGTAGAGAATGATGTGTATGGAGAAGGCACTTTTCTGACCTTTGAGAACGCAGAATTTCGCGTTCCTTCAAAATATTTGGAGCTGTTGCAACAGGTTTTTGGAGATGACTATATGGAATTGCCTCCGGAAGAAAAGCGAAACAGCGGGCATACGTTAACCCAAATTGATGTTGGCAATTACGAGTCGAAGATAGAGGCTTTGGCGGCTTTTTGCGACAAACAAGATGTGTGAGCTCCAGGTTGATGGGAATATTTTTACGTAAAGAGTTTGTGTATGGCTCTTATAACCGTATGGTTTTAAAAAGCGATATATTTTTATTATCTTAATTTGCTTTTTGGCAAAGATCGAAACTCTAACCTTAGGAGGGTGTAAAATGATGAAGAGAATTTTAGCGATTGTTCTTGCTGTAATTACAGCTTTTTTAGTTGCAGCCGTGCCTGCAGGAGCAGCAGTGCAACAGGAAAGAAAAGCGATAAACATTGTTGATATCTGGAAGAACGGATACGATATGCCGGATGTTGGCGATATAATTGAGTCAATGTTTACAATCAGCAGCCTTATGTATCAGGCAACGGGCTTGCCGTTTTTCTCAGACGAGGTTATCGTTGTAACAGTTAACGGCACACTCGAAGGTATTGTTGATGGCATTCTTGAAACAACAGGTGTTGACTTCAGCAAGATTTACAAAAGCCTTCCGCAGTCAAATCAGCTTGCAGAGCTTGTTACAGAGTCTATGAACCTTGATATTCCCGCAACACAGCAGTATCTTCTTCAGTTGTCAGATCAGTGCTTCAAAAACGGAAATCCGCTTTTTGGTGTAATAATCAGAATGACTGAGCTTTGGCTTGGTATTGTTGATTCGGTTGAACTCACAACAAAGCCGTATCCCGCACAGCCCGGTTGCGAAGAAGTTGGCTTTATCGTAACTTATCGTGACGGCAGAACAGAAGATGTTTATTTAGGTATTCTTTATGATACAGTGAACAATGCTTTTGTAGGTAAGAATGGTAAACCTGCAATTTTCGGTTACTATCTTGATCTTAACAGCAACCTCGTTTATACAGGTATTGATGTCTGGCAGAGAAATATGGGATTCAATATCTTCTATGATATCTTCTGCTACCTTACACCGTTTTTCTTCCACTACACAACACAGCGAGTAAAGTTTGTTTACGAAGGCAAAGACTGGATGTTCCAGATGTGGAAGGGTCGCTATACAATCGCTAACGGCGGCGAACTTGGTATTTACACACGCGATGAAAGCAAGATCGGTTCGTTCTACGATTGTGCTTCAGACGAGGATATGCTTGTTATGTCAATCGCGGTTTACCACGGCGACGAACTTATCTTCAAGCGTGATCCGATGCTTCATTGGTGGGTAACAGGCTTCGCAATCAGCGACACTGCATACCTTCCCACATCACTCACTTTGGTTTCAACAATCACAATGAGAGATAAAGAGATGCTTGATCTTGCTGTAGAAGCATTTGCTAAGAAGAAGGGTATCATCGACTACGAAGTTGACGGACTTGACGTTACAATTACATGGTAAAAAATATTGGTGCTGTTGCAAACGCAACAGCACCTTTTTCGTGAAATGAATTTATTTCATATTCTTTTCGTAAGATTCGATCATCTTCTTAACCATCTGACCGCCGACAGAACCTGCCTGCTTAGATGTGAGGTCACCGTTGTAACCGTTCTTAAGGTTAACGCCTACTTCAGCAGCAGCCTCCATCTTGAAACGGTTGAGAGCTTCCTTGGCCTCGGGAACTACGTTCTTGTTGCTTGACATTACTTTTCACTCCTTTTGAAAAACTTTTTGCGTCTGCATTACTTATTGTTTTCAGTATGAGTGAAAATACAACTGAAAAAATTTGTTAAAAGTTTTTGTTTTGGATGGTCGCTTGTTTATTAGAATAACTAAACCATCATAGGATTTTATCCGCGTGGACAAAAGATAAACGAGAAATACGTTTTTGATTGTATTTAACACAATTTTTTATTATTATTGATTTGTTTTATGAAAAGTGTTATTATCAAAACATAAAAATAATTTTTGGAGGGATCTGTATGAAAAATATAAAGCGAATATTCGCATCGCTTATGGTTGCGGTTATGGTATTGACCGCCGCACCGTTGAGTGGATTTGTGGGAATGAAGCTCAATCTTGACTGGCTTGATTTCACTCAGAAAGCAAGTGCTGCTTCATACAGCGGTACTTGCGGTAACAACCTTATATGGTCTTTTGATAAAACAACAGGTGAGCTTAAAATTGAAGGAACAGGTGCGATGGATGATTTTGTTCCTTCCTCTATGCCATGGAAGGAACATAAAAATTCAATTACCGGTGCAATTATTAGTGAAGGTGTAACAAGCATAGGTTCAGGTGCCTTTTATTATTGCACACATCTTACGAGCATTATAATTCCTGAAAGTGTAACATGCATAGGTGCAAGTGCGTTTTTTGGTTGTGAAAACCTTGTAAGTGTTGTAATCCCGGAAGGCGTAACAAGCATTGATGATAGTGCCTTTTCGCTTTGCTATGCTCTTACATATGTAGATATTCCGAAAACAGTAAAAACAATTGATGGCTATGCTTTTGAATCTACCTCAATTATATCGCTTAACATTCCGGATGGTGTTATAAGTATCGGTGAGGCTGCATTTTATGGCTCTATGGAGCTTGAAAGAATCACGATCCCCGACAGTGTAACAAGTCTTGAGAATTCTACATTTGCCGACTGTCCTAAACTTCAAAGTATAAATGTATCAACAGGTAACACGGCATACTCATCTGACAATTATGGTGTGCTGTTTGATAAAGATAAAACAGAGATTATCAACTATCCTGAAGGACGCTCAGAAACAAGCTATACCATTCCTGAAAGCGTAACAAAAATTGGAAAATATGCGTTTTATGGATGTGATAAGCTTATAAGCCTTAACATACCTGCAAGTGTTACTGATATTGATTATTATGCATTTGGTTATAACGATGCTTTAACAGATATATATTACGACGGAACGGAATCGGACTGGAAAAAAATAGATATGAAAAACGGTGAATCTGATTTCCAGAGCATAACTATACATTTTTCTGAACCGGAGGATCCTTACAGCAGTATCTGTGGCGAGAATGTTACATGGTCGATTGATGCAGAGACAAAAACACTTACAATCAGTGGTCAGGGTGCAATGTATGATTTTAATGAGAGTATTGTTGTTCCGTGGCAGCACAGTTATGGAGATTTTGATAAAATTGTTATTGAAGACGGTGTAACGCATATCGGTGCGAGTTCGTTTGCTTATTTTGACAATGTAACGGATATCAGCATTCCTGACAGCGTTATAACAATCGGCATTGATGCTTTTTACAATACCGGTTATTATAACGATAAAAATAATTGGGAAAACGGAGTCCTGTATATCGGCAACTATTTGATTGAGTTCAACAGTGACATATCTGATGTCTGTATTATTCCGGAAGGAATTCTGACTGTTGCTGACTATGCAGACAAAAACGAAGAAAAAACTGTTAAGTTTATTCTTCCTGACAGTCTTATCAGTATTGGTGAATGTGCTTTTATGGGACCTGAAGTCACAATTCCTGTTCTGGGCACAAGTATTAAATATTTCAGCGACAACGCTTTTTATGATGTTACATTTATAAAAGTGGAGATTTCGCCCGACATCGAAGAACTTAGTGAGAATGTTTTCGAAGAATGCAGTATCGAGTGTCTGACATTCCGCAACACATTAAAAATAGTTGGAAACGGTACATTTATGCAGTGTGCATGCGAAGATGTTTACTATTTAGGAACAGAGGAAGAGTGGAATCAGATAGTTTTCGGAACAGGCAATGAAATGCTTATTTATCTGTATACACATAATACAGGAAGTGTTCATTTTCTGGGTTCAGAGCATAATCATAGCTATAGTTCTGAAATAACAACACCGCCGACAGGCGAATTTGATGGCACGGAAACATTTACCTGTATATGCGGTGATTATTACGAAGAATCTGTCCCGGCATTGGGCTTTGATGTGTTTGACGGTGTTGCAATCGATTTTGCAACGAACACAATCTCAGGCTTCAATGCAGGCGATACTTCGCTCGACAGTTATACAACAACCGTGAATGATAATTATGTATGGGAATACGAGACCTCAAATGGTAAGCTTGGCACAGGCTCAAAGGCAATACTCAAAGACGGCGATACCGTAATAGGTGAGTACACAATACTTGTTTACGGTGATGCAACGTGCGACTCTTGGTACGACGGTCAGGATGCGATTATCGTTGATTGCCTTGCGAACGGAATGCTTACAAAGGATGATGTAGGCGAAGCTGTTTATATGGCGGCGGACTGCAACCACGACGGTGTTATCGATCAGCTTGATGTTGCACTTCTCAATCAGGCAGGTACACTCCTCGCTAATGTTGACCAGTCCAAACCTGCAGAAGTTCTTCTTGAAACTTCATCAGAGTATGTTGAGTATCTCGACCTCATCGATCAGTCTCCTGAAATCGATGCTGAAGATGATACAGATATTCCTGAAGTCGATGTAGAAACGGAAGACACAACACCCGAGCAGGATGCAAAGGTTGATATTTTCAAAATGATTATGAATTTCATTAAATCAATCTTCGAAATGCTCCTTTCCTACATCCCTATGCCTCTTAAATAAGCATATTTAAACACAACCCCCCCGATGCATTAACCGTGCATCGGGGGTTACTTCGTTCAGGCAGAGTGACGAATTTTGTTTTAAAATTCATCCGTAAGGGTCGATGCAAACCCATTACACCGAAGTGAAAAACACTTCTTCGTCCTGCTAACTGGTTATTCCGTTAAATAACTGAATAACCGTTAGCATGGACCGGTTCTTTTCTTTC
>JAZSPL010000020.1:0-38555 GCA_045537435.1 Acutalibacteraceae bacterium
CCGGCCTCCCGGACGGTCCGCAGATTCTGCTGAGTTAACGGACGGTCGAGGACGCCCGTCCCTACGCAGTTGACTGAAACAGGGTTCGTAGGGGCGTGCATTGCGCGTCCGCTTAATCAATCACGTTTTTACGGACGACCAGTGGTCGCCCCTACGATGATGATTTGAATTCTGTTCTACAAACCCGAATTTGTCGGACAAAAGAGGCTGTAAAAAACGAAAATTTTTTACAGCCTCTTTGATTTGTTTTATCAGAAATTTGTTAATGTACCTGCGTCGTACTCGAACGGTACGAAGCCTGCTTCAAGTGCGGGACTGTTCTGGGCAAGGGTAAAATCTCTGTTTTCTGCATCCTTGAAAAGCGGGTCAGCATAGACCGCATTATTGTAATAACCCTGAGCCGTCAGGATAACAAGTGACTTTCTCTCAAAGAGTTTCATTGAATTACCTGAGTAAACATTTCCGTCGCGCTTATAATCCCAATAGAGATTGCTATCGTCAACAAACCAGTCTTTCTCTGTATCAAAGGCATACATCGGTGCATTATGCGTCACAAAGATATTGTTGGTCGCCGTAAGCGAATTGTGTTCCTCGTGTCTTGTTACAATGAACGCACCCTCACCACCGAATGCAAAGATATTGTTTCTTACAATGTTATCTCTGCCGTAATGCTGGTGAAAGGTTTCGGACGAGCAATCGTAAACAAGATTATTTTCAACAAGCATTTCACTTGAACCTTCGTCAAGGTAGATACCCCATCCGCCGTAGCCGTAAGCACCTTCATCACAACCGACATTATAAATGACATTTCCCGAAATAACCGTTTCAGGCTGTATACCAAGGGTGTAGATACCGCCCATATCCGAAAGCCAACCGTTACCTATATTATAAATAAGGTTATTGCTGATATTGATTTTATTTGTCGGATGGTCTGCATATCCCCAGTTCCAACCGACAGAAATTCCCGTGTACCAACCGTCGTGAATTTCGTTGTATGTCAGGTCGCAATCATATGCGTGAGTAAGAAGGATACCGATTGCGTTAGTGAAAATTCTGCCGTAGTTGCCGATATGGCAATCGTGGACATTGATATTTCTCGTCGTTGCAGGTATAACGAAATCACCGTGAATGAAAACTGCACTTGCACCGATTCCGTTGAAGTAACAGCTTGTTACGTCGCAATCCTGTGTACCCTTGTCAAACTTAATTGCTGTATATGAAATATTTTCAAAACGGCAATCAGTAAAATTGATACCCTTTGAAGATGCGATATAAATTGCCGCAGGAACTTCAAACGCTGCCTGAGGATGCTCCGAACCGTAGATGACATTGTCGTGTAACGGATGATCTTCCGGGAACGGATTACCCGTGAACTGACCGTCAACGTAGTCCCAATCCGTATTTATAAAATCAATACCCTGAAACGCAATGTTTTCTGCATTTTCAAAAGTCATAAACTGTTCTGTCTTGCCTGCATGAAGAACCGTGTTTTCAACAGTGTCACCTTCTTCAGGGATGTAATAGAGCTTTTCTTCTGCCCTGTCAAGGTACCATTCACCCGGCTCACAAAGAGCTTCTTTTACATTTTCGAAAACATAGTTATCATCAACTCTTATTATCATCGCTGTGGGTTTAGTTGTTTCAATTCTGCCAGTTGCAGTATCAACCGACTTCATCGGCAGATGCTCGTCGCACCAGAAATGCATAATTTTCACTTCAACATCGCTTGCATTGGCGAAATTGATAACATCTTCTTTATGAGCATAAAATGCAACCGAATAAGTGAAGAAGCCTGTATCCCAAACCGCGGGAATACCTTCTTCCGTTCTCGGGTCCGCAACCTTGAGAACCCCCTCTTTCGGGTAAACGGGACGTTCAAGACGCTTGTCGCCCTTGAAAAGAGACTGGAAATAATCATCATCGGAGTCAATGCGGATATCTTTCACAAAAGCATTGACACCGTTGATTGTGGTTTCGGACCAACCCTTGATTTCTTTTGAGCCTGAGAATGAAACCTTTTCACCCGGATATGAACGGTAAAGAACATTTTCCCTGTCCTCTGCGGTAAATTCCACAGTTTCGTTTATTGTGTATGTACCCTCTCTGAACCATACTGTAACAGGATCATTGCTCGTACTGCTTTTGAGGATTTCCTTTGCTTTTTCAAGTGTTTTAAGGGGAGCTTCAAGCGTACCCGAATTGCTGTCGTCACCGTAAGGCGCAACAACAAGGTCATTTTTACCCATAACAAATTCACCTTCGTCAAATTCAGTCTGCACTCTTTCATATGTTTCGCTGAAAACGCCCTCAGGTTTACACCATCCGGGATTCAGCACAGCACCGAACCAAGTAAAAATCGCCATTATAACAGCAATAACCTTCGTCATAAAATCAACCTCGTTTCATTGTATTGAGATTATCATTTTTATTTTAATGTAAAACGGGAATAATTTCAAGTAGAAAAACAATGCTGTGAAGTTTTTATGCTTCACAGCATTTAATCACTTTGGCATTTTAACCGTTGCCTTAAACAAGTCACCGTCAATTGAAATTATAAGTTCGCCGTCATTAAGAACGCAGAGATCCTTTGCAATCGAAAGACCCAGCCCGTTTCCGTCGCGGTTTCGTGATGCATCGCCTCTTACAAAACGTTCGGTCAACTCTTCGGCACTGATGTTAAGCGGTTCATTTGAAATGTTTTTAATTTCAAAATATCCGTAGTTCCCTTTGGAATAAACACCGGCATAAACTCTTGAATTAGGTGCCGAATATTTACATACATTTGACAAAAGATTTTCAATCACTCTGTAAATCTTCGTTCCGTCAGCATTTACAATAACCTTTTGTTCAGGCTCATCAAAAACCAACCGCAATCCTTGCTTTTCAAGCTCGGCGGTTTCTTCGACAATTGCCTGGGTGACAAGCTCATTCAAGTTAAGCTTCGTCTTGTTTATTGTAACGTTTCCGCTTGAAACCTTTGAAGCTTCAATCAGGTCTTCGATAAGACGCTTGAGCTTAATTGATTTTTCATCAATAACGCTCATATATTCAAGTGCCTTTTCGTCTGTGATATCACACTGCTTCAACAGGTCAATATAATTGATAACTGACGTAAGCGGAGTTTTCAGATCGTGTGAAACGTTAGTTATAAGCTCCGTTTTTGTGCGTTCATCCTTAACAGCCTTCAGAATTGCTTTTTGAAGCTCTGAATTTGTCTCGTCATAAGCTTTTACAAGAGGTCTGAGACTTTCGGGAACTTCATTCAGTTTCATATCGAACGGCTCGTGATTCTCTGCACTGACAACAATCGAATCAAGCGAGCGCATATACCTGAACACACGGTACAGCGCATAAGCATCGGCTGTAAGAACAGCAAGTATCACTAAGCACACTAAGAAAAACGCAAACTCGGTAGCATCATAAATACTAAGGCAAAGCAAAAATCCGCAAAGCAAAAGTGCAAATACGTTTGCAACAGTACCCACAACAGTCAGAATCGCAACACCTTTATTGAGCTTCTTCGGTTTAAAAACAATAACCTTAAACCATCCTTTTATCTTACGGAAAAGCTTTGCAATCTGTCTTCCGATAAACCTGAGCAGTTTTAAAACTGTGACTATGACATAAAAAATCAATGTATGTCTGAGAATCGTACTTTTGGTCTTTATTCTTCTTGCAAAAGAAGTAAGAAGCTCTGCAAGAATAAGAATAAACACAGCAACAACAGTTGAAAGTATTACTATAAAAAGTTTTTGGTGTGCAACAATTTCTTCAAGCCAATAATCAGCTTCGTATTCCCAAAGAATCTGTTCGTGCCGCAAAAATGCGAGGCCGACAGCGGCAAACCCTACCCAAAAATCAGCAAACACTGACAGCGCAAGATGCAGGTCACACGGAATTTTATCAATAAACGTAAGTGTCAGCTCATCACCCTTATGACCCGCAAGTCTTACAGACATACTCAGGAAAAATATTATGCCGATAACTGACAGTAAAAATCCGACAACACACACCGTGTAATTAATGTTGTTGGTCATATCGACGGTATTCTGAAGCTCCTGAAATTTATCATTACCCGTAAACGCAGGATTAATTGAATAGTAAACCTTTGCTGTCCTGTCAAAACCATAGGAGTAGTCCGGGTCGCCAAAAGCGGAATTCTGTATATTCACACTGCAGGTTATTTTGCCGTTTTCAACAAAAATATAGTCACTGAAATCCGCATTAACAACCTTTTCCTGACTGTCCACATTCGCAACAACCGTTCCGTCAGCTGCCACAGCATAGTAACGGACATTTTGGAGCGCATCAAGCTGTTCTTCATCAAAATGGCCGTGATACGTATAGTAATATGATTCGTCAAACCAACTGCCGATACAGTCAGCCGCCGCCTCTTCGTTTATGGAAAAATCAAGCGTCCAGCCCATCGTACCGAGCACAGGACTTGTATGTGTGAAATATTTTGAATGGTATTCGTTAACCTGAGTATAATCTCCATAATCGATGTATTCTTTGCCGCCTGTTTCTTCATACTTTTCTTTTTCAACCTTGAACTGTGCAACGATATCGTCAACACAGCTCTGTTTTTCCGCCTCATACAGTTTCTGATGCTCATTAACTTTGGAAAGACCTATTATAGTATAGATATCATCAAGAATGTAATTGCGGAACGACGAGGTATCATAAACCGTAATCTTTTCAGAAAGCTTCATATCACCGTCCGTAATTATACCGCGGTAAAGAGCAGGAATAAAGCTCAGCATCGCCGTCACGACACATACACACGCAAATACAACACACAGAAGCTTTGTAAACCAACTGTACTTAAATTTTTTCAACCTTGTATCCAAGACCATACACCACCTTAATATATTTCGGGTCTTTGGGATTTATTTCAATCTTTTCTCTTATGTTTTTGATGTGTACCGTAACTGTTTTCTCTGTTCCGAATGACGGTTCATTCCATACAGCCTCGTAAATCTGTGAGGATGAAAGCACCTTACCCATATTCCTGCAAAGATATTCAAGTATCATATACTCTCTTGCCGTAAGTTTGATTTCCTGACCGTCCACGCTGACTGATTTAGCATCCGTATCCACAATAAGGCCACCGGAAACAAGCTGTGTGTTTTTCCTTTCAAAGGATGAAAACATCACGTAACGACGTATCTGCGACTTGACCCTTGCAACAAGCTCAAGCGGATTGAAAGGCTTTGTTACGTAGTCATCCGCACCGAAGCCGAGACCTGTGATTTTATCCGTATCCTCACTTTTTGCAGAAAGCATTATCACAGGAAAGTCGAATTTCTGACGTATCTTCAGAAGTGTCTGCAAGCCGTCAAGCTTCGGCATCATAATATCGAGCACCATACAGTGAATCTCATTTTTCAGAACAAGGTTTATTGCCTCTTCACCGTCGTGCGCCTTAATTACTCTGAAGCCCTCCTGCGAAAGATATATTTCAATCGAATTGAGTATAGCTTCATCGTCATCGCAAACAAGAACTGTTTTCATGGTCATCACCCCCACCACATTATAACACATCATCAACAACGAGAAAATACCCGTTAGCTAAATTAAAACAAATCAAAATAAAAACAGAGTAATGGAAAAGTTAAGAAAAAGTAAAAGTTTTTTCAACCTTAAGTGGCAAAATCACCTTTTATATGCTATAATCAACTCAGGTGATAATTATGCTTAACATTACACTCGTCTGCACAGGCAACACCTGCCGCAGTGCGATGGCTGAAGGGCTTTTCAAAAAAATACTTGCCGACAGAGGAATTACGGACATTACCTGCAGAAGCTGCGGACTTGCCGCTTACACGGGTGACGAGGCATCGCCTCAGGCTGTTGAAGTCTGTGCAGAAAGAGGTGTTGACATTTCTTGCCACCGTGCGACGGTATTCAATCAATACATCCTCGACGAAACGGATATTATGGTATGTATGACCGAAGGACATAAAAATGCCGTTATGAAAATCAACCCGACTTTCAGGTTGCTTGTCCCCGACGGAGGTATCCCCGACCCTTTCGGCGGAGATACGGAAATCTACCGCAATTGTGCGGATAAAATCGAAGCATTTCTTGAGAAATTCATTGACAGCGTCATAATGGACATCATCCCGATGAGCGAGGAGCACATCAAAGAAATTGCAGAGCTTGAGAAGGTTTCTTTCTCTGTTCCGTGGAGTGAAAACGGGCTTCGTGCAGAGCTCGAAAACGAAACAGCACATTTTCTCACAGCTATTTCCAATAACAAGGTGCTCGGCTACATCGGAATTCACGAAATCTGTGGTGAGGCTTATATAACGAACGTTGCCGTTTTCCCCGAATACAGACGTCTCGGCATCGGTGAAACGCTGATTGATGCCGCAACTCGCGGTGCAGAAACCAGAAACTGCGAATTTATTTCCCTCGAAGTGAGAATAAGCAACACTCCCGCTATTGAACTTTACAAAAAAGAGGGTTATAATATCGTAGGTCAGCGCAAGGATTTTTACTCCAATCCGACCGAAGATGCATACATAATGACTAAATACTTAGGGTGACGGTAATAATCCGAACCTGCCCGAAAGCAAGTCTTTTCAGCGCTTTTCGGCATTTCGGATTTGAAAGGCGTCAGCCTGTCGGCATCCTCAACATCCAAAAATCATCTGAAAATCCTCAACTTTCGGGTCGAAGATTTTTTATCGAGAGGATTTTTGGCAATTCAAGGCAAAAACACAGCCAATCCTCGCGGATTGGCGAGTATTTTAACAAAGAAATGGCGGAAATCATCCGATAAAAAACACGGTTCGGATTATTACCGCCACCCTAAGGTGAACTCAATGAAGATATTATCTATAGAATCATCCTGCGACGAAACAGCAGCAGCCGTTGTTGAAGACGGCAGAAAAGTGCTTTCAAGCATCGTCGCTTCACAGGTTGAAGAACACAAAATTTACGGCGGTGTTGTTCCTGAAATTGCATCAAGAAGACACGTTGAAGCGATTTCGGGAGTTGTCAGCTCTGCTCTCAGTGAGGCCGGCTGTACTCTTGAAGATATCGATGCAGTTGCCGTAACTCATGCACCCGGACTTATCGGTGCTTTGCTTGTCGGAGTTAATTATGCCAAAGGAATCACGATGGCATCAGGTCTTCCGCTTGTGCCCGTGCATCATCTTCGCTCGCATATTGCATCGAACTATATAACACACCCCGAGCTTAAGCCTCCGTTTCTCTGCCTCGTTGTTTCCGGCGGTCACAGCCACCTTGTTGAGGTGAAGGATTACACAGATTTCAAGGTTATCGGTTACACTCATGACGATGCCGCAGGCGAAGCTATGGACAAGGCAGCACGTGCTATGGGGCTTCCCTACCCCGGCGGTCTTAACCTTGACAGAGTTGCAAAGGACGGCGACAGTAAAGCTTACAAAATGCCGCACCCACGCGTAGACGGTGCACCGTACGATTTCAGCTTTTCAGGACTTAAAACGGCTGTTCTTAACACAATCAATATCGCAAAGCAGAAGGGCGAAGAAATCAATGTCCCGGACCTTGGTGCTTCATACATAAAGGCGGTTGTTGATTGCCTTACAGAAAACACCGAAAAAGCCGCAATTAATCTCGGTTATAAAAAAATCGTTCTCGCAGGCGGTGTTTCCGCAAACTCCGTACTCCGCAGAGAAATGACTGCTCTTTGCGAAAAACACGGTTGGGAGCTTTACGCACCCGAGCTTAAATATTGTGGCGACAATGCCGCAATGGTCGGTGCTCAGGGTTATTATGAATTTTTAAACGGCAACACGGCTGACCTTTCGCTCAATGCCTGTGCAAGCCTGAGTATCGAAAACACAAAATAAGATTCAGAGCTGTTTCACCTTTGTGAGACAGCTCTTTTTATGAATAAAAACAAACTTTTCTCCATAATATTTACCTGAGGTGATGTTATGGAAAAAGAAGTTTCGGTTATAAAACCCTCGGATAACCCTACTAAGAAAAAACACACGGACGACAAAATCAACAAGGTAATTCTTGTTCAGGCTGTTGTCTGTGTGTTTTTTGTATTGCTTGTTTTTCTCACAGGTAAATTCAGTCCGACAACCTTTGAATTTCTGAAGAATGAATACAATAAAATTATGTCTGTCGATATGAATGCAAGAGAGCTTTTTGACTCGGCAAAAGATGCAACAAGCGGTGTTATGAAAAACATAACACCAACAACACAAGCACCTTCCGTTTCAGAAGAAATCCCTGACGGTGAAGGCGGAGAGGATACCGAAGAAGAAAACACAGCCGTTGCCGTTATGGCAGCTCTCGGAAAAAACAACAAAATCACAACTCCCCTGCACGGCCGTATAACCTCGCGCTACGGATACCGTACAAATCCGATTTCAGGCAAATACGGACTTCACACAGGCGTTGACATTGCCGCCGACGAAGGAACGGGTATCGTTGCCGCATATAACGGTGTTGTAAAAGACACGGGTTACGGCGAAAAGAAAGGCAATTTCGTTTTGATGGAACATTCCGACGGTACACAGACACTTTACTGTCACTGTTCCGAGGTTCTCGTTTCGGAAGGCTCAGTTATCCGTGCAGGAGAGCTTATTGCGCTTGTGGGCAACACCGGTTGGAGCACGGGACCTCACCTGCACTTTGAAATCCGTATTGACGGTTCATCGGTTGACCCGCTTAATTACATAAAAGAAAAAGACGGTCGCGTATGAGCTTTAAATTCCGCAATATTTCAATTGAAGTCAGCTTCTGGTTTGTTGCCGTTATCGCACTCTTGTTGACGCTTTTCCCTGAAGCTCAGGCTTTTTATTGCTTTATTTTTTGCATTATTCACGAGTACGGTCACCTTTTTACAATGCTTTTGCTCGGCAAAAAAGTTACTTCAATCAAATTCGGTTATTTCGGTATAAAGATATTTACGGACAAAAAATTCCTTCCCGAGATGAAGGAAGCAGCAATCGCCGCAGGCGGTCCCGCAATGAACCTCTTCGCGTCCGCATTTCTTTTTATTACAGGACAGGAAAGCTTCGCGATAATTAACCTTGCACTTGCTTTTTTCAATCTTCTGCCCGTTTCAATACTTGATGGGGGACATATCCTTTCGGCTCTTTTTCCCGAAAGCAAAATGGTTCAGACTTTAAGTATCATATGTTCTGTTTTTCTTCTTGTTTCAGGCATAATCATAGCTGTTTATTCGAGAAAAAATTTCACCCTGCTGATTGTTTCGCTTTATATTTTAACAGGTATTATCAGCCAAAAAAATTAACGCAGTCTTTTGCTTTAAAAGACTGCGTTTAATTATTTAAACATAAGAAATAATACACCGAAAATTATCGGCTGATGTGCCATATAAATTTCAAGTGAATGTCTGCCGATAAATTCAAGCGGTCTGCACGAAAAGGCAGAAAGAAACTTCAGTTTATTCTTCTTTTCAAAAAATACATAAATAAAATATCCGATAAAAAACACAAATATCCACGGAAGAAGCGACACGTAATCTGACGAATAGAATTCATCGTGAGGAAAGCCAAAAAAAGCCGTCAGTGTGTTCATATAAAGAAAATCGGGAAGTTCAAAAAACTTGCATTCTGCAACTCCGACAAAGCCGTTATTGACGTTATATGTCAGCAAGAAAAGCAGAAAATTAATCACAATTCCCAATAACGGATGCACCTTTTTCAAAAGCTTGTCAAGCGGAATTGTAACGAGCATGGATGTTCCGATAAGGCTGAGCACACCGTGAAAAATGATCTGATCGGGCATAACAATTGCCGTAACCGCTGTCAGCACAAGTGAGCAGGCAAGAACGATTATACCTCTTCTTATCTTCCTTTTTCCGAGATGCCAGCAAAAACCTGAAACCAGGACAAAGCTCCAGCAAATACTCTGCTGAAAAATAAATCCTGCATCTGTTTTAAACCACGGGACAGATATGCCGAAAAGGTATACAAGATCCCACATGGTATGATAAACAATCATCGCAATTACCGAAATTCCACGGATAATATCGGGAACGGTATACCTGTTTTTCTTAATCCTTTGCTTCATACCAGCTTTTACCTGAATGGACGTCAGCAATGAGTTTAACGTTCATAGCCGTCGCGTTTTCCATTTCTTCCTTAACTATTGCACACACCTTTTCAGCCTCAGCTTCAGGTGCTTCAACGATAAGTTCATCGTGCACCTGCATAATAAGACGAGCTTTAAGTTTTTCCTCTTTCATACGCTCGTAAACTTTAATCATAGCAATTTTGATGATATCTGCCGCTGTGCCCTGAATCGGCATATTTCTTGCAACTCGTTCGCCAAACTGACGAAGCATTGCATTCGAAGATGTAAGCTCAGGAAGATAACGTCTTCTGCCAAAAAGAGTGCTTACAAAACCATTTTCTTTCGCATCTGCAATAACCTTATGCATATAGGAATCAACACCTGAGAAATTATGAAGGTAGCCCTTGATATATCTGTCTGCTTCAGCCCTTGTTACGCCGATATCCTTTGCAAGTGAGAATGCACCGATACCGTATACAATGCCAAAATTAACAGCCTTCGCTCTTGTTCTCATAAGAGGAGTGACCGCCTCAGCAGGCATATTGAAAACCTGCGAAGCCGTTATTGTATGAATGTCGTCACCTTCATTGAAAGCTGAAAGCATACGCTCGTCGTCAGCAATATGCGCAAGCACACGAAGTTCAATCTGTGAATAGTCAGCGTCAACGAGCATGTGACCTTCCTTTGCAACAAAGAATTTGCGAAGCTCTCTGCCGACCTCACTTCTGACGGGAATATTCTGCAGATTCGGCTCGGTTGAGGAAATTCTGCCCGTTCTCGTTTCCGTCTGGTTGAGGGTTGAATGAATCCTGCCGTCGGGAGCAACGCACTTTTTAAGTCCGTCGCAATATGTCGATTTTAGCTTTGCAAGTGTTCTGTATTCAAGCACGAGAGAAACTATAGGATAATCGGGCGCAAGCGCTTCAAGGACATCCGCATTAGTAGAATATCCTGACTTTGTCTTTTTCTTTGCAGGAAGCTGAAGCTTTTCAAAAAGGATTGCTCCGAGCTGTTTCGGAGAATTTATGTTGAATTCCTCGCCTGCAAGGTCATATATTTTTTCAACAAGAGAATTAATCTGTGTTTCAAGAACCGCGCCGTATTCCTCAATACTCTGCGAGTCTACGAGGAAGCCTGTGACTTCCATTGAAGAAAGCACTTTTGCAAGCGGCATTTCAATTTCGTACATCAGCTCAAGCTGACCGTTATTTTCAAGCTCATCGGAAACCTTTTCCCAAGCTCCTTTGAGTGATGCCGTATCAAGTGCAAGCTGGTTTTCTTCGCTTATTTCGGGTAAAGCTCCGCCGTATTCCTGAAGCACTCTTGAGGGGTGGTAATCACTTGCGGACGGATTGAGGATGTATCCTGCAATCATAATGTCGCTGATTTTACCCTTGATTTCAACACCTCTTGCAAAGGCCCACGAATGAAGCGGCTTGACGTCGTAGGTAACTTTCTCTTTTTTCTCATCTGCAAGAAGTTCCGCCAGCTGTGAAGCAAAAATGAAACTGTTGTTTTCAGCAATATAAACTCCGTCATCTGTATGGAAAGCGATTTTCACAACCTCGCCGTCTTCATAGGCAGGGATGAAATAAAGAGTATCACCCGTCTTGATTTCAGCAAGCTCATCAACGTATTTCACTTCAACTTTCTCTGCCGATGAAGCTTCTTCACTCTCAATATGATGAGCACTGAGATTGAAGGTTTCAATCATCTTGAACATTTCAAGCGAAGCAAGAAGTCTTGTTGCCGCACCGTGGTCACCTGCCGAAACGGCATAAGCATCCATATCCGTATCAATCGGAGCTTCAAGTGAAATCGTACCGAGCTTACGGCTGAGGAATGCGGATTCCTTTCCGCCTTCAAGCTTTTCGCGAAGTTTCGGCTTGATTTCAAGAGAATCAATATTTTCGTAAATGTAATCAATACTGCCGTATTTCTGAATAAGCTCGCCTGCAGTTTTCGGACCGACACCTGCAACACCGGGGATGTTATCCGAGCTGTCACCCTGCAAAGCTTTGAGTTCAATCATCTGCTTCGGAGTAACACCGTATTCCTCCATAATCTTCTGTGCATCATAGGCTACGGTCTGTGTTCTGCCCATTTTTGTTGAAGCAAGCAAAACCGTAGTGCTGTCGCTTACAAGCTGAAGACTGTCGCGGTCACCCGTTGCAATGAAACACTTATCGCCGTCCTTCATCTGTACGCTGAGAGTACCAAGAATATCGTCTGCCTCCCACCCTGCTTTTTCGACTATCTTATAGCCTAAAAGCGTGAGAAGCTCTTTAAGGACAGGCATCTGCTCGCGAAGCTCGTCCGGCATGCCTTTTCGTCCCGCCTTATATTCCGTATACATCTCGTGCCTGAAAGTCGGTGCCTTTACGTCAAAGGCAATTGCAACCCTGTCCGGCTTGCAATCCTCAAGCAGACGGTGAAAGATATTCATAAAGCCGTAGATACCGTTTGTGTACCTTCCGTCCTTTGTTGTAAGAAGTTTTATGCCGTAAAATGCACGGTTCAGTATGCTGTTTCCGTCGATAACAAGAAGTCTCATAAAAAAGCCTCCCAAAAGAATTAATTAATTATATCATACTTTTGACAATTATGGTATATTCGTGGTAAAATATTTTTTGGTGATTTTGTGAAAATAGGAAATATTGAAATTAAAAACCACGCAGCCCTTGCCCCTATGGCAGGAGTTGCAGACAGAGCATTCCGCGAGCTTTGCACAAGCTACGGTGCGGCATATGTCATCAGCGAAATGGTAAGTTCCAAGGGTCTTACAATGCAGGACAAAAAATCAAAGGAGCTTCTTTTTCTCTCTGATGAAGAAAGACCTGCAGGCGCACAGATTTTCGGCGACAATCCTGAAATTATGGCAGAGGCGGCTTTAAAAACTCTCAGCTTCAACCCCGACTTCATCGATATCAATATGGGATGCCCTGCACCTAAAATCGCAGGCAACGGAGGCGGCTCAGCACTTCTTAAAAATCCGCCTCTCATAAGCGAAATTGTTGAGGCTGTTGTAAAGGCATCTCCCATTCCCGTAACGGTCAAAATCCGCATAGGCTGGGATACGGACACAATCAATGCGGTTGAGGTTGCAAAAAGAATTGAGGTTGCAGGGGCAAGTGCGCTTACCGTACACGGAAGGACACGCACGCAGATGTACGCTCCACCCGTTTACATTGACGAAATTGCGAAAGTCAAGAATGCTGTCAGCATCCCTGTTATAGGCAACGGAGATGTCGTTGACGGCAAGAGCGCAAAACGTATGCTCGACGAAACAGGATGCGATTTCCTTATGGTCGGCCGCGGTGCTCTGGGCAGACCCTGGATATTTGAAAACATCAATTCATACCTTGAAAACGGTACAATGCCCGACGAGCCTGATATCGCAGAGCGTATGAGAGTCATGATAGAGCACATTGAGCTTATCTGCCGTTATAAAGGCGAAAGAGTTGGTATGAGAGAAGCAAGAAAACACGCCGCCTGGTACATAAAGGGCATCCGCGGAGCTGCAGCCTTCCGCCAGGAGGTAGGTATGCTTTCAAGCATGGAGCAACTGCACGAGCTTGCACAAAGAGTTATCGCTTGCAGCGAATAATCCATAGTGGGATATACAGTTTTTTATGAATAATCTGAATGTTAAAATTCTGTCAAAATGTGTTGAAAACAGTCGGTAAAGCTTTTTAACTTTACGAATTTTCCACCATTTTCAGTAAAAAACATTGATTTTACGTTGAGTTTTCCACATTTTCCACCGAATTTTCCACACGGTCAAGTACAAAGCCTTTACGTAAAGCAATTCACTTTACACTTCAGATTTATTCATTACTGAGCTAATAAATACGGTTTGTTAAAAAAATGAACATCAAGTGAACCACCTTTACACCAACAAATTATTTGTAAAACTATTGACAAAAGTGCAAAAAATCACTAATATTTTGTAGTGAACGGATTATTATAATTAATAATTATTTAATATTAAAATAAAGGAGTCGTTTTTATGTCAATCTTCGAAAAGTTACAGGAAATCATCGCTGACCAGCTTGAACTTGATGCGGAAGAAATCGCATACGACAGCCATATTCTTGACGACCTTGGTGCAGACAGCCTCGACGTTGTTGACCTTATTATGAGCATCGAGGACGAATTCGGCATTGAAGTGCCCGATGAAGCTCTTGAAAATATCCGTACTGTAGAGGATATGGTAAAATACATCGAAGAACACGAATAATATCCGCGGCGCAGAGCCGTCACAATCTGAAAGGCAGGAAACTATAAAATGGCACAGCAGAAAAAAATGGTTGAAGAAATCACGTCAATGGACGAAGATTTCGCTAAATGGTATACAGACGTTGTTAAGAAAGCTGAGCTTATCGAATACACAAGCGTCAAGGGCTGTATGGTTATAAGACCTTACGGCTATGCTATCTGGGAAAACATTCAGCACACTCTCGATACAATGTTCAAAAAGACAGGTCACGAGAATGTTTGCATGCCGATGTTCATCCCCGAAAGCCTTCTCAACAAGGAAAAAGACCACGTTGAAGGCTTTGCTCCCGAGGTTGCATGGGTAACTCACGGCGGTAACGAGAAGCTTGAAGAAAGACTTTGCGTAAGACCCACTTCAGAAACCCTTTTCTGTGAGCATTACGCAAATATCATTCATTCTTATCGCGATCTTCCCAAGCTCTACAATCAGTGGGTAAGCGTTGTACGTTGGGAAAAGACAACACGTCCGTTCCTTCGTTCAAGAGAATTCCTCTGGCAGGAAGGTCACACAATTCACGCAACAAGCGAAGAGGCACAGGAAGAAACAATCCGTATGCTTAACGTTTACGCCGACTTCTGCGAGAATTATCTTGCTATGCCTGTTGTCAAGGGTGTAAAGACAGAAAAAGAACGTTTTGCAGGTGCTGAAGATACATACACAATCGAAGCTCTTATGCACGACGGTAAAGCTCTTCAGAGCGCAACATCTCACTTCTTCGGCGACGGTTTTGCAAAGGCTTTCAACATTCTTTACAGCGGTAAGGACAACAAACAGCATCATCCGTTCCAGACATCATGGGGTTGCACAACACGCCTTATCGGCGCAATCATCATGACTCACGGTGACGACAACGGTCTTGTTCTCCCCCCTGCTGTTGCTCCCGTGCAGATGGTTATCATTCCTATTGCAATGCACAAGGAAGGTGTTCTTGACAAGGCTAATGAGCTTTATTCAAGACTTTCTGATGTATGCCGAGTTAAGCTTGACGACAGCGACAACAGCCCGGGCTGGAAGTTCGCTGAATACGAGATGAAGGGTGTTCCTCTCCGTCTTGAAATCGGTCCTAAGGACATTGAAAATAACCAGTGTGTCATCGTAAGACGTGACAGCGGCGAAAAGATTTTTGTTTCTCTTGACGAGCTTGAAACAAAGGTACCCGAGCTTCTTAAGGCTGTACACGAAGGTCTTTATAAGAAAGCTTATGACCGCCGTGCAAGTATGACATTCACAGCAAAGGATTTTGCAGAGCTTAAGGACATCGCAGACAACAAGCCCGGATTCATCAAGGCTATGTGGTGCGGCGACCGTGCTTGTGAAGACAAGCTCAAGGAAGAAGCAGGCGTTACATCACGTTGTATCCCCTTCGAGCAGGAAAATCTTTCAGACACTTGCGTTTGCTGCGGAAAGCCCGCAACAAAGATGCTTTACTGGGGCAAGGCATATTAATTAAAACAAAGGTTGTATCCCCGTTGATACAACCTTTTATTTTTGAGGTACGAATATGATACATAACTTTAAAGGAATATGGATTGGTGCAGATATGACTGTCGAAGACCGTTTTTCACCCATCTTCAAAAAAGAATTCACTCTTGATAAGAAAGCAAAGGATGCGAAGATTTACATAAGCGGACTCGGTCTTTTTGAGCTTAAAATAAACGGCAGGCTTCCTGATGACACGCTTCTCAATCCGCCTCATTCGCAATACACACAGACCGTATTTTACAGAGTTTTTGACATAACTGACCTGCTTGTTGAAGGTATGAACACCGTCACAGTCGAGCTTGGTAACAGCTTTTTTAACGAAACCACAGACGTCTGGAATTGGAACACGGCATCGTGGCGCTCAGCTACGAAAATGATTGCAGACATTGACATTGAAGCAGAAACAATCCCGACTGACGAAAGCTGGCTCATTACAAAGGACGGTCCTACGGTTTCAAACAGCATTTACTACGGTGAAACATACGATGCACGTCGCAAGGAGTTCGAATGGAAAAACGCAATTCCCGTCGATGCACCTGCAGGCAAACTCAAGGAGCATACAGAGCCGTTCATCCGCCGTATTAATGAATTCAAACCCGAAAGTATAACCCATCTTGATAACGGTAATCTGCTCATCAAGGCTCCCGAAATGATTACAGGCTGGGCAAAAATCAGGATTGATGTCCCGAAGGACGAAAAAGTTACAATCATCTACGGCGAAAAGCTGACAGATGACGGTCACGTTTTAAAAATCGGCGGTAATCAGGGACGTGACGGACACTGGTGGCCCCTTGATTTCATTCAGAAGGATTGCTTCATCTCAGACGGCTCTCCTGCCCTTTTTGAGCCGAAATTCAGTTACAAAGGCTTCCTTTACATTGAAATCTCTAACCACGCAAAAAAACTTGCTGAAGACGATATTACGCTTTACAGAATCGCGAACGACGTTCCGACAACCGGTTCCTTTGAATGCTCAGACGAGCTTGTGAATAAGCTCCATACGCTTATGCGAAGAACTTTGCTCAATAATTTCCAATGGAAGCCGACGGATACACCTGTTTTCGAGAAAAACGGTTGGCTTGGCGATGCAAACTGTGCAATCGGAACTATGATGTATAACTTCGATATGAGTGAATATATGGCACAGTTTATCGACATTATGGACGACTGCTTCAAGGATTACGGAACAGTTCCCGTTATTGTTCCTACCTCAGACTGGGGCGTCGGCAACTCTCCCGTCTGGAACACAATTTTTGTTTTCGGCACAAAGGCTCTTATCGATTTCTGTGGCAATACAGCATTTGCCGAAAAGCTTTATCCGCATCTGCGCGAATTTGCACTTAACGATATAAAGGATATTGAAAGCTTCGGCGGTACGTGGAGAGTACGTGAGCTTTCCGATTGGGTTGCTCCGTCAAACGATGAATTCAGCGAAATGATATGCGACCCGTCCGAGGGTGCCGAAATCTGCTGTACTTCTTATATTTACGCTATGCTCAAAACAATGGCTGAGATTTCCGAAATTCTCGGCAAGAGGGATGAGGACGAATATCTTACTGCAGCCGAAAGAATCCGTAAGAACTTCAACGAAAAATTCTACAACGCAGAAAAGCAGATTTACGAAACAACCCATTGGTACCCGAAAGGTAACAGACGTCAATACAGACAGACATCAAACCTCCTTCCTCTTTCATTCGGGATGGTTGATGACGAAAACAAAGAAGCTGTTGTAAACAACCTTGTTAACGATATCGTATCTCACGGCTATCACCTTGATACAGGCTGTACAGGCACAAAGCATCTTCTTCCCGTGCTTTTCAATACAGGTCACGCAGACGTTGCTTATAAAGTGCTGACACAAACCACTTACCCGAGCTGGGGTTATTGGATAGAAAAAGGTTCAACGAGTGCTTGGGAAGCTTGGGAGCCGTCAACACGTTCATTTGACCATTATTTCCTTGGAACTTTTGACGAGATTCTTTATTCTCACATTGCTGGTATACGAGAGATAAAAGACGGATATAAGACATTCACCGTAGCTCCCGAAATTGATTGCGGTATACAGTGGGCAAAGACGAAAATCGAATCACCCCTCGGTACAATCAGATGCGAATGGAAGAAAGAGAACGGCAAAACACTTGTTGAAATCGAAATCCCCGTAGGCACAACAGCTGAAATCAAGTTAAGGGATGAGATTAAAGAAACTAAACCTAGCGGAGTTTATAAATACAGCATTTAAGAGAAAAACCTCCCGATTGCTCGGGAGGTTGAGTTTTAAATTAATATTTAGCAAGGTATGTGTCGATTTCCCACTGAGAAATTGAAGTACGGTAGCCTTCCCACTCTTTTCTCTTTGCTTCGATAAACTTTGTATAAACGTGTTCACCGAGAGATTCTTTGATGAAATCACTTGCTTCAAAAGCATCAACAGCTTCTTCAAGAGAACCCGGAAGTGATGTGATACCGTCTGCTTCTCTCTCTTCGGGAGTCATATCAAAGATATTCTTAACCGTCGATTTCGGAGGCATATAACCTTTTTCAATACCGTCAAGACCTGCAAGAAGGCAGAGTGCCATTTCAAGATACGGGTTGCAAGCAGGATCTGCGCTGCGAAGCTCAATTCTCGTTCCCTTACCTCTTGCCTTGGGTACACGGACAAGTGCTGAACGGTTTGATGCTGACCACGCAATATAAACGGGAGCTTCATAGCCCGGAACAAGACGCTTATATGAGTTAACAAGCGGATTGTTGATTGCCGTTGTTGCTCTGATATGCTTCATAATACCTGCGATGAAGTGAAGTGCGGTATCCGAAAGACCAAACTCTCCGTCAGGATCGTAGAAAGCATTGTTACCGTTCTTATCAAAAAGTGACATATTTGTATGCATACCTGAACCTGCGATACCGTAAATCGGTTTTGGAAGGAATGTAGCATAAAGGCCGTGAAGCTGAGCATACTTTTTAACAACATATTTAAAGGTCATAACCTTGTCTGCAACATCAAGCACGTCGCCGTACTTGAAATCGATTTCGTGCTGACCTTCTGCACATTCGTGGTGGGATGCTTCAATCTCAAAGCCCATATCCTCAAGTGCGATACACATATCACGACGGCAATTACCGCCGAGGTCAACATTATCAAGGTCGAAATATCCGCCTCTGTCGTGAGTCTTTGTTGTCGGTCTGCCCTCTTCGTCGTTATAGAAAAGGAAGAATTCAAGCTCGGGGCCTACATTGAATGTGTAACCCATCTTATCTGCTTTTTCAATTGCACGCTTAAGAACGTTACGCGGGTCACCGATGAACGGAGTTCTGTCTGCATTGTAAACGTCACAGATAAGTCGTGCAGTTGTGCCGAATCTTTCGTGCTCCCACGGAAGTACAACAAAAGAATCATAATCGGGATAAAGATACATATCCGACTCTTCAACACGGACGAAACCTTCGATTGATGAGCCGTCTGTCATACACTCGTTGTCAAGAGCTTTTTCAAGCTGGTTGATAGTGATAGCAACGTTTTTCATACAGCCGAGGATGTCAGTGAACTGAAGTCTTATAAAACGCACGTTCTGCTCTTTCGCAAGACGGATAATGTCTTCCTTTGTGTACTTGCCCATATTATTACCTCTCAATAGCAAAAATTCCAGAATAGATTATATAGCATTTTATGCAAAAGTCAACTGAATATAATCAGTTTTCCTGATTCATTTCATCAAGTGTCAGGCTGTAGCTTTTGAGGAAATCTTCCATAAAACATTTAACCTCAGGCATCTCGATTTCTTCAAGGCTTTTAAGGTTCGTTTTCGCCGCCTTGTCAAAGTCGTGGTTTCCCGCCTTTGCCTCTTCTATGCACTTTGTGTAAGCACAGATTTTATCCGCAGCCTTAACAAATTTCCAGAGCTGACGGTCCTCTTCCCTTTTGATGAAGTAAGGCGCATACTGCTCTCTTAAATCTTCGGGAAGCATATCGAGAAGTGCGTTACACGCATCGTCCTCAACCTGGCTGTAAGCCTCCTGAATCTGCTTACTGTAATACTTGATTGGTGTCGGCATATCACCCGTAAGAATTTCGGGTGCATCGTGGAAAACACCGAGCACCGCAACACGGTCAGCATTGATATTGCCGCCGAAACGTGTGTTATGAATAACCGCAAGAGCGTGTGCAACAGTTGCAACCTCAAGAGAATGCTCGCTGATATTCTCGTTGTGAGTGTTTCTCATCAGTGCCCAACGGTTGATATATTTCATTCTTGAAAGCATTGCAAAAAAATGATTTTTCTTTTTTGACATAGCTATACCCTCTTTAAACCTTAATAGAAAAATTTTATCATACAGAAAACCTATTTGCAAGAAAAATATCTTTTATTTATGTGTTATATATGGTATAATTGCTTATATTCTCATGATTGTGAGGGATTTTTTTGAATTTTACTGAAATCAACTCAAACGGTGGTGTTGAGGGCTTCTGCCTCGTTAAAAGCCTTGAAATTAAAAAGACTGCAAAGGGTGTGCCCTTCCTTGACCTGATTCTTACAGACAGCTCAGGTGAAATCGGTGCAAAGCTCTGGGATTACAAGGAAGATGTTCACGGCGGCATCAAGCTCAATTCGCTTATCAAAATAAGAGGTACTGTTTCAATGTTCAACGATGCACTTCAGCTTCGTATTGACCGAGTGCGCCCTGCGACTGAAAGCGACGGAGTTAATATGGAGGATTTTGTTCCGAGTGCTGATTACAGCGGTAAAGATATGTACGACTACATAGTCAACACAGTAAACTCTTTTGAAAACACTCAGCTTAAGACTCTCATTCTTACTGTACTCGAGCGTAACAAAGAAAATCTTCTTTACTGGCCCGCAGCTTTCAAGCTTCATCACGCAATCCGCGGAGGTTTGCTTTACCACACTCTTTCAATTCTCAAGCTTGCAAAGGCTGTGTGCGATATTTACCCGAGCCTTGAAAGAGAACTGCTTTATGCAGGTGTTATCCTTCACGATGTTGCTAAAATCCAGGAATTTGACGTAAGCGAAACAGGTGTTGTTTCAGGATACACAGTTGAAGGTTCACTCATCGGTCACCTTGTTAAGGGTGCAATGAACATTGAAAAAGTCGGTGAAGAACTCGGAATTGACAGAGAGCTGCTTATGCTTATTGAGCATATGATACTTTCTCATCACGGTGAACCTGAGTTCGGTGCGGCTGTTCGCCCGATGTTCCTTGAGGCCGAGATTCTTTCTCAGCTCGACTTGCTTGATGCACGTATATATGAAATTTCACAGGCTGTGTCCGAGGTTGAACCGGGCGACTTCACTCCCCGTCAGTGGGCACTTGACAACAGAAAGCTTTACAACCACGGTTTAAAAGAAATAAAGCCTAAGGCTGATTTATTATAAGAGGTATATTATGGAATGGACAGAAGTTAAAATAAACGTTAACACAAAAGACGTTGACAAGGCGGGCGACATTGCACAGATGGTTGTCCCCTACGGCATCTACATTGAAGATTACAGCGACCTTGAAGAGGCTGCGTGGGAAATTGCCCACATCGACCTCATCGACGAAGACCTTCTTCAGAAGGACAGAAACAAAGCTGTTGTGCATATTTATATTTCTCCCGAAGAAAGTCCTGCAGAGGCTGTAGCTTTCCTTTCTGAAAGATATAACGCAGAAGGTATTGAGCACGAAATCGACCTTAGCATCTGCAGAAACCAGGATTGGGAAAACAACTGGAAGGCTTATTTCAAGCCTCTTCCCGTCGGCGATAAGCTTCTTATCCGTCCTGTCTGGGAGGATGAATACGATGCAGACGGACGAATCGTTCTTGACATTGAGCCCGGTCTTGCTTTCGGTAACGGCGGACACGACACAACAAGACTCTGCCTTGAAACTCTTGAAAAGCACATCAACCCTGACGTTGAGCTTCTTGATATCGGATGCGGAAGCGGTATTCTCGGAATCGCAGGTCTTCTTCTCGGTGCAAAGAGCGCAACGGGAGTTGACATTGATGCTCTCGCAGTTAAAACGGCAAAAGAAAACGGTACAATCAACGGTTTTGAAGAGCCGAAATTCACTGTTTTTGAGGGCAATCTTACCGATAAGGTTACGGGCAAATACGACGTTGTTGTCGCAAATATCGTTGCCGACATCATCGTTATGTTTACAGAAAACGTAGGTCAGTTCCTTAAAGATGACGGTGTTTACATTACGTCGGGAATCATTGACACAAGAGAGCAGGACGTGCTTGACGCTTTTGAAAAGTACGGTTTCGAGGTCATCGGCAGACACGAAAGTTGCGGTTGGCTCTGCTTCGAAACAAAACTTAAGAAATAAAAAATTAAACCTGCTGACGAAATCAGCAGGTTATTTTTATCGGTTATAAACAATTAAAAGACATCCGTTTTCTACACTGATCCGGACTTTTTCTTCATTGATTTTATTGCTGACACCAAGAGGAAAGAACGGAGAAAGCGAAAAGTTTTCAACGTCGAACAGTGAACCGTTAATGGTTACCCCCTCTGCATTTCCTCCGTAAGCAAAGACGGAGAAAATCGGATTTTCGCCCTTGATAATTTCAATTCCGGTGTTTTTTATTAAGGTAAAACATTCACCATTTCCGACAAGTGTTCCTTTGCCGCCTTTTTCAGCTATAAAAGCAAGCGATTGAAGATTGGCAACGGTATGGTCTGTCCTCTCACCGCCAAGCGCACCGTAAATCACAAATTCAGTATAGCCTTTTTCAAATCCGAGCTTAACTGCAAGCATTGTGTCCGTATCGTCTTTCATCACGGGATGGACGATTATATCTTTATTGTTAGGAGCTGTCATAGAATCAAAATCGCCAAGAAGGATATGAGGTTCGACACCAAGTTTCTGCAAATGAAGATAACCTGCATCTGCAGCTATAAGCAAATCATCAGGCTTAATAATCGGAATTTCATCGTACATCTCTCCTGCCGCTACAATGTAACAAATGCCCATTTTATCGCCTCCCGTTATCAAGATTAAATCCGCCCGAGTGGGCGGATTTATTTAATTATGCCTTGTTCTGACCGATTGTCTGCAGGAAAATACCGCTCATATCCGTATGCTCGGCATCGATTGAGTTAACCTTACCGTCAAAGTTAATGTCAGCCGCTTCCAGAACTGCCGCTGAAGTATTGGCTGAGGTAAGCAACTCACCTGCAATGGCACTGATGATAACTGAATCCTGACCGTCGATTATGTAGTCACAGTTAGTATCACCGTAAACAACAACCGTTACCGTGTCAATAACCTTGCTTGTATCGGTACTGTCACGAAGCTGAATGTAGCAACCTGTTGTAAGCAGGTCTGTGTTTTTAAGTGCCACTCTGCTATTCTTCGGACTGTAAAATTTGATAAGTGAAGAGCTGTTTTCAAACTTCTGCAAATAGTTGCCGACCGTCATTTTTTCAAGGTCAAAGCCTGAAATCAAAGCCTTTTCTTTGTTAACCTCAAGTCCTGATGTTGATTTCGGAATAAGCTTGTTGATACCAAGCGTACCGTTGCTGAGAATATAGTATCCGTATTCAGCGATATCGAAAGTGGTACTAAAGTTTGAAATATGAGTACCGGTAAGAACTACCGAGCCGAGAGTGTACTTTGCAAAATCAAGTGTCATTGTACCGAGACTTAAATTATCCTCAATCGGCACATTGTTCGTGTTTGTTATAATTGTTTCCCTGCTTGCCTTTGCAGTATACATAAGGTTATTTGTAAGGTAAACTGCATCACCGTGCTTTATGAAGATATCTGTGCTGACTGTTGAGTAATAAACAGGATCTTTTGTTTCAACATAGTTACCTTCAGCATCGTAAACGTGCTCCATATAGAGGTAATCATAAGAATAAACCGTTCTTACAACCTTACCGTCCGAGTAAACCGCATTACCGCCTTTTGTTGCAGTATTGTCACAGATGACACCGCCCATTGTGTGAAGCTCGCCGCCTGTTTTAACATAAACTGCTCCGCCGTATGTTGAAATATTATCGCAGATTGTACCGCCGTACATATACATTTTACCTGAAACGGTAACCACGCTTGATGTTGTATTTTTAAAGTTCTGAATTATTGCATCATCGTAAAGATGAAGTTCGCCGCCCGATTTAACGTCGATAGCTGCTGCGCCGACAACACCCGTATGACCGAATCCTCCGTCAAGAACCATCTGTCCCTCAGTGCGTGTGCCTGCGGCATAATCCTTCTGAGCCTGCTGCTCGGGATTTACAACCTCATCACCGAGACGAAGAACAGCTCCGTTTTCGACAGTAAACATAATTCCGTTGAATGCACCGCCGCGCATTGAAACACAGGTTTCCTCGTCACATGTAAGAAGAATGTCACCTCTTACCGTAATCGGTTTTGTAATTGAGTTATCTGCAACAACGGTAATAATTGCCTGTTCCCCTGCCTTTACCGATTCAAAAGCATCGTAAAGATTTGTGAACTGAACAGAGAATGCATTTTCTTTAGTTACTGTTGCAATTGTCTTTGAAGCGAGGCTCGTAAGCTTACCGTTTGCAAGGATATACCAATTAGAATTTGTTACGCCTAATTTAGCATATCCCGCACCTACAAAATCACCGTCGAGCACCTGCTTTCCTTCAGAATAAACTTCCGGAGTTATAACTGCTGCATAACCCGCACAGTCAAGTCTGTCCGTTACTGTAATATATTTATCCGTTTTAAGGTAAACATCGTTTGAAGAATCAATCTGTGCAAGACCCTTCATCGTAAATAGGCCTTCATTGTAAACCGCACTGCCCTTTGACTTATTTGAAACATTGTTTGCAACGTATCCGCCTGTCATGTTCAGTGTAGCGTTCGCATTAACAAAAACTGCACCGCCCGTATCATAGCCGACATTGCCCGTAAACGAACCACCGTCGATATTTATTGTTCCGTAATAATCAGCACTCAGCGCACCGCCGTCCGTTGCCTGATTGCCACTAAACTCGGCAGAATTTGCAACCGTTGTCTTGCCGTAAAGACCGTATGTTACGCAGGCACCGCCCTTACCGCTTGCGATATTACCTTCGAACTTGCCGCCTGTGATTGTCAGCGTACCGTCATAGTTGTAAATCGCAGCACCCTGCGTTGCTTCATTTTCCTTAAATACACCGTCAGTAACGGTTACGGTACCGCTGTTATTATAAGCAACACCGCCTGTTGACTTTGAAATGTTCTGGTAGAAGGAGCCACCGTTAACAACAAGCTCACCTGTATTTACATTAATTGCAGAGCCGCGTACAGCCGCCGTTGAAAGCGGAACCGTTCTGAAGTTGCGGAACTGAACACCGTCTTCAATTGTGAGCACACCGTATTTCTGTACTGTAACAGCTGAAACTGTACCCTCAACAAAATTACCGTCAACATAGAATGCCGGAGAATCGTCGAATCCGTAAACAGCAGAACCGACAGTAAGCTTGCCTGTAACATTTATCATTGTTCCGTTGAAGCCTTCCGCCCTTTTAAGAGTTGCACCGTCCTCACCGAAAATACCGATTGTTGACGAAACATCAAGAGTTTCTGAAAGTTCAAAATCGCGAACAAGATAAACTGTAGGAAGAACAACCGAGTCTGTTGTTGAAGCGTATTCAAGCGCTGCATCAAGAGTCTGATAATATGTATCTGTTCTGCCGTCGATTTCAACCCTTGCAACATACTGCGACTGAACACGTTTTACACTTTCCTTTGAAGTTTCCTTAATCGTTCTTGATGCCGCATATGCCATTGTGTTGATCTGCGGATAATAGTAGAAATATTCATCGTCGTTAAGGAATCTCCACTCGCCCGTTGAAAGACCCATTCCGCTGATTGCTCGCGTACCCGACATTTCCTGTGTCGTCTTTGCCGTCGCTCCTGAAATCGTATTTGAAATTGTAAGATAAGCTGAATCGTAGAAACACTCAGAAATGCCTGTACCTGTTATCTGACCGAAAGCAATACCTGAAAGTGAAGATGCGGTAACCTTACCTGCCGTATAGGATTTTGAAATTGAACCCTGATTGTAGTAACCTACAAGACCGCCGCAGTTCGTATTACCGATGATTGTAGATGTACTGTAACAATTCTGGATTGTACCGCCTACGTTATTACCTACAACACCACCGACATATCTTGCATTCGCCGCATTGATATCTGAATAAGAAAAGCTTTTCTTAACCTCGGAACGGTTATTGTATCCTACAACACCGCCGATATTCTGAACGAACGACTGGTCGCCCGTTGTATTTGTTGCATTGATTGAACCAATCATACCGCAGCCTACAAGCTTTGCAGAAGCAAGAATATTACCTGCAACACCACCGACAGCCTTGTCACCGCGGACCTCACTGTTTGAAACGCAGTTTGTAACCTGAGCGCCCATTACATATCCTGCAATACCGCCGACATTTTCAACACCGCAGATAAGACCGTCCATAATAAGAACATTATCGATAGTCGCTCCTGAGCCGACATAGCCGAAAAATCCGATATTTTTACCGTCTTCTGTTGCATTGACAGATGTATAGATACCTGCTATGTTGAACCCGCCGCCCTTGAACGAGCCCGTATACGGTTTTTTTGCAGTTCCGATAGGCGTCCATTCGGTAATAGCCATTGAATCGTCGTAAACATCGATATTGAAAAGAAGGTTATCCATAACCTCAGCATTTGCCGCAGGATTTGCATCAACGCCGGGAATCGTACCGTTTACAAGACCCGCAAACCACGCAAGCTCCGAAGGCTTATAAATAAGATAATATCCTGAGTCATTCTTCTTCGGAACCTCAAGCTCACCTGACCATACATCCGACTGAAGCATCCACATAAGCACGGGGAAACCGTCGTTTATGTTAGTATAGTCAAAGCAGAAATACGGCATCGCCTTGTTGAGTTCTTTAACAAAATCTGCCGTATAAAGCTCGTCCATCGTACGTCCGATACCGACAGGACCGTCGCACTGCGACATTTCAAAGCAATAGAAAATACTTGCAAATTCACCGCCGAAGATAATGCCTACTGCGCCGCCTTTGTCTGTACCTGCACTGTTAACTCCGCCGATAGCATAAGCACCGCGTGCAACGCTCATTGTTGAATAGCCTATAATACCGCCGACTCTGTTGTCAGCCGTAACGTTGCCGCGGAAGAAACATCCGACAAGGCTTGCACCTGAAAGAGTACCGACAATACCGCCGACATTTCTTGTACCCGTAACGTTTGCATTACTGTAACATTTTGAAACAACAGAGTTACCGTTTGCATAACCGACAACACCGCCCGTACGCTGTTCACCTGTTACCGTACCTGTTGTCTGACACTGATTAACTACAGTTTCAGAATTTGCAAGGCCGACAATCGCACCGACACTGTTATATGTACCCGTTACATTACCTTCAAAATAACAATCTTTTATACCAGCACCGTCGCTGTTACCGACGATACCGCCGACATTCTGATGTCCTGTAATATCGGAATCAATAACCCGGAGGTTTTTAATAAGTATGGTCTTCTTTGATACGATAAACTCAGGTGCAACACTTTCAGTCTTGCCCTCGTCCGCTGTATTATTTATCTTTCCGAAAAGTCCTACGTTACTTCCTGTTGTATTAATATAAACACCGCTGATCGTATGACCTGCACCATCGAATGTTCCCTCAAACGGATGTTCCGTTGTTCCGATAGGTGTCCATTCATTCTCCGTTGAACCGGGAGAGTTAAGTTCTATATCAGCTGTGAGGACAGCCTTTATCGTAGTTGTTCCGTTATTTACGGCATTCGCAAACCACGCAAGATGTTCAGCCGTTGCAATCTGATACACACCTCCCGAAATCGAGGGTATTGTCGTTGTGCCGTTCCAGACCGCCGCGCTCGCAACCGTCAATGCAGGATAAACCGCCCCTATTATCAAAATTAATGAAACTACAACTGACAGAATCTTTCGTTTCATAACTATTCCTCCTTATAAACATTCCTATATATAACAAGATACAGTTCTACTATTATACCTTAACTATTATAAAGGAAAACACTAAAAAGTGCAAGTGAATCACGGTCTACCAATTAAACAAGATTGTTATAAAATTTTTGTAAATAATGATAATTTAATTTAAAAATTTCTAAAAAAAGACTTGATTTTATCAGAGATATAGTATATAATTATCCAGCAATCAACGGGGTGTAGCGCAGATGGTAGCGTGCTTGGTTCGGGACCAAGAGGCCGTGGGTTCAAATCCCGCCACTCCGACCATAAAAACAAAGTCAGGAAACACTAGGTGTTCCCTGGCTTTTTTCTTTGTTCTGTATGGGTTTGTTATGTTGCGAAAAATTATCCGGATTGAGAAAGTGACGGTTCACCCTATAACCTTTACGGCGGCAAACCGTCGGCGGATAGGTCGCCTGAAAATAAGTTTATGGTTTCATCGTTCATTTCATCAATCATGCCTATTAATTACTGAACAACATTGGATACTCTGATAACTTTGTAACAAGTTCCATCTGTATAATTCTAAAATTCTAATTTGCTATTTTAATTTTATTGTGCTATAATGGAATTATTATTCAGAACAATACGGAGAGGGCACTATGAAAGTTCTTTTGATTAATCCTAATGTAGGCTATTACATACGAGCACTATTCAATCCTCTGGGTTTACTTTCGATTGGTTCTTTTTTAAAAGCCGCAGGTCACGAAGTAATACTGTATGACCGATGTGTCGATAAAACTAAATTTCAAACTATTTTAGATTCATTTGAACCTGAAATTATAGGCATTTCTGTTATGTCGTCGCGTGGTCTGAAAGATGCAATTAAAATATCAAAAAAGCAAAAAATTTTGGGAAAACCGTCGTATGGGGCGGCCAGCTTCCTTCTATGCAACCAGAACTTGTACTTGTTGAAGATTATGTTGATATGGTTTCCGTTGGCGAGGGTGAGGAAATGTGGAATGAGCTCCTTGATTGCATAGAGAAAAATAAAAGTTATACCGATATAAAAGGGTTGGCTTACAAAATAAACAATAGGATAATAATAAATCCTTGCAGAGATTTTTCAGACCTGAGTTGTATGCCAATTTCTGATTTTAATTTAATTGACGTCCCTGTATATATGCAGCCATACCTGGGATGTCAAAAAATGATGTATATATATTCGTCAAAAGGTTGCGTGTGCAGATGTGCATTCTGCTCTAATGTCAATTTTCATAAAAGTACCCATCGCAAGAGACCAACTGACTATGTTATTAAAGAAATAAAATATCTTTATGAAAACCATGGGCTTGACGGTGTATATTTTTCTGACGAATTATGGTGTGTTGATAAATCAGAGGTAAAGGAATTTTGCAGCAAAATCAAGGAAAACAACATACATATCCGTTTCGGTATACAGCTGAGAATAGGTGTACTCTCTGAAGAAGACTACCGTCTTTTATATGAAGTCGGTTGCCGTTGGATATTTTTCGGAATAGAAAGCGGTTCTGAGTATATGCAACAGACAATACATAAGAATCTTGATTTAAACAGAATTAAACCTACAATTGAAATCTTAAAAAATATCGGAATAACCACCATTTGTTCCTTTATTATCGGTTTTCCCGATGAGACCGAGCAGCAACTAAGAGACACAGTAGAGTTAATCAATAGCATTAACGCCGATCTAACCCCGATTTATCATTTCACTCCCCTTCCCGGCACCGAGCTTTTCGATAAAGTTGTCTTTTCAGGTAAATATAATCCTGCAAACAGCCTGAAAGGATTATCTAAAGTGGTTGCAACAGAAAATGTAGGAGTAAACCTTTCTTCTGTTCCGACAAAAGACTTAAGGGTTATTAGACGCACTATGCACTGGAAGAGCTTTACAAATAAACACGCTTATTCACGCGGCAAATCATTTGAATTTGCCAAGCAAACCATACAGAATGGGTTACATTCTATTTCGTTAAAGGGTCCTGTCAGCTTTTTGATTAATGGGTTTTCTGCTTTATATGAATTTCTATACGTATTTTGGTATTCTCACGCATATCCATCAATCAAAAAGAAATATAATATGAATTAAAAATAATCTATTTATGAAAAATTTACAGCGGTAAAGCGATCGAGGACTGCGTAATCAGGTTCCGTTTTCAACAACTCCCCCATTGCTTAGCAAAATGTATTTGATTTAAAATACGATTTGTGTTAGACTTATCCTAAAGTTATTTTCGGAGTTTTTTAAATATGAAAAAAATCCTGCTGATGTACCCTCCCGGCAAAGCATATCAGAGAAGTGAAGACCGCGCCCAGTGCAATCTTGACGAATCTGCTGTGGCGACGATTCATGCTTGCAACGATATGGGTTATGCCGCCGCAATATTAAAAAAACGCGGATATAGTGTTCTTTTGAAAGATTATCAGACAGAAAAGCTCGGTTTTGATGATGTAAAAACTGATATTGTTTCTTATTTGCCTGATATAATCGTTATAAGTACAACCAACGCAACTATACTTGATGACATCGATTTTATCAATAAGATAAATGCCTTTCATTCCTGTGATTTTATTTTGAAAGGAGCTATTTTTTTTGATACTCCTACAGATATCCTCAATACTCTCGACCTGCATAACATAAACTACCTTATTGGTGGAGAAATTGATACGGTTATCGGTGATCTTGTTGACAGTATCGTTACAAACAAATCCGAGTTCAGTCATATTCCAGGGATTTTCTACAAAAAAGACGGTATTTTTTTAAAGTCTGATTTCAACTGTTGGTGTTACGATCTTGACGAAATACCATTTCCAGCAAGAGATCTTATGAAAAACGAGCTGTATCCCAGACCGGATACCGGTGAACCAATGGCTACCATACAGGTATCAAGAGGCTGTCCGTCGCAGTGCACATATTGTCTGACTCCAATTATCTCAGGTAACAAAGTGCGAAAAAGAAGCGTAGAAAATATTTTTGCTGAAGTTGAAGAATGCTATTACAAATTCGGCATAAGAAATTTCTTCTTCAAAGCCGATACATTCACAATTGACGCTGAATGGGCAACTCATCTGTGCGATAAAATAATCAGCTCTGATCTTCACGGAAAAATCGAATTCACAGTTAATTCCCGTGCGAAGCCGCTTGACCTCGAGTTACTTAAAAAGCTCAAGGAAGCAGGTTGCTTTATGATTGCTGTCGGTTTCGAAAGTGGGAACGACGAGACACTGAAAAAAATAAAAAAAGGAACAACGCAAGAAGACAATCTTCGTGCGGCAAAACTTATAAAAACCAGTGGACTGCCATTATTCGGTTTTTTCATGATAGGTTTTCCTTGGGAAAGTGAAAAAGAAATAATCGAAACTCTTGAATTTATGCTCAATATTGACCCTGATTTTATTGAAATTCATATTGCAATGCCATATTACGGTACAGAGTTGTATGAACAGTGTAAAGAATACGGTACAATCAGTTCAACTGCTTTTGGAAACGATTATTTTTCACCAAACACCACAGGTACCCAGACAGTTTCAATGGATGTTATTCAAAAACTCAGGAACAGATATCTGTTGCGATTTTATCTCAGACCAAAATACATCGGCAAAAAAGTCCTCTCCTGTCTCAGTGAACCGATTGTTTTAAAAAATTACATCAGGCACGGATTCAAACTTTTAAGTACAATTTTAAAAAGGAAGCGAAAATAATTTCGCTTCCTTTTGTTATTCTGATTTGTTTGTAATATCGAACTTATGTTCCGTAACAGTCAGTAAAAAGCCTCCCGGAAGCTCTTCTTTTTTATAAATAAATAATTCTTCTGCTTTGATCAGAACATTTTCTAAACGATCCTCACTGTAGTAATAATCTCCTGTTACTTCAGCTTTAGGAATATATATAAATCGGGGTAATTTATCATTATTCTGACAATAAAAGGATTTGAGGCTATCACTGTCAAATCTGGCCTGATTCCACGCAGTATAAGTGGCGAATGGTCTATCTGCATAAATATACATCCAATTTTCCGATGATATAAATAAAACCGGATCTTCTTGATTGCTTTGCGCTTTTATTGTGTCGAGGTCATTTAATATTTTTTCATATTTACTGTGCTGACTTTGACTTAACAATATCCCTGAAAAAGTACCTTCTCTTTCCAAAATTGTTTTATTAGCTAAATCCTTAAAACTATAAATAGCAATACCATATAAAAGCATTTGCAGGCACAAAGCTAAGCAAATGGTTGTTCGACCTATGCAAAAAAGCTTATCTTCTTTTAAATCTTTTTTCCATTTGATTTTTGTTTTTAATTCACGAAACATATCCCCAACAAAAATTACACCTAAAACATTTGCTACCGAAAGTACAACTCCGGCTGAAGTAAGAAGCGTATTAGACACCATTCCATGAACACACGCACCCACTACACATACACACCACATACAATAAAATAGGATTTTATTTTTCTTTTCAGTTAATATGTAACAAACCATTGAAAAAACCGCAAACGGCAGAGAGAAAATATATGCATTTGACGTTTCTGCCTTAAATATGCCCAAAACATATACCCAAGAGACAGCAAACGCCAGTAAAATATAAATTATCCTGTGCGAAGAAAATAAACGCTTTTTATCAAAAGCTATCCCTACCAGCAAAATCGGTAATAAAAACGGCATCTTTAAGCTGACAGCAGACCATGCTTCAAATATATCCTGCAACTTTAAAACTAACGAGTTTTCTACAACTTCGTACTCACTACTATTTATAAGATTCTCTAAATTCTCAACAACTGAAGTAATCCTTCCACCCGTTAAGAAGAAAAATACTATACAGATTATCGCCATAATGCAGACACCTGCCAACGAAAACAAAAAAGCTTTAACGCCGCAAATATTGTCATATGATTGTATGCAAGCTAAATCCTCAGAGAAAAATTGGTGTTTCTTACTTTTCGCACTCAATATTTCAGATATTTTTTTTGTTATTGAATCTTTCTTTAACCATAAAATACAAAGAACAGTATATACCGCAAAAAACAACGCAAACGTTGGGTTGCATACACAACACGCACCATAGCAAAATCCTGCCAAAATGCATCTTTTCGGCAAATTATCTTTCACTGCCGAAACCAAACAAAATGTAAATAAAAGCACAAAAATTGCAAGTGTTGAATGGTAGCTGATTGCATAGATTGCGTATGGAACCTGTATATAGAACATCATTGCAGCCGCTACACCCCATATATCGTACTCTTTAAAAAATCTGTATATCCATACACTAACAGCAGTGTGTAGCAAGATATATACGCAACGCATAGCAACAACTATCCCGTCCGTTGAACCATTAATCATTGTGAAAACACGAACAGGCAAATATGAGAATAGAGAAGAAAACTGCGAAAGATGCCATTCGTGTTGAATCAGATATTCTCCATTTATCAACCTTAAAGGCGTTGTCAGATAAAAGGTTTCATCATGGTTAATATACAGAAAAAATATTGTTGATATATGAAATAGCAATCCCAAAATCAAAGCAACGGTAAAAATAATATCAGTTTTATTAATCTTTTTCGACATCATCTAACACCCTTTTATTGTCCTTGTTTATTCACTTTATACTAACATAAAACCATTTTAAAGTCAATTAAACCACTTTGCGATAAGTTTTGTTTAAAATTTGACTACATTATCCAATTATGTTATCATAACATATACGTTTTAAAGTAGCAAATCAACTCGGCAGGTGAAAATAATGAACACTGACAAAAAGCTTGTATCCGTTGTGGTTCCCATATATAATGAAATCGCTATGGTGGACGAAATAATCAGCAGAACACGTGCGGTTTTTAAAACTATAGAGAACTACGATTATGAAATAGTGTTTTTTGACGACGGTTCTACTGACGGAACACGAGCAGCTATTGAAAAAATATGTTCTGAATGCGATGACATTAAATGTGTCTTTTATACACGCAATTTCGGTTATCTCAAAAATACATTTTACTGTATGCAACAAGCCAAGGGAGACTGTGCAATTATCGTCCATGCTGATTTGCAGAACCCACCTGAACTTATTCCTGAATTCATTGAAAAATGGGAAAAAGGCGCTCAGGTTGTCCTTGGTGTAAAAAACCAGAGTAAAGAAAACAAATTTGTTTACTTTTTGAGAACAGTCTTTTACTTTCTTATAATCAAGGTTTTCGGGCTTAAGCTGAAACCTCATGCCACGGAATTTGAATTGTTTGACAAAAGCTTTATTACAACACTAAAACAAATCAATGTTGCAAATCCTTTTTTGAGAGGTATAGTCAGTCAATATGCATCCTCAACCGAATATGTTTATTACACTCAGGATGCTCGGAAAAAGGGTAAATCAAAATTCAACCTTAACAAGTACTATGATTTTGCACTGTGCGGTATAACTCAATACTCAGTTTGTCTACCCCGAAAGATAATTCTCTGCTGCGTAATTGCCCTCATAATACTTCTTGCAGAATTCTGCTTCATTGCAATCCCCCGCATCATTCATTCGGATTTATTAAACTTTGCAAATGTTGTTATTTTACGTGCCATTCTCGCAGCCGTGTTAGCATTGATTATTGTTGTATGTATTATTTTTGAATATGTGATTTCAATAGCTCGTAACAGCGGAGAAAAGCCGTTAGTCATTGAAGAAAAAAGGATTAATTACTGATGTGCAAATGTAGCATCAAAATAAGAAGTGTGAAAAATGGTTGGAATAATATTGGCAGGTGGCAACGGCAATCGCTTGAAACAAAGTTTTGACGACAGTTGTTGCAAACCACTTGTAAAAATTAAAGAAAAAGCTCTTATAGAATTTTCTCTTGACATTCTGATTGATCTGCAGATCAAAAACATCTGCATTGTTGTCGGTGATGAAAGTGATTTAATTCAAGCCGAAATCGGTTCAGACTATAAGGGTTTGAACATTTCCTACGTTAAGCAAAACGAATCCGACGGATTGATCGGTGCATTATCGCTTGCACTTAAAGATCTGAAAGACGAGGATATTATTTTACAACTTGCGGATGAAGTTTTCGTAGATTTCAAAAGTGAAATAACAAAAAAGCATATAGAGAATCCTGAGTATGATTTCTATTGTGGCTTTACATACGAAGATGATTATGAAAAAATTAAAAGCAACTACTCTGTTGAAATAGATCAAAACTTACAGATAGTCAGATGCATAGAAAAACCCTCAACACTAATTAACAACCTTAAGGGTACAGGTTTCTGTATTTTTCGACACAAGGCCCTGAACATATTGAAAAAACCAAATTATTCTTCAACATGTGATAATCTATGTGATTATATCAATCTGCTGACCACTCAAAACTTAAAAGGCCTCGCATTTTGTATCGCCACAAAGGAATTCAACATCAATACTTTTGATGATTTGAGCGAAGCATGCGTTTTTTTTAGCCATAATCAAATATAACACCGAATCTGTGTTATATTCGATTTTCTTACGCCTATACTTTATATGTTTTTTCTATTGAATTATCAATTGTAATTTAACAAGATTTAAAGCTAAATAAAATCTTTATAGCCGATCAAAATTACCCTCATTTTTCAAAATTTCAGTGTGGTTGCCGTCGGTTGACGGGCAACAATAAAGGAGACAGCGAAACAGGTATGCCCGCTTCTTGTTTTTCAATCACTCCCCCTGTTCTCTAATGAGTTTTTAAGTAAAAATTGTACGTTTTTGCCGTCGGCGGAACGTCGGCGAAATGGGGTTTTGATGCCCTGATTCGTTGATTCTACTGGGTTTGTCGGAGTGTTTTTAACGCTTCAAATCCCGCCACTCCGACCATATTGAGTATTCATAAGGGATTTGACCTGTGAATACTCATTTTTTTGCTTAAAATAGAGTTTTGTATATATTTTTATCATTTTTATGTATCGTCGCATTCCTTTCGGAGTGCGACTTTTTTGTTATGCTGACTTTTCTGTTGGTTTTGCAATATATCCTATTGCTACTCCCTGACGGGTATCTGCCGTGAAACAAGGCTCATCATTTTCAGGTATTTCAAGATAGCCTACAAAGTTGTAGTGAATTACTACTCTCTGTGTCTTGTTCTTACCCTTGCCCTCTGCTTCATAAACATCAATGTGGTCAATGAGCTCGTGAATGAGTGGTGCCGTGATTGTATCCATATCAAGAAATTTTCGTATCGCACCGATAAACATATCCTTGCTGTGCTGAACCGTCTGCATATTTGCTACCTTTTCTCTCAGGTTAAATATCCTGACCTTCAGTTCTGTTCTCTCAACCTCATACTTATGAGACATGTGAGTAAACCATTCATCCGTAACCTTGCCTGTTGCGTTGTCCTCATACAGTTTTTCATAAAGAGAAGCAACTGACTGTTGACGGACTATTGCTTTCTGCAGTTCACCCTCAAGAAATTTCTTCTCATCATAGAAATCTTTATGGGTTTTCTTTTCAAGGATTTCCGCAAGAAGCTGTTCATCCTGTTGGAGCATTATTGCAAGGCGTTTGAGCTCAAAGATTACTATCTGTTCAAGAGCATCTGCACGGATATAGTGCCTTTCAGGGCAGGTACCACGTGTATCTTTTACATAATTACCGCAACTGAAATAGTGAATCTCCTTGTTGACAGTATTTGTGTGATACCTCATATTGCTCCCGCAATCTGCACAACGGATAAGACCGCTGAAAATGTGCTTTCTTGCATTCTCTTTTTTTGGTGCTCTGCGTTTTGTCCTTGCAATAAGCTTTTGTACCGTTTCCCATGTGTCACGGTCAATAATAGGCTCGTGAACATCCTTGAAGATTTTCCAATTATCTACAGGGTTATCAATACGGGTTTTGTTCTTGAAGTTTTTGGAATAGGTTTTGAAGTTGATAACATCACCGCAGTATTCCTGTTGACAGAGTATTTTCTGAACAGTAGTCTTGCACCACTTGTACGGATTCGGCTGAGTTTTCTTACCGCCACGATTGAGACCTTTGCTTTGCCAATATGCCATAGGGATAAGAACTTCTCGTCTTTGTAATTCTCCTGCAATAGCTTCATTACCCATCCCCTCAAGACACATTCTGTAAATATCCCTTACTACCTCAGCAGCTTCGGGGTCAATTATCCATTTCTTCTTGTTTTCAGGACTTTTAATATACCCGTAAGGCGGCTGTGAAAGTGGTTCGCCCATATTACCTCTGATTCTGTGTGCAGAGCGTACTTTTCTTGAAATATCCCTCGCATACATCTCATTCATAACATTCTTGAAGGGTGCGATTTCGTTCTCACCCTCATCACTGTCAACCATATCATTAACAGCGATAAACCTTACGTTATGCTCAGGGAAATAGTTGTCTGTGTAATGACCAACCGAAACATAATCTCGTCCTAATCGGGAAAGGTCTTTTACGATAACAACCGAGATATATCCCATTTCAATATCATCAAGAAGCTCCTGAAAAGCAGGTCTGTTGAAGTTTGTTCCGGTATAGCCGTCATCAACATAATACTTGGTATTTGTTAAACCTAATTCCTTCGCCTTTTGTGTCAGCATTTTCTTTTGGTTGCCGATTGAATTACTCTCTGTTTCCGTGCCGTCATCTCTTGATAAGCGGCAGTAGATAGCAGTAATTCCGATAGTTGCATCAGACTGCATTAATCCTCCTTCCCGGCAGTCAAACATATATATTCTGCATTCATTGTATTTCTATTATCGGCATTTGTCAAATGTGCAAAATCACTGCCCACATATTTTTGTGCTTTGTCGCTTATAGTGTTTTCAATCTTTGAAATATTCACGGGTGCGAACTTGGAAGAAACCTTGTAACAGACACCGTCAATAACATATTCACTGTCACAACCGAGACCGTAAAAATCTTTAAGCTTTTTCATTATCTCGCACCTCTGTCTTTCTGTCTCATAAGATGCTTTCCGTAATACTCAACAGCCTTTGCAAGAAAATCTTCCTTTTCCTTTACGGTAGCATTAGATTTCATATATTTGCTGATTTTATCCTCGGGGATTTTAACTGTAATAACCTGATTAGGTTTAGGCTGTTTAACCATACTAAGAATTGTACCGACATCAAGCTTTCCCTCTTGTTCCAGCTTCTTCAATTTCTGTGCCTGAGCAAGAGATGGTGTAGCAAGCTCTTTCTCAATAGCTTCAGACAAAAAGTTCTGATGACCTTGGCTGAGATATGAAAGTTCAACAGCAGGACCAAGTGCAATTTTACCGCTATCTACCAAAGCAAGAAGCCTTGGAATCAGGTTGGTAAGGCGGATATATCTTTTTACCTGAGAAGCACTGTCGGTATCGGATACTTCATCTGCAGATAACTTCGGTCCGACTTGGTCCGAAGTTAAATCTGTTCGTTTACCTTGCTTTTTAATAGCATCCATTTTCATCTTGTAGGCGAAGGCTTTCTCGCTTGGTAAAATGTGTTCACGGTGCAGATTACTGTCAACAAGAATAATATCTGCTTCTTCCTTTGTGATATTTAAAACTATCACCGGCACCTCTGTCAGTTTAAGCCTTGTTGCTGCAAGGAAACGTCTGTGTCCTGATATGATTTCATACACATCAGCCTTATCGTCCTTTCGTACCATAAGAGGCTGTATGATACCGTTTTCACGGATACTATCTTCCAACGGCTTCATATCTTCCTCACGGCACTTGTACGGATTCTTAAAATTGGGAACAATACTGTTCATAGGCATCTTTATGATTTCTGTTGTCTGAGGCTTCACAGCCTCTGATTCTTGAGTTTCTTCTGTTTTCTCAAATA